>JBGOTT010000085.1:0-12774 GCA_041476585.1 Gammaproteobacteria bacterium | reverse complement strand
CGTCGACGCCCCTGGGCAGCACCAGGTCCTTGACGTGGATCGACTTGCCGACCGACATGCCCGACAGGTCGACCACGATGAACTCCGGCAGCTCTTCTGGCAGGCAGCGCACGTCGAGTTCGTTCAGCACGTGGCTCGCCACGCCGCCTTGCTCCTTCACACCCGGCGAAAGCTCGGCGTTCACGAAGTGCAGCGGCACCTTCATGTGGATCTTCCTGTCCTTCGATACGCGCTGGAAATCGACGTGCGCGACGCGCAGCTTGTACGGATGCATGTTGAACGCTCGCAGCAATACCTGCTCCTTGCCGCCTTCGAGGTCGAGCGTGAGGATAGACGCGTGAAATGCCTCCATCTTCATCTTGTGATAGAGGTCCTTGTGGTCGAGCTCGATGTTGACAGGCTCTTTGTCTCCGCCGTACACGATTCCCGGTACGCGGCCCGCGAGGCGCAGACGGCGGCTCGCACCCGTTCCCTGCACCTTGCGCTTGCTCGCGCTGATCTCGATTTTCATGACTGCTCCTTGAGGTTTTCCGGCACGCCCCGCGACCAGGCCCGCGCCGGGATTGAAAAATCTTCCTATTCGATGAACAGAGAACTGACGGAGTCCTCGGTGGAAATGCGCAGGATGGTCTCGGCCAGCAGGCCGGCTATCGATAACTGCCGGATCTTGCTGCAGGCGCGCGCGTCTTCGCGCAAAGGTATCGTGTCCGTCACCACCAGTTCATCCAAATCGGACTCCGCAATGCGTTCCACCGCTCCACCTGAGAGTACCGGGTGCGTGCAGTAGGCGACGACCTTGACCGCGCCCTCCTGCTTGAGCACCTGCGCGGCCTTGCAAAGCGTTCCCGCGGTATCGACCATGTCGTCCATGATCACGCAGGTGCGTCCCTTCACCTCCCCGATCACGTTCATCACTTCGGAAACGTTCGCGCGCGGACGGCGCTTGTCGATGATCGCCAGGTCCGATTCCAGCCGCTTCGCGAGCGCCCGTGCCCGCACCACGCCGCCCACGTCCGGCGAGACTACGATCAGATCCTCGTAGCGCTGTTTCCACACGTCCCCGAGCAGCACCGGCGCCGCGTACACGTTGTCCACCGGGATGTCGAAGAACCCCTGGATCTGGTCCGCATGCAGATCCATCGTCAGCACGCGCGACACGCCCACCGCGGTCAGCGCGTTCGCCACCACCTTGGCGCTGATCGCCACGCGCGCCGAGCGCGGCCGACGGTCCTGGCGCGCGTAGCCAAAATACGGGATCGCAGCGGTCACGCGCGCTGCCGACGAGCGCTTGAGCGCGTCAACCATCACCAGCAGCTCCATCAGGTTGTCGTTGGTCGGCATGCAGGTCGACTGCAGTACGAACACGTCCTTGCCGCGCACATTCTCCAGCAACTCAACCATCACCTCGCCGTCGGAGAACTTGCCGGCGATCGAGCGGCCGAGCCCGATGCCCAGATGCTTGGCAACGTCCTGCGCCAAGCGCGGGTTCGCGTTGCCGGTAAAGATCATCAGCCTGTCGAGCAGGACTTTGGACGGAAGGTTCGGCATCGGTCTTGGGTTGCGTGTTTCAGCAAAAATGGCTGGGGAGGAAGGATTCGAACCCTCGAATGGCGGAATCAAAATCCGCTGCCTTAACCAACTTGGCGACTCCCCAACCGCACTGCAAATCGGTCAGCGGTCCGGAATCCAGTGCGCGAGCGGATGGCGCTCCAACCCGCGCGTGACGAATCCCTTCATGTGCGGGGGCAACTGCCCAAGTACCGAGCGCGCGTCCGACTCGCTCGCATATCCGGCAAACACGCACCCACCCGATCCCGTCATGCGCGCATCGCCATGCCGCCTGAGCCAGGCAAGATGCTCGGCCACGGCCGGATACAGGCCGCAGACCACGGGTTCAAGATCGTTTCGGCCCTGTCCGGCGAAAAAGGCCGGTAGTTTGAGCGTTTTGCTATCTCGTGTCAACGCGCGGTGAGTGAAGATTTCTTTCGTGGAAACCGCGACTTGCGGGGTCAAAACGAGGTACCAGGCAGGGGGCAGGGTCAGCGCGGTCAGCCGCTCTCCGATGCCCTCTCCGAGCGCGTTGCCGCCGAACACGAACGCAGGAACGTCTGCCCCCAGATCAAGCGCCAGTTCGAGAAGTTCGGCACGCGAGAGCTTGAGATCCCACAGGCGGTTGAGCACGATCAGCGCGGTGGCCGCATCGGAGCTTCCGCCACCCATTCCACCGCCGATCGGCAAGACCTTTTCGAGCGCGATCTCCGCCCCGAAGCGCGTTCCGGTGCGTTCTTTCAGCTTTCTCGCCGCGCGCAGACAGAGATCGTCCGCCTCCGCGATCCGGGGGTTTTCGAGCGTGCGCAGAATGATACCGTCCGCGCGCACGCGTATGCCGACCTGATCTGCGCGGTCGATCAGCCGGAACACGGTCTGCAGCAGGTGGTAGCCATCGTCGCGGCGGCCCACTACATGCAGGAACAGATTGAGCTTGCCGGGCGCCGGAAACCACTGCAGATCGGCGCTCACCGGACCTTCCAGTCATGGATCGCCAAACGCAGTTCCAGCGCCGGATAGTGCAGGCGCATGCGCGTGGGCATCGCGCCGGCTTGCGCCGATTCGTAGTCGAGGTACTCGATGCGCCAGCCGCTCTGCTCGAGGGTCGCAAGCCTTCCGGTCAGGTCGTACTGGGCGACCGCGGTCTGACCGACGACTGGCCGCGCGCGCACCCAATCGGAGAGGCCTTCGAGCGGCAGCCTGAAGCCGAGCACACGCTCGGTAAGCGACTCCGCATCGGCTGCGCGATGCTCATCGCCGTCAGCGTCAGTGAGCGTCACGCCACTGGCGTCGCGCACGATGCGCGCGACCGCCCCGCCCACTGGCGTGGTGATCAGCAGTTCGTCGGATGCGCGCGAATGCCGCCAGGCCACGCTGCCGCTCGCCGCTTGTTCGGCGTACCGCACCGCAATCCGGCCGGCGAGCTCGAATTCGAGCAGCGCCGCGCGCTCAGCACCCAGCTCAGGCAGCCCGGCGCAGGCGCACAGCAGGAATACGGCGGCGAGAAGAACGCCCGCCGGCCGCATCAGCGCGGCAGGAAACGTTCGATGGTCCTGCGCAGGAGTTCGTTGTCCGGGTGGGAGTCGCTTGCTTCCTTCCATACACGCTCGGCTTCCGCGCGTTTCCCGCTCACCCACAGCACTTCGCCCAGGTGCGCGCCGATTTCCGCGTCTTGCCGCCCCTGCCAGGCCCGGTTGAGGTGTTCGACCGCCTTGGGAATGTCTCCCATGCGGTAGTACACCCAGCCCATGCTGTCGATGATGAATGCGTCGTCCGGGGAAAGCTCGAGCGCCCGCTCGATCAGTTTGCGCGCTTCCTCGAGGCGCAGATTGCGCTCGGCAAGCGAGTAGCCGAGCGCGTTGTAGGCGTGCGCGTGGTCGGGCTTCACCTGGATCAGTTTCTTCAGGTTCGCCTCCAGCAGGTCGAAGCGTTCGAGCTTCTCCGCGGTCAGTGCAAAGTCGTACAACAGCTCGGGCTGCTCGGGTTGGCCCTCAAGCGCCTTGCCGAGCAGCGAAAACGCCTCGCCATTCTGGTTGGCGTCGCGCAGCAACTGCGCCTCGGCGATGGTGAACTGCACCTGCTGCGGATTGCCGGTTTCGCCCGCTTCCCGCAGGTAGGCTCGCGCGGCATCGAGCTTGCCTTGCGTGGCCAGAGTCTGCGCGTAGCGCAGCCGCGACGGAAGGAAATGCTCGCCGGGGGTAACCTGCGCATACCACGCCTGCGCTCCGGCGAAATCCTTGCGCTCTTCGGCGATCTGACCGAGCGTGAAACGCACCGCGTTCGGATCGCGGTAGTTCAGTTCGAGCAGGCGCTTGAAATTGGTCTCGGCGGCCGCGAAATCCTTCACCTGCAGCGCGAGCAGGCCGACGGCATACAGCACTCCCTGGTCGTCCGGGTAAACCGAGAGCAGCTTGCCGAACTCCGCGCGCGCTTCGGCATAACGCATGCTGCTGACCAGCACGCGCGCGTAGTTGAGGCGCACCTCGCGCGAATTCGGCTGCTTTTCGAGAAACGATGCCAGCCGCGCGACGGCGGCGTCGGGCTGCTTGCGCTGCAGGATCTGCGCCTCGAACACCGCGGCGCTCTCCCACTCGGGGCGCAGTTCGGCTGCACGGCGCACCTCGGCAAGCGCAAGCGTCTCGTCATTCGCGGCGTACGCGGCCTGGGCAATCGCGAAGTGCGCCTCCGGCAGCGTCGCATGCCCGCCGGCGAGGCGCTGCACCACACGCAGGTTGGCCACTTTGTCAGGATTGCCGGACAGAAAGCGGCCCATCTGCATGAATCCGCTCGCTGCCGCAGCGCCGTCCGCCGCGAGCAGCCTCGCGAGGTAAGGCTCCGCCTCATCGACGCGCCGGGCGTTCACCAGCATCGCGGTCACGGTCTGCAGCGCCTGAACCGACTCGGGGTCAGCCGCGTGCCACAGCTGGGCCGCCTCGATCGACAGGTTCGGCAGCCGCGCGAAGGCAGCGACCTCCGCGGCGCGGCGCGCCAGACGCGGATCGCCGGTGCGGCGAGCGAGATCGACGAAGGCCTGTGCAGCAAGTCCGGCGCTGCCGCGCTGCAGGGCAATCTCGGCGAAGAGGTACTCGTAGAGCACTTCCTCGGACAGATCCTGAAGCGGCAAGCGCTCCGGCGGCGGCTTTGCCGACTGCTCCAGCTGCGGCGGGGGTTCGTCGTCGTCGTCGGCATCGGTCTGCGCCGACCCAGCCGCGGAAAGCGTCAATCCCGCCGCACAGAGCAGGACGCTTGCGTACCGGATCCAGCGGTCAGACACCATGAGAAGCGATCGGGAAAGTTTAGACGAGGGGAGGGCAGCGCATCCGCGCTGTCGATGCGAGGAGAGTTTAGGTATATTTGCGGACCTGCACAAGCCGGAGCAGCGCTGCTTCGACACCGACCGCAAAACAAGGTTCGCGCATGCCAGAACTGCCTGAAGTCGAAGTAACCCGGCGCGGCATCGCACCGCATCTCACCGGCCGCATCATTTCCGGGGTTGCAGTGCGCGAGCCGCGCCTGCGCTGGCGCGTCAACGCATCAGCACGCGACTTGAAGGGGCTTTCGGTGCGCGGCGTCGCGCGGCGAGGCAAGTACCTGCTGATCGACTGCGGCGCCGGCCACCTGATCGTCCACCTCGGCATGTCGGGCAGCCTGAGGGTTCTGCCACGCGAGACGCCGCCTGGCAAGCACGACCATTTCGATCTCCAACTGGGCGACGTACTGTTGCGCCTGCGCGATCCACGCCGCTTCGGCGCGGTGCTCTGGTCCACCGGTCGCGTGGAGCAGCATCGGTTGCTCGCCGGTTTGGGCATCGAACCGCTCGAGCGCAATTTCGACGGTAGGCGCGTGCATACCCTGACCCGGGGCAGCCGCGTAGCGATCAAGCAACTGCTGATGGACGCGAAGCGCATCGTCGGAGTGGGCAACATCTACGCGAACGAGTGTCTGTTCCAGGCCGGCATCCATCCGCGCCTGCAGGCGCATCGGCTGTCGCTTTCGCGCTGCACGCGCCTTGCATCCGAAATCAAGGCAACGTTGCGCGCGGCAATCCGCGCCGGCGGCTCAAGCCTGCGCGATTACTCAGGCGCCGGGGGCGAACTGGGCTGCTTCCAGATGCGCTACTCGGTTTACGACCGCGAAGGTTTGCAGTGCCGGCGCTGCGGTACGCCAATCCGCCGCGTCGTCCAGGGACAGCGTTCGACGTTCTTCTGCCCTGCCTGCCAGCGATAGAGGCGAACCGGCACCTCAAGCCGCGCCGAGCGAGCGGACTTTCTGGGCGAGCCTTGCCTGGACTTTCGGGTGGACGAACTTGGAAACATCCCCGCCGAGCGTGGCGATCTCGCGTACCAGCGTGGCAGAGATGAACATGTGCTGCTCGGAGGGCGTCAGAAACACCGTTTCGATGTCCGGATAGAGGTTGCGGTTCATCCCGGCAAGCTGAAACTCGTACTCGAAATCGCTCACCGCCCGCAGTCCTCGCACGATCACCTTCGCGCCTTGCTCGCGCGCGAAGTTGGTCAGCAGGCCTGAAAAGCCGACCACCGTGACACCTTTCAAGTCGCCGAGCACCTCGAGCGCCATCGCGACTCGTTCTTCGGTGCTGAAGAACGGCCGTTTGGCGCTGCTGGCCGCGATCCCGACGACAAGACTGTCGAACAGGGTGCTCGCGCGCCGCACCAGATCCTCGTGGCCGCGCGTAAGCGGATCAAACGTCCCTGGATAGATCGCCCGGATCATCGCCGCTCCATTCGATCAACTGATAGTTCACGTGTCCGGCGCGTGCAGCGCGCAGCGCCCGCCACGCATCATGCGCTTCGAGCGCCCGTTCCGATTCCACGTACACGCGCGCGCGCGCCGTAAGTACGCGCGGCAACCGCTCCAGCAGTTGCGGCAGCACATTCTGCCTGAACGGGGGGTCGAGGAAAACCACATCGAAACGCTCCGCCGCACGCGCCAGCCACGCGGGAGCGTCGCCGGCGACCACCTCGACCGCAGAAGCGCCGAGCCGCTCGCGGTTGGCCGCGAGCGCATTGCAGGCGGCACGGTCGCGTTCGATCATTACTACCCGGCGAGCACCGCGCGATGCGGCCTCGAAGCCGAGCGCGCCACTGCCTGCGAACAAATCGAGGCAAGCTAAGCCCTCGAGCGACTGGCCGAGCCAGTTGAACAGCGTCTCGCGCACGCGGTCGGGCGTCGGCCGCACGCCGGGGCGCGCCGGAAACGCAAGCAACCTGCGTCGGTACGACCCGCCTATGATGCGCACCTGCCCCGTCGTGCCGTTCCGATTGCGTGCGAGCGCGTTCACACCTGACCCGTTTGCTAGAATCGGGTCAATGGTAGCCGGTTTGCGCGGTGCGCCAGCCCCCTCCGATGTTCGGCCTGCTAAAGAAATCCGTCGATGAAGCGCCGGCCCGTCCGTGGGCGGAGCGGCTGCGCGCGGGCCTCGCGCGCACGCGCGGAGTCCTCGGCACGGATCTCAGCGCGCTGTTCAAACGCAGAAACGTCGACGAAGCGCTGTTCGGCGAGCTGGAAACGGCGTTGATCACCGCCGATTGCGGCGTGGAGGCGAGCGCGCACCTCATCGCCACGCTGCGCGCGCGCGCGCGCAGCGAGCAGCCTGCCGACGGCGCGGAACTCAAGCGCATGCTGAAGGAAGAGTTGATCGCGTTGCTTGCACCGCTCGAGCGCTCGCTTGAGCCCGCGCACGCGCGGCCGCTGGTGATCATGTTCGCGGGTGTCAACGGCTCGGGCAAAACCACGTCGATCGGCAAACTGGCAAAGTTCTTCCGTTCGCAAGGCCGCAGCGTGCTGCTTGCGGCCGGCGACACCTTCCGGGCCGCCGCGCGCGAGCAGTTGGTCGCCTGGGGCGAGCGCAACGGCGTCACCGTCATCGCGCAGGCGTCGGGCGACCCCGGAGCGGTGGTCTATGACGCGATAAACGCCGCGCGCGCGCGATCGATCGACGTAGTGCTTGCAGACACCGCCGGGCGCTTGCCGACGCAGCTGCATCTGATGGAGGAGATCAAGAAGGTCAAGCGCGTGATTGCCAAGCTCGATCCCGAGGCTCCGCACGAGGTGATCCTGGTGCTCGACGCGAACATCGGTCAGAACGCGCTTAATCAGGTGAAGGCGTTTGACGCGGCGCTCGGTCTGACAGGGCTGGTGCTCACCAAGCTCGATGGCACCGCGAAGGGCGGCGTGGTGGTGGCCATCGCGGCGCAGGCGCGATCCAGCCTGGCGCAAGCAGGATCGACGTCGAAACGCCCGCTCTCGCTGCTTTTCGTCGGCGTAGGCGAAGGTATCGACGACCTGCGGCCTTTCTCGGCGCGTGATTTCGTCGACGCCCTGGTCGAGTGATCGGCTTTTCCTGCGTCGCCAAGCGCTACCCTGGCGGCCTCGAGGTGCTCAGGGACGTCTCGTTTTCGATCGGAGCGGGCGAATTGGTCTTCGTCACCGGCCACTCCGGAGCGGGCAAGACCACTCTGTTCAAGCTCATCGCTGCAATTGAGCGCGCCACCAGCGGCACGGTGCTCGTCAACGGCCAGAATGTGGGCGCGCTCAAGCGCGCCGCCATTCCCTATCTGCGGCGCAACCTTGGCCTCGTATTCCAGGACCAGAAACTGCTCTACGACCGCAGCGTCTTCGAGAACGTGATGCTGCCGCTCGCTTTTTCTGATTTCTCGGTTTGGGAGGCCGCCCGCCGCGCGCGCGCCGCGCTCGACAAAGTGGAGCTGTTGGCGCGTGAACGTGCCCGCCCGATCCAGCTCTCCGGCGGCGAGCAGCAACGTCTGGCGATCGCACGTGCGGTCGTCAACCGGCCTGCGATCCTCATCGCCGATGAGCCTACGGCGAACCTCGACGCAGCCTCGGCAGAGAGAATCATCGAGCTGTTCCTTTCGTTCAACCAGGTCGGGGTCACCGTACTGATCGCTACCCACGACGAACGGCTCGTGGCGCGCCTTGGGCGGCGCACGTTGCGGCTGGAACAGGGCCGGCTTGCAGAGGACATCGCGGGAGCCGCGAGATGATTGCGTGGTTTCGCCAGCATGGACGTGCGTTTGCGGCTGCCGTGGCCAAGGTGCGCGCGCAACCGATGACGAGTGCGCTCAACGCGCTGGTGATCGGTATCGCGCTGGCCCTGCCGGCGGGCGGTTACGCCCTGCTCTCCAGCCTGTCGGGGATTGCCCAGCGTACTTCGATCGAGCCGCAACTGAGCCTGTTCATGTCGACCGAAGCGAAGGCCGCGGAAACAGAGGCGCTCGGCAAGCGCTTGCGGGCTGATCCGCGGATCGCTGCGGTTCGCTTCGTGCCGCGCGACGAAGCACTTGTGGCTTTGCGCAGGACCGGGGCGCTCGCCGAGGTTTTCGCAGCCCTGGAGCACAACCCCCTGCCTGACGCCTTCGTGCTGCGCCCGCGCGACGCCGCTCCCGACGCACTCGACGCGCTGGCCGGGGAATACCGCCGGCTCCCGGGCATCGCGCACGCGCAGATCGATTCGGACTGGGCGAGGCGGCTCGCGGCGCTGATCCGTTTCGCGCGATCCGGGATCTTTCTGCTCGGCGCGCTGCTGGGGATCGGCCTGGTCGCCGTGACCTTCAACACGATTCGCATGCAGATCCTCACCCAGCGCGAGGAGATCGAGGTCGCAAAGCTCCTCGGGGCGACCGACGGCTTCATCCGTCGGCCATTTTTATATCTTGGCGCTGTGCAAGGACTGGCGGGCAGCGTGGTCGCGCTTTGCATCGTCTCGGTCAGTCTGGCGGTACTCGATCGCGCGGCGCAGTCGCTCGCGGCGACCTACGACGCGAGCTTTGGGCTGAGCCACCTCGCCCCCGCCGATGCCGCAGCCGTCGCGGCCTTGGCGGGCTTCCTCGGATGGCTGGGGGCTTGCTTGTCAGTAAGTATATACTTACGTCAAATAGAGCCTAGCTGAAGGATAGGGTCAAGGTAGCCTGAGGAACTTCATGCGCCATTAGCACTCAAATGCTCAGAGTGCTAAAATGATTTGTTGGAGACCATGATCATGCAAACCTCGTTGGCGCTGCCCGTCCCGGTTTCGATTCCGCTTGCGACCGGCAGTCTGGAGAGTTACGTCCGGACCGTGAATCGCTTCCCGCTGTTGAGCGCGGAGCAAGAGCAACGGCTCGCGGTTCGCCTGCGCGACCACGGCGATCTCGACGCCGCGCGAGAATTGGTGCTGTCGCACCTGCGCCTGGTGGTCGCCGTGGCTCGCAGTTACCTTGGATACGGCGTGCCGCACGCCGACCTGATCCAGGAAGGCAACATTGGCCTGATGAAAGCAGTGAAGCGCTTCGATCCGGACCGTGGCGTGCGCCTGGTCTCGTACGCCATCCATTGGATCAAGGCGGAGATCCATGAATACGTCCTGCGCAAC
Organism: Gammaproteobacteria bacterium; assembly: GCA_041476585.1. Taxonomy (GTDB): domain Bacteria; phylum Pseudomonadota; class Gammaproteobacteria; order Burkholderiales; family SG8-39; genus JADGRQ01. The sequence goes on along the minus strand of JBGOTT010000085.1, from coordinate 2,834 downwards.
TGGCGGCTGGTCAAGGTCGCCACCACCAAGGCCCAGAGGAAGCTGTTCTTCAATCTGCGGTCGATGAAGAACGGGCTGGCGCCGCTGTCGGTCGCCGAAGTCGGGAAAATGGCGCGCGATTTGGGGGTAAAGCCTGAGGAAGTGAAGGAAATGGAAACGCGGCTCGCAGGCCAGGAAGTCGCTTTCGAGACTGACGACGACGAAGACGCATACGCGCCGGTGAATTACCTGGTCGCCAACCCCGATTCCGAGCCTTCCCGCATATTGGAGCGGGAGGAATCAGAGCGCCTGAGCACGCAAGGCGTGGCAAGCGCGCTTGACGGCCTCGACCCGCGCAGCCGGCGCATTGTCGAAGCGCGCTGGCTGGCGGAAAAGGATTCCGCCACGCTGCACGACCTCGCTGCCGAATTCAAGGTCTCGGCCGAGCGCATCCGCCAGATTGAGGCCAAGGCGATCGAGAAGATGCGCAAATCGATGGAGTCCGGGGGGCGCAGGACACCCGCTATTCCCGCCCCCGCCGTGTGAGTACTATTCGAGGTGAATGATCCCGCGCTGGATCGCGAACCGGACCAGCCCGGCCAGATCGCGGATACCGAGCTTTTCCATCAGCCGCGTCCGGTAGGTTACGACCGTCCTCGGCGACAGCGCGAGGTTGTCGGAGATTTCGGCGACCTTCCTGCCCTCCGCGAGCAACTGCAGCACCTCCCGCTCGGGCCCGCTCAACCGCGCCAACGGATCGTCGGCGCCGTCTCCGACCGCGTACTCGTCGATGATCATGCTCGCGAGTTCCGCGCTCAGAAAGCGTTTGGCGGCGCTGACCGAACGGATCGCAGCGACGAGCTCGCGCGAGGCGGATTTCTTCATCACGTAGCCAAGCGCTCCGACCTGCAACGCCCGGCGCACGTGCTCCACGTCCGAATACATCGAAAGCATGACCACGCCGCTACGCGGGCAGTCCTCGAGGATCCTGCGCGCGGCTTCCGCGCCGTTCAGCTCGGGCATCGAGTAATCCATGACCACGATGTCGGGCTGTAGCTCGCTCGCGAGGCGGACGGCCTCGAGGCCGTTGCCGGCGATCCCGAGCACTTCCATGTCCGGTTGCGCCGCGACGATGTAACGCAATCCATCCGCCACCATCGCGTGGTCGTCCGCGATCAGTACGCGGATGCGAAGGCTCAGAGCGGCACCCGCACGCGCAGCGTAGTGCCGGCCTCGGCGCTCGAGGTCACCTCAAGCTGGCCTCCGATTGCTGCGGCGCGCTCGCGCATCGTCCGCATGCCCAGTCCGATGCGCGTGCCTGAATCGGCGTCTGCATCGAAACCCGTGCCGTCGTCGCGCACCTGGAAGATAAGCTCGCCTTGCTTGACCCGGATGGTGATCTCGATGTTGCGAGCGTGCGCGTGCTTGGCGGCGTTGTTGAGAGCTTCCTGGGCGATACGGAATAGCGCCACGTCGCGCATCGCGGCGGTCTCCGGAATGAAGTCCTCGTCCGCATCGACCGTCACCGCGATTCCGGTTCGCGACGCGAACCGCGCGCCGTGCCAGCGCAGCGCTGCGGCGAGCCCGATGTTGTCGAGCATCGGCGGGCGCAGTTCGGCGGTGATGTCATCGATCATCCTTGCCGTTGCTCCGAGGATCTCGAGCGAGTCCCGCAGGCGTCCCTCGATCTCGGCGGAACCGTGCACGCCGATATTGCCGAGCAGAATATCGAGGTTGATGTACAGCGCGGTCAGGTTCTGGCCGATCCGGTCGTGCAGTTCGCGGCTGAGATCGCGCCGCTCCACCTCTTGGACTTCCACCAGCCTGCGCGAGAGCGCCTGCAGATCCCCCGCCGCCTTCTGCAGCGCTTCCTGGGCGACTATTCTCGCCGTAACGTCCATGCCGACGCCGTGGTAGCCGCGGAACTCGCGCCGTTCGTCGAACATGGGCCGGCCGCTCAGGCTGATGTAGTACTTCTCTCCGGCCGCGTTCCTGCGGGCGATGACGAGATCGCGGAATTCACGATGCGCCTCCAGATCGGCCCGGTGCCTCGCCCAACCCTCCGCGGACATGTTCGGGGCTTCGATCTCCCAGCGCGTCTTGCCCTCGAACGCCTCCGGCCGGATCCGGCGGCGCGCGAACAGAATCCCGGTCATCCGTACGAAGCGATGGTTTTCGTCGGTCTCCCAGTACAAATCGGAGAATAGCTCGGTCAGGCTGCGAAAGCGCTCTTCGCTATCGCGCAGGACCCGCTCCTGCCGCTTTCGCTCCGTGATGTCGTTTGCAATAACCAGACGCAGCCTGCGGCCGTCCAAGTCGAAATCGTGCGCAGTGACCTCGGCATCGAACACCGCGCCGTTGCTCCGCTTGTGGCGCCAGGTTCTGACGATGTCCACGTCGGGCGGCTCATGCGAACCCCTTCTGAAGCGCTCCTCCTCCCCGGCGGGATGGAGGTCAAGTGCGCTCATGCACAAAAGCTCCTCGCGCGTCCATCCGTAGCGTTGCACCATCTTCTCGTTGGCAGCCACGATGCGCAGCGTCTCGACGTCGTAGACGTATATCGGCTGCGGGCTGGCATTGAACAGCGTCTGGTAGCGCCGCTCCGCCTCACGCAGTCTCGCGGGGGCACGTCGTTCCTGACTATCGAGCTTTTGATCGAATTCGCGTACGTTATTCAAGATCTTCACCGGGGCTGAAAACCGGGACGCGCGTTCGGCGGTCCCTTTTTTGATTTTACTCCCAGTCCGTGCCGGGCAGGCCGGCAAGGCGTGGGGCCGTCAGTGCGGAGGCTTTTGACGGTGCCGATCTTGCGCGCGAGGTCGCGGCGCAGCGCTTTGCGCGGCGCCACGCGATCG
>JBGOTT010000084.1:0-12836 GCA_041476585.1 Gammaproteobacteria bacterium | reverse complement strand
TGCGCATGGCCGCCGACGCAATCTATCTCGATGGCTTCACGCCAGCCGGCAACCCGGCGATGTGGTCGCGCGAGACGATGCGCGCGATCGCACGCCTCGCCGCGCCCGGCGCTACTGCGGCCACCTGGAGCGCAGCGGCCGCGGTGCGCGGCGCGCTCGAAGCGGCGGGCTTTGCGGTGGAGAAACGCGACGGCTACGCAACCAAGCGCGAGATGACCTGCGCGCGCCTCGCGCTGTTGCGTCCGCAGGCGCGCAAGGCGGCGCCGCAGCGGCGCGCGCTGGTGATCGGCGCGGGGCTCGCCGGAGGCGCGGTGTGCGAGAGGCTCGCCGCACGCGACTGGGGCATCACGCTGCTCGAGCGCCGCGCAGCGCCCGCGCTGGAGGCCTCGGGCAATCACGCGGGCGTGGTCCATCCGCTGGTGTCGCCCGATGACAACCTGCATTCGCGTCTGACGCGCGCGGCGTTCACCTGGTGGCTCGGGCACGGGCGGCTGTTGGAACAAGCGGGCCTTGCGCCGGAATGGGCGCGCTGCGGAGCGCTGCAGCTTGCGCGCGACGAGGACGAATCGATTGCGCAGCGCGCCGCCATCCGGGAGCTCGGCTATCCGCCCGAATACGCCCGCTGGCTCGATCGCGCGCAGGCCTCGAGCGCGGCCGGCGTGGCGCTCGCCGCGGGCGGGGTATGGTTTGCGCACGCGGGCTGGGTCCGGCCGCCGCGCCTGGTGAACGCGCTGCTTGCAAAATGCGGCGAGCGGCTCGATGCGCGGTTCAACTGCGAAGTTGCGACGCTCGAGCCGCACGATGGAGCATGGCTCGCACGTGACAGGCGCGGAGCCGAGCTCGCGCGCGCGCCGGTGGTGGTGCTCGCGAACGCAGCCGATGCACTCGCGCTCGCGCCGCAACGGCACCTGAGCTTGCGCCGCGTGCGTGGGCAGGCGACGCATCTTCCGGGCGATCGCTTTGCGCAACTGCGCGCGGTGCTGCTGCGCGGCGGCTACCTCATCCCGCCGGTTGCGGGCATGGCGGTGGCCGGCGCGAGTTTCGACCTCGACGACGAGGATCCGGCGCCGCGCGCGGCAAGCCATGCCGGGAACCTCGAGCGCCTGGAGCGCATCGTGCCAGGATCGTCCGCCGGGCTCGACCCGGAGAGACTCGAGGGCCGCGTCGGGTTTCGCGCGGTTGCGCGCGACCGGCTGCCGGTGATCGGCGCGCTCGCGGATGACGCCGCGCTCGTCAAACCCTTGCCGCTCGGCGCGATGCCGCGCATTGCAGGGCTGTACGCGGCCACCGCCTACGGCTCGCGCGGCATTCTCTGGGCCGGGCTCGGCGCCGAACTGCTGGCGAGCATCCTGGAGGGCGAGCCGCTGCCGTTGGAGGGTGCGCTCGCCGATGCGGTGGATCCGGCGCGCTTTGCGCTGCGCGCACTCAGGCGGCGGAATAGCTAGGAGGGGGTAACGCGGGAACCCAGGTTCCCCTGTTCCGATCGTTGTTCCGCGTAGAGCTCGCGGAACGTCTTGCGCTCGGGCGCGGGAAAATCGCGCCCGAGCGTCCAGCCCGGATCGAACGGGAGCTTGTGGATCACGCCTGTGGAACTGCTCAGCATGCGCAGCACGCGCACTGCGATCTTCGTTCCGAGCGCGTACAGCCATGGATGCATCGCGGCGAACGCCCAGAGGCGGATCCCCGCGCGCTCGGCCCATGGCCGCAGGCGTTGCTCGACCTGCTTTTCGCGCAGTTTGCGGAGCAGTTCCGGCAGCGGGATCTTCACCGGGCAGGCAACGTGGCATGCACCGCACAGCGTCGCCGCCTGTGGCAGGTCGAGCGCGTTCTCCAAGCCGTTGAACATCGGCGTCAGCACCGAGCCCATCGGCCCGGGGTACACCCAGCCGTAGGCGTGCCCGCCCACCGTCTGGTACACCGGGCAGTGATTCTTGCATGCGCCGCTGCGGATGCAGCGCACCATCTCCTGCAAGTCGCCGCCGAGAAAATTCGTGCGGCCGCCGTCGACCAGCACGAAATACATGTGCGCGGGCCCGTCGCGGTCGTTCGCGCCGCGCGGACCGGTGAGGATGGAAAAATAATTCTCGATTGCCTGGCCCGTGGCCGAGCGCGGCAGCAGCCGGTTCAGCAGCGACAGGTCTTCCAGCGTCGGGATCACCTTCTCGATGCCGGTGACGGCGATATGCACCTTGGGCATGGTGGTGGTCATGCGCCCGTTGCCCTCGTTGGTGACGATCGCGACCGACCCGGTCTCGGCAATCAGAAAATTTCCGCCCGAGATGCCGAGGTCCGCGCTGAGGAAATGCTCGCGCAGCATCAGGCGCGCCTCGCGCGTCAGTTCGTCGATGTCGGTGAGCCGGGGTTTTCCGTGATGCTCGGCGAACAGGTCCGAGACCTGCTCCTTGTCCTTGTGGATCGCCGGCGCGATGATGTGCGAAGGCGCTTCCCTGGCGAGCTGGATGATGTATTCGCCGAGGTCGGTCTCGACCGGTTGCACGCCGTTTGCCTCGAGCGCGTCGTTCAGGCCGGCCTCCTCCGATACCATCGACTTCGACTTGATCGCCTTTTTCAGGCCGTGTTCGCGGCAGATGCGCAGCACGTGCTCGCACGCCTCGGCGCTGTCTTTTGCCCACAGCACCGTGGCGCCGCGGCGCTCGGCCTCCGCCTCGAAACGCAGCAGCCACACGTCGAGGTTCTCGATCGCGCGGTCGCGGATCCTGGCGCCCTCATCGCGCAGCCGCTCGAACAGCTCGACGCCGAAGGCGGCGCGCGCCTGGGCGCGCTTGTCGGCGAAACCCGAGCCGAAGCGCTTCATCACGCTCTGCAGCTTCACGTCCGCCAGCGCGCGGCCGGCGCGCTGCCTGAAGTGCATCGACTGGATCTGCACCGCTATTTCTCGTAGGTCAGCACTTCGGCGATATGCAGCACGCGCGTGGCGCCGTCGCCGCGCCGGCGCAGCCGCCCCTCGATGTTCAGCATGCAGCCGAGGTCGCCGAGCACCACCGCCTCGGTGCCCGAGGCGGCGATGTGGGCGCACTTCGCGTCGGCCATCGCGGCGGATACCTCGCCGAACTTGACCGAGAACGTGCCGCCGAAGCCGCAGCACACTTCGCAGTCCTTCATTTCCCTCAGCTCGACGCCGGGCAGTTTCGAAAGCAATGTTCGCGGCTGCTGCTTGACGCCCATCTCGCGCAGGCCCGAGCAGGAATCGTGATACGTGACGCTGCCGGTGAACCGGCTCGGCAGTTTATCGAGCCTCGCAACATTGACCAGGACATCGGTCAGTTCCCAGGTGCGCGCGGCAAGCCGCTCGGCGCGCTCGAGCCAAGCGCCTTCGCCCGGAAACAGGTCGTTGTAGTGCGTCTTCACCATGCCGGAGCATGATCCCGAAGGCGCCACCACGTAATCGCAGCCTTCGAACTCCCCGATCAGTTTCTCCGCAAGCGCGCGCGCCGAGGCGCGATCTCCCGAGTTCCAGCCGGGCTGCCCGCAGCAGGTCTGCGTGGCGGGGACCACCACCTCGAAACCGGCGGCCTCGAGCAGCTCAAGCGCCGCAAAGCCGATGCGCGGCCGCATCAGGTCTACCAGGCAAGTGACCAGCAATCCAACGCGCATGGAAAGAATTTTCTTCTTGAATCAGCGGGAAGAATAACACGCGGCCTCCTCGCCGCATTTCACATCGTGGGATAGAATGCGCGCTCCCATGCAGGAACCCAAGAACCCAATCCAGGTCATCGAGCGCATGATGAAGCTGCTCGACCTGCTTGCCGAGCACCCCGAGCCGCTCGGACTCAAACAGATATCGCAGATCAGCGGGCTGCACCCGTCGACCGCGCACCGCATCCTCAACGCGATGGCCGCCGACCGGGTCGTCGATCGCGTGGAGCCAGGCAGTTACCGCCTCGGCATGCGCTTGCTGGAGCTCGGCAACCTGGTGAAATCACGCATCGGCGTGCGCGAGCTGGCGCTCCCCGGAATGCGCGAGTTGCACGCGCAGACCGGCGAAACGGTGAACCTGTCGGTGCGCCGCGACGACGAGATCGTGTACGTCGAGCGCACCTCGTCGGGCCGCTCGGCGATGCGCGTGGTGCACGTGGTGGGCGCGCGCGCGGCGCTGCACATCACCGCGGCGGGCAAGCTGTTCCTGCTTGAGGAAGGATCCGCGAAGCTGCGCGAGTATGCGAAGCGCACCGGCCTCGCGCCGCACACCAAGAATTCGCTCGCCAGCGTCACGCTGCTCGAGCGCGACCTGGAGCGCATCCAGCGCCAGGGCTGGGCCACCGACGACGAAGAGGCCGAACTCGGCGTGCGCTGCGTTGCGGCCGCGATCCGCGACGATGGCGGCCGTCTGATCGCCGCGCTATCGCTGTCAACCCCCGCAGACCGGATGAAGCCGCAGTGGGGATCGCTGGTCAAGGCCGCGGCGGACAAGATTTCCAACGCGATCGGGCACGTGCCAAGCTTGCGGATGGATACGCATTGACGGGCGGGTTTCCGCCTGCGCGGGAACGGCGGTTACGATGCGGCCAACCCGTGAAGGCTGAACAGGCCTTTCGAGTCGAGCCAGACTTCCCTGCCGATGAATCCTGCCTCCGCCGCCAGCACACGGAACTCGTCGACCGAATATTTGCAGGAATTCTCTGTGTGAATCGACTCACCCGCGTCGAACGAAAAACGATAGCGGCCGACGTTGACCGTCTGGCGGACCAGGCTCACCAGGTGCATCTCGATGCGGCCGGCGTGCGCATTGTAGAACGCGTAATGCGAGAACCTTGAGACGTCGAAATCACCGCGCAGCTCGCGGTTGATGCGATGCAGCAGGTTGAGGTTGAACGCGGCTGTCACGCCTTGCGCGTCGTTGTACGCGGCATGCAGTTGATTGGCGTCCTTCTTAAGGTCTACGCCCACCAGCATTGCCCCGTCCGGCCCGACCAGCCCGCGCGTCATGTGCAGGAACGACAGCGCCTGTTCCGGCGTCAGGTTGCCGATCGTCGATCCCGGAAAGTAGACGAGCTTTCTGCCGCGCTTGCCGCTGAACGCCGGCAGCATCAACGGCCGGTCGAAATCGCCGACCACTGCCTGGATGTTGAGCCACGGGAATTCGACAGCCAGCGTGGCGCCGGCAATCTTCAACGCCGATTCCGAGATGTCGATCGGCACATACACCGCCGGGCGCAGCCGCTCGATCAGGATGCGTGTCTTGGTGCTCACGCCGCTGCCGTACTCGATCAGCTCGGCGTTCGCGCCGGCGAATGCGGCAATCGCATCGAGATGTGCGCGCGTGAGCTCGGTCTCGGCGCGCGTCGCGTAGTACTCGGGCAGTTCGCAGATGCGCTCGAACAGTTCCGAGCCGGCGGCATCGTAGAAATACTTCGGCAGCAGTTGCTTGCGCGCGAGCGAAAGCCCCGCGATGACGTCCTGCAGAAAATTGTCCGGCGGGACCGACGACCCGTGGAAGCCGACCGTGCCCTTCACCCGCCGGATTTTATCCCTGCCGACCTGCCAGCAGGTTGGTCTCCAGCCACTTGCGGATGCGGTTGGCGTCGCCGATGCGCGAGTACTTGCCCCACGAGTCGAGCAGCACGACCACCAGGTCCTTGCCGGCGACGCGCACGCGCATCACCAGGCAGCGCCCCGCCTCGCTGATGAAGCCGGTCTTCGACAGCCCGATGTCCCAGCCGGAATTTCGGACCAGACCGTTGGTGTTGCGATATTCGATCGCGCGGCCGAAAACCTGCACCTGCACCGACTCGCGCGTGGAGTATTCGCGTATGCGCGGATGGGCGTACGCCGCCTGCACCAGCCGGCCGAGGTCCTGGGCGCTGGAGACGTTGGCGCTCAGCAGTCCGGTCGGGTCGACGAAACGCGAGTCCGCCATGCCGAGCGTCTTCGCCTTTTCGTTCATCGTCCTGACAAAGGCCTCTGTGCCGCCCGGGTAGGTGCGCGCAAGCGACGCCGCGGCGCGGTTCTCCGAGGACATCAGCGCGAGCAACAGCAATTCGTTGCGCGTAAGCACCGCGCCGGTGCGCAGCCGCGAGTGCGTTCCCTTCACCAGGTCCTGGTCGTCTGCGCTGATCACCACGCGCGCATCCATGTCCAGACCGCGGTCGAGCAGCACGACGGCCGTCATCAATTTGGTGATCGAGGCGATCGGCAGCACCGTTTCGGCATTCTTGGCGATGAGCGTCTCGCCGCTCGCTGCGTCCTGCACCAGCGCGACCGACGAGCGCAGGAACACCCTTTCGGGATGCGCCGACTGGAGCGTGTCGAGGGAATCGGCGGAGGGATTTTTCTTCTTCGGCCCGGCTTGCGCGAAGCCGATCGTGAGCGCGAGGACCGCGACGAGCGCGCACATCGCGACGATCTTCTCGAGACGGTGCAGATGCCGCTGGGGTTGTTCCATTTCCTGGTCGGTTTCCCGATCGGTTGCCGCTGTTTCGCCAGTCTAGCGCAGGCCTGATCGAAAAATCAACAAAAATAAGCACCTGGAAGACATACTTGATCCACGTTTCGAGGACCACCCACGCTCTCAGGCGGCGTCGCGGTGCGAGGCCTGCTCGGCCTCCTCCTGCTGCTGCAGCGACCACATCTGCGCATATGTACCGCCGGCCGCAACCAGGCTGCGGTGCGTGCCGCGTTCGATGACGCGCCCCCTGTCGAGCACCAGGATTTCGTCGGCGTCCATCACGGTGGACAGGCGGTGCGCGATCACCAGCGTGGTGCGTCCCTCGGAGATGCGCTCGAGCTCGGCCTGGATCGCCTTCTCGGATTTCGAGTCCAGCGCCGAGGTCGCCTCGTCGAAGATCAGGATGCGCGGGTTCTTCAGGATGGCGCGCGCGATCGCCACGCGCTGCTTCTCCCCGCCCGAGAGCTTGAGGCCGCGCTCCCCCACCATGGTTTCGTACTGCGCGGGCAGGCTCATGACGAAATCGTGGATGTGCGCGGCGCGCGCCGCCGCGACCACTTCGTCATCGCCCGCCTCGGGCCGCCCGTAGCGCACGTTGTAGAGGATGCTGTCGTTGAACAGCACCGTGTCCTGCGGGACGATGCCGATCGCGGCGCGCTGCGATTTCTGCGTGACGTCGCGGATGTCCATGCCGTTAACGAGGATCGCGCCGCCGGTCACGTCATAGAAGCGGAACAGCAGCCGCGCAAGCGTGGACTTGCCCGAGCCCGAATGGCCGACCACCGCGACGCGCCGGCCGGCGGGAATCGTGAAATTCACGCCGTGCAGGATCTGCCGCGCCGGCTCGTAGTGGAACGACACGTCGCGGAACTCCACCCGCGCCGGTCCCGCGGGCAGCTGCGGCGCGCCGGGCCGGTCGGCGATCTCGAGGTTCTCGCCCAGCAGCGTGAACATGCGCTCCATGTCGGCCAGCGACTGCTTGATCGCGCGGTACACCATGCCGAGGGCGTTGAGCGGGATGTAGAGCTGGATCAGCAGCGCGTTCACCAGCACCAGGTCGCCCAGCGTGAAAGCCTTCGACGCGACGCCTTCGGCCGCGAGAAACATCAGCGCGGTCAGCGCGCTGGCGATGATCATGCTCTGGCCGATGTTGAGCAGGCCGAGCGATGCCTCGCTCTTCACCGCCGCCGCCTCGTACTTCTGCAGGCTTTCGTCGTAGCGGCGCGCTTCGAACTGCTCGTTGCCGAAGTACTTTACCGTCTCGTAGTTGAGCAGGCTGTCGATGGCGCGGGTATTGGCCTTCGAATCGAGGTCGTTGGCACGGCGACGGATCTCGATGCGCCACTCGCTCACCAGGAAGGTGAAGGTGAGGTAGGCCGCAACGGCCGTGAAGGTCACCGCGGCGAAGCGCCAGTCGAACTTTGCCAGCAGCACCGCCGCCACCAGCGTGAATTCGAGGATCACCGGCACGATGGAGAAGATCAGGTAGGACAGCAGCGTCGAGATGCCGAGCGTGCCGCGCTCAATGTCGCGCGTCATGCCGCCGGTCTGGCGGTCAAGGTGGAAGCGCAGCGACAGGCTGTGCAGGTGGCCGAACACGCCCAGCGCGACGCTGCGGATGGCGCGCTGCGTGACGCGCACGAACAGCACGTCGCGCAACTCGGCGAACAGGGTCGAGGAAAAACGCAGCAGCCCGTAGGCGGCGAGCAGCGCCACGGGCACCGCGAGCAGCGCGTTGGCCGGTGCGAGGCCGTCGATGATCTCCTTCATCAGCAGCGGCACCCCGACGTTGGCAAGCTTGGCGGCGACCAGGAAAGCGAGCGCCAGCGCGACGCGGCCGCGGTATTCCCAGAGATAGGGCGCGAGCTGGCCGAGCACGCGCCACCCGCGCTCCTGCCCCTTGATGCGGGTCTCCGGCGCTGCGTGTACAGCGGCCGCGTGCGCGTGGCCGTGCTGCATCAGGGCTTCACTTCCGCCAGCCGGCCGTCGGCGCCCAGGCGCAGCAGCACGCGCGCCTTGCGGGCTGCGGCACCCTTTTCGCCCGGCTCGCTCGCCTCGAGCGTGAACACACCGTTGGCAAACGACAGCTTTTCGAAATCGATCTCGCGCTGGCCGCGGCTTCCGATGCGCAGAAAGTCGAGCAAGCGGAATCCCGAAGGCCGCACGCGCTGCCCGGTCGGTGCGAGCGGCTCGGTGCCGAACACCGCGATGTAGTAGTCGAAGCGCTTGCTCGCGCCGATGCCCTCGATGGCAAAAAACACCACCGGGTCGGGCACGCCGTCGCCGTTCAGATCCACGAAGTGGTATCGCCGCGCGGTGCGGAACTCGAGCGCGTGCGCCCCGGCCATCAATTGCGCAATGCGATCGGCCTGCCCCTCGAGCTGGACCGGCAGCCCGGTACCGTCGCTCGCCTGCGCATGCGCGTCGAGCGAGAGCGAGAACAGCGCCACAAGCAGAAGCCTTTTCACCGCGCGATTATCGCTCAGTCGGCCGCTCAATACGGCGGCAGCAGCCTGCGCAGCCCATGCGCGGCGAGCGCAACCGCGAGGAAAAAAGATTGCGCGGCAAGTTCACCAGAATCGTGTGGTCCCCGTTGCGCGACAGCGGCAGGTTGAACAGCACCCCGAGCAGCGCGCTTTGCATTGCCGCGCCGTTACCCGCCGAGTTCACGCCCTGCCAGCGCCGCGGCACGAACAACCACAGCTTCAGGATCGCGCGCAGCCTGACACGAGGCTGCGCCGGGTGCGAACTTGATCTTGACTTCAGTGCCGCGCCCGGATATCGTTCAAACGTTCGTTTGAATCGATTTCGCCACGTTTGAGCAGGTTCCCCGATGCCCCTCCGAGCCGTTAGACCTCCGCACGAGACCCGTACCCGCATCCTGGACGTTGCCGAAGAGCTGTTCATGCACCATGGTTTCGAAGCAACCTCAATGCGCATGCTCACCGCCGCGGCGAGCGTCAATCTTGCCGCGGTCAATTACCACTTCGGCTCGAAGGACGCGCTGGTCGAAGCCGTGTTCCGCCGGCGGCTCGATCCGATGAATGCCGAGCGCCTCGCCGAACTCGACCGGCTCGAAGCAGACGCGAACGGCAAGCCGCTTGCACCCCAGGCGATCATCCGCGCCTTCATCCGCACCAGCCTGAAGATGGTCGGCGACACGCGCGCGGGCGGCCGCACCTTCGTGCGCCTGCTGGGCCGTACCTACACCGAACCGGCCAAGCCGATCCGCGCACTGATCGGCCAGCTCTACGCCCCGACCACGGAGCGCTTCAAGGCTGCGTTCATGCGCGCATTGCCGCATCTGCCGCGCGAGGAGTTGTTCTGGCGCATGCATTTCATGTTCGGCACCCTGTCATACACGCTTGCGGCGACCGATACGGTGCAGCTGATCGCCGGCACCAAGCCCGAAGACCGGCACGACGCGCGCGCGCTGGAAGAACGCCTCGCGGCGTTCCTCACCGCCGGCCTGCTCGCAGCACGCGCCGAGAACGCCGGCGTCAAGAAAGCCGCCTGATCCAGACTTCCGACTCCCGCAAAGGAGATTGCCATGCTCGCCTTCGTCCTCGTCTGCCTCGCTGCATTCCTGGTCCTCGGATTCCTCGGCGCCCCGATCCTTGCGTGGAGCATCGCCGGCGGCGCGCTGCTCGCGTGGCTGGCGAAACTCGCCGCCTTCGGTGCCGACGCCTATTGGGCGCTCGGTATCGCTTTTGGCATCGCCGCGCTCGTCGCCAACGTGCCGGCGCTACGCCGGCTGGTGCTCAGCAACGCGGTGCTCGGCATCTTCCGGCGCATCCTTCCGGACATGTCGCAGACCGAGCGCGAAGCGATCGACGCCGGCACCGTGTGGTTGGACGGCGACCTGTTCTCCGGCAAACCCGACTGGAACAAGCTCCTCGCCATCCCCGAACCGAAACTCTCGGCGGAAGAACAGGCGTTCCTCGACGGCCCGGTCGAGGAAGTCTGCGCGATGACCAATGACTGGGAGGTCACCCACGAGCGCTACGACCTTCCCGAGCCGGTGTGGCAGTACCTTAAGGACAAGGGCTTTTTCGGCATGATCATCCCGAAGAAGTACGGCGGCCTCGGCTTCTCCGCGCTCGCGCATTCCGCGGTGGTGATGAAGCTCGCGACGCGCTCGAACGCGCTCTCGGTCACGGTGATGGTGCCCAATTCGCTCGGTCCGGCGGAGCTGCTGCTGCATTACGGCACGGACGCGCAGAAGGACTACTACCTGCCGCGCCTCGCGAGGGGTCAGGAGATCCCCTGCTTCGCGCTCACCTCGCCCGAGGCCGGTTCGGACGCGGCCTCGATCCCGGACTATGGCGTGGTGTGCAAGGGCATATGGCAGGGCAAGGAAGTGCTCGGCATGCGCCTCACCTGGGAGAAGCGCTATATTACGCTCGGACCGGTCGCCACGCTGGTCGGGCTTGCGTTCCGGCTCTACGACCCGAACAAGCTGCTGGGCGAGAAGGACGACCTGGGCATCACGTGCGCGCTGATCCCGACCAACACCCCTGGCGTGAACATCGGGCGCCGCCACCTCCCGCTGAACGCGGTGTTCCAGAATGGCCCGAACTGGGGCAAGGAAGTGTTCGTGCCGATCGAGTGGATCATCGGCGGAACCGACTACGCCGGCAAGGGCTGGGCGATGCTGATGAACTGCCTCGCCGCCGGCCGTTCGATCTCGCTGCCGGCTTCTGCGGTGGGCGGGGCGAAAGCGCTCGCACGCTACACCGGCGCCTACTCGCGCGTGAGGAGCCAGTTCAAGACGCCGATCGGCAGGCTGGAAGGCGTCGAAGAGGCGCTCGGCCGCATCGCCGCCAATACCTACATGATGGAGGCCACGCGCGTGATGACCGCAGGCGCGGTGGACCAGGGTGAAAAACCCTCGGTGATCTCGGCGATCGCCAAGTACCACATGACCGAGCGCGTCCGCAAGGTGGTGGACGATGCGATGGACATCCACGGCGGCAAGGGCATCTGCCTCGGGCCCAACAACTGGGTCGGCCGCGGCTATCAGGTGATTCCCGTGGGCATCACGGTGGAAGGCGCCAACATCCTCACGCGCAGCCTGATCATCTTCGGCCAGGGCGCGATCCGCAGCCACCCGTACGTGCTGCGCGAGATGCACGCGGCGAAGGACCCCGATCACGCGCGCGCGTTGGTCGAGTTCGACGACGCGTTCACGTCGCACATCGGGCACACCATCGCGAACGGCGTACGCGCGTTCGTGCACGGGCTCACCGGCGCGGTCTTTGCGCCCAAGCCCGCCGGCGCCGCGCCGGAGACCGCGCGCTATTACCGGCGCACCGCACAGCTCTCGGCCGCGTTTGCCCTCCTCGCCGACGTCTCGATGCTCGCGATGGGTGGAGAACTGAAACGGCGCGAGAAGATTTCGGCGCGTCTCGGCGACGTGCTGTCGATGATGTACCTGATCTCGGCGACGCTTAAGCGCTACGAAGACCAGGGGCGCATCCGCGAGGACCTGCCGCTTCTGCACTGGTCGGTGCGCGACGCGCTGTGGCAGGCGCAGCAGGCGATCGACGCGATCTACACCAATTTCCCGGTGCCGGCACTGCGGGGGGTATTGCGCTGGATAGTGTTCCCGCTCGGCACGCCGTTCCGCCCGTCGAAGGACCGACACAATCACCGTTGCGCGAAGCTGGTGCTCGAGCCCGGCGCGGCGCGCGATCGCCTCACTGCCGGCATGTACCTGCCCAAGGGCGAGGAAGATGCCACCGGTGTCCTTGAAGCGGCGTTCACCGCCACCGTTGCCTGCGAGCCGATCGAGAAGAAGCTGCGCGAGGCGGTCAGGAGCGGCGCGCTGGTGTTGCGCTCGGGCCTCGATACCGCCACGCTGGCGCGCGACAAGGGCGTGATCACGGACGAAGAGCACGCCCTGTGGCAAAGAACGGAGCGGCTGCGCAAGGAAGTGATCAAGGTGGACGATTTCCCGCAGGATTTCGCGCGCGCGGAGATCATGCAGCGCCTCGCGCAGGAAAAACCGGTCGCGAAAGCGGCCTGACCGGAGACGACGATGCCCAGCCCGTTCGCCACGCCAGTCTACGTCGTCGACGGCGCGCGCACGCCGTTCCTCAAGGCGAAGAACCGCCCGGGGCCGTTTTCGGCCGGCGACCTCGCCACCCAGGCCGGGCGCACGCTGCTGATGCGCCAGCCGTTCTCTCCGCGCGAGCTCGACGAAGTGATCCTCGGCTGCGCTTCGCCCTCGCCGGACGAAGTGAACATCGGGCGCGTGGTTGCGCTGCGCATGGGCTGCGGGCAGAAAGTGCCGGGCTGGACCGTGATGCGCAATTGCGCTTCCGGCATGCAGGCGCTCGATTCGGGCGCGAACAACATCCTCGCCGGACGCTCGCAACTGGTGCTCGCCGGCGGCGTGGACGCGCTGTCGCGCGCGCCGCTGCTGTTC
>JBGOTT010000083.1:0-12866 GCA_041476585.1 Gammaproteobacteria bacterium | reverse complement strand
GGTGAAGACCGCGTGGGAGACCTGCTCGCCCATGGGCACGGTGTCGATCAGCTTCACGTCCTTCCCGGAGATCGACAGCACGCTGACCGAGTTGTCGGCGCGGTTGGCGATCAGGGCGAGGTTGCCGGCGCGATTGATCGACATGCCTGAGGGCTGCTTGCCGACCGCGAGGGTCTCGATCAGGCGCGGCGGGGTCGCGGTCAGGTCGATGACGTAGAGCTTGTTGTCCGGCACCGGCTTCCAGGCCGCACCGTCCTTCTGCCATTCCATCGAGTTCGCGACCAGACCCAGCGTGCCGTCCGGCGTGATCGCGAGATTGGTCGGCGGCCCGAAGATCGAGTTCATCAGCGGCAGGCTGGCGACGATCTTCGGCGCGAGCGGATCGGTGCCGATGTCGACGATGCTCACCAGGTCCTTGCCGGGGGCGCGGAATACGGTCTTTCCCGAGGCATCCCAGGTGACCTTGTCGTCAATGCCGACCAGCATGAACTCGGGCTTGCCGGGCGCGACCGGCGCGTTCATGCATCCGCCGAGTGCGACGACAAGCGCTGCCGCGAACCATGCGGCGATGCGGCGGTAGAGGCGTTTGTCCATGATCGCTCCTCCCAAGAAAGCGTCTAACTTAGCACATCGCATCGCGCCCGCCCACCCATCCGGTAGACTTCAGGCCATGCGCGACGCCCAACCAAAAACCATCCACCTCAAGGACTACACCCCGCCGGATTTTCTGGTCGAGGCGATCGACCTCGATGTCGACCTGCGTGACGATCACGCGCTGGTCACGGCTCGGCTCGCAGTGGTGCGCAATCCGAACAGCGTGCAGCCCGCCGCGCCGCTGGTACTCGACGGCGACGAACTGGAACTGATTTCGGTTGGGCTCGACGGCCGCGCGCTCGCCGCCTCCGATTTCCGCGCCGACTCGATGCACCTGACCATCCCGGGAGTCCCGGCGCGCTTTGCGCTCGAAACCACGGTGCGCATCCGGCCGCAGAAGAATACCGCGCTGGAAGGCCTGTACACCGCGAAGAACGGCTTCTTCACGCAATGCGAAGCGCAAGGGTTCCGGCGCATCACCTATTTCATCGACCGCCCGGACGTGATGGCAAAGTACACCGTCACGATCCACGCCGACCGCGAGCGTTACCCGGTGCTGCTTTCCAACGGCAATCCGGCCGAGTCCGGATATGAAGCGGGCGACGCACCGGGCGGACGTCACTGGGCCAAGTGGATCGACCCCTTCGCCAAGCCGTGCTACCTGTTCGCGCTGGTGGCCGCGAGGCTCGACAAACTCGCCGACAGCTTCGTCACGCGCTCCGGGCGCACGGTGCGGCTGGCGGTATACGTCGAGCCCGGCTATCTGGACCAGTCGGCCTTCGCCATGCGCTGCTTGAAGAGCGCGATGAAATGGGACGAGGACGTGTTCGGCCTCGAGCTCGACCTCGAGCAGTACGCGATCGTCGCGGTCGGGGACTTCAACTCCGGCGCCATGGAAAACAAGGGCCTCAACATCTTCAATACCAAATACGTGCTGGCACGGCCCGATGTCGCCACCGACACCGATTACCTCAACATCGACCGGGTGGTCGCGCACGAGTACTTCCATAACTGGACCGGCAACCGCGTTACCTGCCGCGACTGGTTCCAGCTTTCGCTCAAGGAAGGCCTCACGGTATTCCGCGACCAGGAATACGGCGCGGACCACCACTCGCGCGCGGTGCAGCGAATTGCGCAAGTGCGCATGTTGCGCGCCGCGCAGTTTCCCGAGGACGCCGGGCCGATGCGCCACCCGGTGCGGCCGCAGTCGTACCTGGAGATCCGCAATTTCTACACCCTCACCGTTTACGAAAAAGGCGCCGAGGTGGTGCGCATGCAGCACACGCTGCTCGGCGCCGACGGATTCCGCAAGGGCATGGACCTCTATTTCGCGCGCCACGACGGACAGGCGGTGACCTGCGACGATTTCGTCGCCGCGATGGCCGATGCCAACGCCGCCGACCTGACGCAATTCAAGCGCTGGTACGACGTTCCCGGCACACCGCGGCTGGCGGTGGACGCTCGCTACGATGCGGCGGCGAAGCGCTTTACGCTGACCGTCAAACAGTCGATGGAGCCGCCGTTCCACATTCCATTCGCCGTCGGACTGGTCGGACCGGACGGCGAGGACCTGGTCGGCACGCGCATGCCGTCGATTCGCGAGAGCGAAGAGCGGTTGGTGTTCGACGGCATCGCCGCAAGGCCGGTACCGTCGCTGCTGCGCAACTTCTCCGCGCCGGTAATCGTGGATTACGCGTACACCGAGGCGGACCTCACCCACCTGATGGCGCATGACGCGGACGCGTTCAACCGCTGGGAGGCGGGACAGCGCCTCGCCTCGGCGATCATCCTCGACAAGGGCGGCGAGCCTACGACGGCGTATGTGGACGCGGTGCGGCGCGTGCTGGCGGACGCCGCGCTCGACCCGGCGTTCGCAGCCGAAGCACTCGCCCTGCCTTCGGAGTCCTTTCTCGCCGAGCAGATCGGAGTCGTCGATCCGGATGCGCTGCACGCCGCGCGCAACAACCTCAGGAAGAGGCTTGCCGAAGCGCTGCGCAGCGAGTTCGCCGGCGCTTACGAGGCGATGCGCGTTCCGGGACCCTATTCGCCGGACGCCGCCTCGGCCGGCAAGCGCGCGCTGCGCAATCTCTGCCTTGGCTACCTGATGGAACTCGCCGACGAACGCGCGAGAGAGATTGCGGTGCGCCAGTTCGACGCCGCGGACAACATGACCGATGCGATGGCGGCGCTCGCGGCACTGGCCAATTGCGATTGCCCGGAGCGCGCGCCGGCGCTCGGGCGCTTCTACGCGAAATGGCAGTCCGAGCCGCTGGTGGTGGACAAATGGTTTGCAGTGCAAGCGATGTCGCGCCTGAGGTCTGCGCTCGAAGACGTGAAGCGCCTCGCTGCACACCCGGCCTTCGACATGCGCAATCCGAACAAGGTGTATTCGCTGATCCGCGCGTTCTGCGGCAACTTCGTGCGCTTCAATGCCGCCGACGGCGGGGGCTATGCTTTTGCAGCGGAGAGGATCATCGAAATCGACCGCCTTAACCCCCAGGTAGCCTCGCGGGTGGCGCGCGCCTTCGACCGGTGGAAGAAGTTCGATGCCGGGCGGCAGGCTCATGCGCATGCCGCGCTGGTACGCATCCGCGATGCCGAAGGCTTGTCGGCGGACGTGGGCGAGATCGTCGGCAAGGCCCTTTCGGGCTAGAGAATCTCTGACTCAGTCGTCCCCGCGAAAGCGGGGATCCAGCAAGGAGGAACTCCACTTCGGCCCGTTGACGATACGGGCTGGCGCCCTGCGCCGCAGCCCCGCGAAAGCCAGCAATCCCAGCCCCAGCATCGGAAGCGTCGCCGGCTCCGGAACCGTCAAAAGAGTTCCCTCTATTGCGTCCGATCCCTCGATCGCGAGTACATCGTTGTAGCAGGCCGGACCCCACCGCAGTTCATCGATCGTGAACTGGTTGCCGAGCGCAAACAGAGCCAGGTCGATCCCGACCTCGATGACGGCGTGCTGATTCTGTTTGCCGGACAGGGAATCGAGGGTCGAATACACCGTCGCGGTGCCAGGGGATGCCGCTCCGGCGCCCTTTTGCCACTGCGTGGACCCAAAGCTGCCGCCTGGAACACGCGACAATGATGTAACAGGTCCCGATCGGGGGCTGTCTTCTTCCGGATGGATACTTTGTTTGGATCGATTCGCAGCGTCCCGGCACAGAGCCCGAAGCGGGATCTGTCGCCGATGATACTGCGCTTACGCTTGCCTGCGTCGGCCCCAGCCGAGCCCGAACAGGCCGAGACCGAGAAGGGCGAGCGATGTGGGTTCGGGAATCGCGGAAATCCCCACCGGGGACTGCGCGGAAAACACCACCAGAGACTGGCTGCGCGGTGCCGTGCCGGTGGTTTCGTAGACGTTGACCGACATGCTGTTGCTTTCGGTCGCGTTGGCGGCGAGCCACTGGTTGGCCAGGGTATTGGCAGCGCCATCGGCAGCAATTGCCTTGAAATCCCCGAGTAGGACGTCCCACGGGTTTCCGGCGTCCTCATTCACGATTTCCCACACCGCCATCTGGAATGCGCCCGAGGCCATGGCGCTGGCGTGCGAAGCGGCCAGGTGATTGGCCGCCAGACGCCCGAGTGCCGCCACCGCGTTCGGGTTCGGAGGCGTCGGGTTCGAGGAAAAGAATGTCGTCCCCGACTGATACACGTATTGGTGGGTCGACTGCAGCCAGTCGAAGATGTCGACGCAAAATACCTCTAAATTTCCGATGTTCAACGTGGTGTTCGTCATCTTGTCGGACCCGGAAGAGACCGAGGTCGGGTTGCCCCCGACCGGGGCCGGGTTATTGGAAATGGAAACCGGAGAAATGTAGCCGATGTACGCGCCGTTGTACTGCAGGGTGTAGGTGTTCCCATAGACCGGGTCGGCCAGCGCAGGTTGCGCGGCAAACAATCCCGCCAAGCCGAGGGCTGCGGCTGCTGGGCGAATAGTGTGGGTCATTTTCCGTCTCAGTAAAAGTGTGAACTGATCTTTTTTCAACAATCCTTTGACTTTCATGATCCACCCTGTCGATTCTTGCGGCTCGGAAAGACGCGCGTTCACCCTCCATACCAGCATGCTTCGTGCCAGAACGAAAACATGCATTCATTCAACGGATTTTCAAACTCTTACGAAATATCTTTCGTGGTACCTTCCGCTTCTCCGACATCAACTGCCAGAAGGCGAACGTATGTCAGATTCTGTGGCACGACATTTGCCCGGTTTTGCGTTGAGGTATGCAAGCGCCCTTGCGCTCGTTGCCGCCTCGCTGCACACGCCCGTGTTCGCGCAGGCCGATCCTGCATTGCCGTGCCGAAGCAATGATCCGAAATGTGCCGCCAAGGCGCTTCTTCAGAGCCCGGTCCTGAAAATGTCGTACTGGGAATCCGCGTTCGCAAAACCGGTGGAACAGAGGCTGGGAACGGCGACGAAGGAACTGGTGATCTATCTCACCCTCGACAACATTCAAAACGGATACCCGGACAGGCCGAGTGCGGTCACGATTCCGCAGGATTTCCTGAAGGACCTGGGCGACGCATTCGCCGAAATTCCACCGCCGGTGAAGCAGCTCGTCGCAAGAAAGCTGGCCGGGATCTACCTCGTCAAGGACCTGGGGGGAACCGGGTTCACCGAATACATTTTCGATGACGCTGCGAGCCCGGTGGCCGGATTCGTCGTGCTGGACATGGATGTACTGGCGAAGTACAGCGCCAACGCCTGGGCCACCTGGAAAGAGAACACGCCCTTCAAGCCAGATGCCCATTTCAAACTCGAAGCCAAAATTGAAGCCGGGGCACAGGACAATCGCAAGAACGCGATTCAATACATCCTGCTGCATGAGCTGGGACATATTGTCTCGATCAACGAAACCATCCACCCGCGCTGGGACCGGGCACCCAGGGAAACTCCGTCCCTCGACCGCTACCGGTTTGCGCGGCTTTCCTGGGAAGTTCCGAAACGGACGAATCGCTACGTCAGCCTGTTCGAGCGGAGTTTTCCGAAACGCAAGTACGTGGCGTACTACTTCGGCGCCAAGCTGGCTGGCGATCAGATGGTCAAGGTCTACGACCACCTCGAACACACCAATTATCCGACGCTGTATGCCGCCACCAAACCGGCGGACGATTTTGCGGAATCGTTCGTCAGCTATGTGCACACGGTATTGCTGGAGCGGCCGCTTCAGGTCCGCCTTTACCGGGACGGCCGGATTGCAAAGACCTACCAGTCCTGCTGGCAACAACAGCGTTGTGCCGAGAAGCGCGCAATGCTGGAGGAACTACTGAAGCCCACGCTCAAGCCTTCGGCGCGTTGATCAGACTGAGCGATCCCCATTCCCGCCGGAAGCGTCGGGCGGCTCGCGCCGCCCACTCACACAGCGCCGGTCTTGCGCTGCACGCGCGCGTCGAAGCGCGCCACATTGACGATCACCCGCTCGTGGCTGCCATCACCGATGGTTTCCTTCTCGTCCGCGGCGCTTACCTTGAAGGTCACGTTGCGCCCCTCGACCTTCACGACTTCGGCCGTGGCGATGATGCGCATGCCGACCGGAGTGGCAGCGAAGTGCCGCACGTTCAGCACGGTGCCGAGCGACTGGTGGCCTTCGGGCAGCAGCCGCTCGATCGCCTCCAGCGCAGCCGCTTCGATCAGGTTGATCATGACAGGCGTGGCGAGCACGTGTATGCGCCCGCTGCCGACGCGCGGCGCAGTGTGCTCCTCGCCCACCGTCAGCTCGGCGCGCCCGGTCATTCCTGGAGCGAGGAAGTCTGCTGCGTCCATGAGCTGTCGATGATAAGCGGGAAACCGAGCGCATCGACGACGACAGCAGCAAACGCGGCAACGCCGGCATCCGGCCCGACCAGTTCGCCTGGTCGATCAGATCGAGCATCAGGCGCCGTATTGCTGCACCAGCCCCTTAAGCGTCATGTTCTCGGCGATCGCCGTGTGCGGAATGAGCGCATAGCGCCACGGCTTGCCGCCGTGCTTCGCCGCGTTCTCTGAGGCGTTTTGGCACCACTCTCGAGCGACCGGCGCTGCGGCGGGCGGAGCGACAGCCGTCCCGCGATGGCGTTGACGTGGCAGTTCGTACTGTCATGGGATTCGCAAGTGCCCACCCTTGAAAACGCCCCCTGCAAGGGCGAGGCGCTTGAGCTTCGGGGACCTCTGTGTAATCGCGGTACGGCCGCTCGAAATCCAGACGAACTCCCGTGGGAAACCATCCAATGCCACGGCTGAGTCTTGCAACCACTGTTTCAACCACATCAGCTTGGCCAGAACTGCCTCGATCTCCCCTTCCGTGGCCGGATGCACCTCGACCCAGAACACCTTTTCCTCGCCGGCCGAATTCGCCCCAACACCGTAATCCCAGCGCGGATCGTCCGGCATGCCAGCCTGCAGCGCGCCGTCGAGGTCGACGCTGCCGGCAAGATTTCTGGGATTGTCCGCGCTCACCTTGTCCCGATCCATCGCCCGGAGCGCCCGCAGCCCGGGGCGATACGCCCCTGCGACACCCGGAGTCGCTTCTACCGCCTCCTGAAAGCTCACCTTCGGCTGCTCGCGTTTTCGTTGGCAACCACCCGCGCCACGGCTTCATTGACGCGGCCGCTGAACTCGGACAATCCGCCCCACCCATCCACGCCCGACTGCGTCTGCGTCTCCAACTCCGAGATGTCCTGCGTGGTCTGACTCTCTCGGTCGAAAAAGAACACGCGAATGTCCTTACCAAGCGCACTCCGGGCGATCTCCTGGAGACCTTGGTCCCTATCGACCTTGAACACTTCCAACAATGCCTCAGGCCTGGCGTTGTGTTCCTTCAACTGCTTGAGCGCCCAGACACATTCCAGGACCTGGGGCGAATGCGTGGACAGGCAGACCTTGTAGCCGCGTTGCAGCAACTCGAAGATCATCAGCATCACTACCGAGATGGCATTCGGATGCAGGCCCATCTCGAGTTCCTCGATGACAATCCACTCGATGTCCCCTCGCCGCGACACTTTGGTCGAGGGCATCAGCCAGTAGAGACCCAGCAACAATGGGACGAACTCCCTTTGGCCGGCGGACCAGACCATGTAGGGCAGCGTATCGCCATTCGCCCCGGCACCCAGGACCAGGCGCTTCTGTGAGCGGAACTTGTTAATGCGTAGCTGGAAGTTTGCGAATACGTCCCTGCGCAGCAGATCGCGAAACGCCTTCTTGAGACGCTTCTCCTGCGGAAACAGGTTCTCGACCGTAAACTCTCTCTCGACCAGGATGCGAAGTTTCTCGCTGAATTCCCGTACGGCGAACGGATCCCCCGGCGCGTAATCCGTGAACGGCCGCGGCCAGCCGTCGCGAAGCGCGAGCACCCGC
The DNA here is from genome assembly GCA_041476585.1 of Gammaproteobacteria bacterium. Classification (GTDB taxonomy): domain Bacteria; phylum Pseudomonadota; class Gammaproteobacteria; order Burkholderiales; family SG8-39; genus JADGRQ01. The sequence goes on along the minus strand of JBGOTT010000083.1, from coordinate 4,945 downwards.
TGAGCGGGGATAAAGAACAGCTTCTCGGATTCCGTCTTTCGCTTGCGCTTGGCGAGCGCCACCATGTCGGCCGGCTTGCCGTTCCAGGTCACTGAGCTTTGACCTTCGTGCCAGATCGACCGCATCCCCTCGCCGAAATACAGATCGAAAAACTCCGGCAGCTTGCCGGCCCAGTCCATGCCGTAGCGGCGCAATTCCTCCTGCACGTATCCCGTATCCACTAGCAATTTCAGCAGTTGCAGCGTGATGCTCTTGCCGGTCGCCTGCGGGCCGACCAATACGGTCAGATCGCCAAAGGTCAATTCAGCCTGCTTGATCTGCCCCAAGCTGCCTATCTTCAGCATCGTCATGAACGTATCCTCTTAAACCTCGATCTCATCGCCGAACAGCGCCTGCTGCCCCGGCTCGGGCGGTTTTTGGGGTAGGTTCGCCACCCGCAGGCTGTATACCCGTCGAATGGCGTCGGTCCCTCGAACTCCACCAGCACGTCGATATCACTGTCCGCGCGCAGTTCGTCGCGTGCCGCGGAGCCGAAGAGGGTCAAGCGCTTCGCGCCGAAGCGCTTGCGCACTTGCTCGCGGTGCTCGTTCAACAGTTTGAGTACAGCAACCCTGTTCATCGCCAGGTCCTCATATCGATTTCCGAGACAGCGTGTCGGAAATGTGCAACGTTCGAATGAATCATCATAAATCCAGGCTCTGTTACCCCAGCTCCGGCGGCGCATTGGGCAAGTTTTCAACTTGGAGCGAGTAGTCGTCATGCCTCCACTCAAAGCGAGAAAGAATCTGCTTGGGGATCTTCTTCACTGTCAGACTCAAATAGTCGCCGCGTCCGCGGAACGCCGTGCATAGCACCAGCAGCGAACGCTCCGGCCCCACCTCGTCGCTTGAGAATATTCCGCACAATGCTCCTCTCGGTCCATTCTCCCATAGACCACGAAGCGCGTAGGCGCCTTGCTATGGCAGAATCGCCGCGAGGAGAAAGCATGCGCATAGGACTGATCGGCGGCGGTGCGATTGCCCGCCTCGTGCTGGAGCACATCCGCAAGGGTGAGCTGAGCGATGTGCAGGTGGTCGCGATCGCCGGTCGCAGCGATCGCTCTAAGGGAGTGCCTCTGGCGAATGAATTCGGCGCGGCATTCGTCGTCGGGTTCGAGGCCCTTGCGGCAACCGATCCAGAAGTCGTGGTGGAAGCCGCCTCGCACGAGGCAGTGCGCGAATACGCCGAACCCGTGCTTGCGCGCGGCATCTCCTTCGTCGCGCTCTCGGGCGGAGCACTGTGCGACGACGCGCTGCGCGCGCGGCTGGAGCGCACCGCGGCCGAGCACCGTGCGCTGCTGTACGTACCCTCGGGCGGCATCGGCGGGCTCGACTCGCTGAAGGCCGTGTGCCTCGCCGGCGCGGACGAAGTCAGCATCGCCGTGACTAAACCGCCGGCGGCGTGGAGAGGCATTCCCTACGTCGAGAAGCTCGGCCTCGACCTGGACCGGCTCAGCGCCGCCACGGTGCTTTTCGAAGGCTCCGCGCGCGAAGGCGTGCCGCACTTCCCCGCCAACGTGAACATCGCCGCGGTGCTTTCGATGGCGGGCATCGGTTTCGACCGGACGCGCCTGAAGGTGGTGGCGGACCCCGCGCTGAAATTCAACACGCACTTCATCGTCATCGAGGGCCGCACCGGGCGCGTGGACATCAAGTTCGAGTCGGTGGCAATGCCCGAAAATCCCAGGACCTCCATGCTCGCCTGTTTTTCGGCGCTCGCGGCGATCCGCGAGTTGGGGCGACACGTGCGCTACGGCACGTGACCGCCGCCATGCGCGCCGGCGTCATCCCCGTCACTCCGTTCCAGCAGAATTGCTCGATCCTGTTCTGCGAGGAGACCAAAAAGGCTGCGATCGTCGACCCGGGCGGAGACCTCGACCGAATCGTCGCGGCATTGGACAAGCTCGGCGCGATACCGGAGAAGATCTTCCTAACCCACGGGCACATCGACCATTGCGGCGGCACGGTCGAATTGCGCAGGCAACTGGGCGTGCCGGTCGAGGGGCCGCACGAGGAGGACCGCTTCTGGATCGATCAGCTGCCAATGCAGGGGGCGCGTTTCGGTTTTCCGCACCTCGAGGCGTTTGTGCCGGACCGGTGGCTGGCCGGCGGGGACGCGGTGCGCTTCGGCAACCAGGAACTCGAGGTGCGCTTCTGTCCCGGACACACGCCGGGTCATGTCGTGTTCTTCCACCGCCGCCAGAAGCTCGCGATCGTCGGCGACGTGCTGTTCGCGGGCTCGATCGGCCGCACCGATTTCCCGCGCGGCGACCACGACACGCTGATCCGCTCGATCACCACGCAGCTCTGGCCGCTGGGTGACGACGTGACCTTCATTTCGGGTCACGGGCCAGTTTCGACCTTCGGCGAGGAGCGGGCGTCGAACCCGTTCGTGTCCGACCGCGCGCTCGCGGGCGCATCGCGTGCCGGGGGCGACCCGCGCTACATGTAGATTGAGATTGCAAACCTCTCGCAAGGGGCTTTCCCCGCGCCCCTTGCGCCGGCGGATCGGCGCCCCCATGTAGGCCGCTGGAAGGACCAGCGCAGCCGCCGGAACCCCGGCGGCTGGACGCAGTCAAACTGGGGTATTCTTCGCGCCCAGTGCACAAGGAGAGAAACAACATATGAAACGCATCGTCCTGTTCCTGGCAACCAACATCGCGGTGATGCTGGTGCTGTCGGCCGCCGTGTCGTTGCTCGGGCTGGACCGGTTCCTGACGGCCGAGGGTCTCGACCTCACGACACTGCTGTTCTTTTCGGCCGTGATCGGCTTCGGCGGCGCGATCATTTCGCTGCTGATTTCCAAGATGATGGCCAAGATCTCCACCGGCGCGCGGGTGATCGACGGTTCGGAGGGCAGCACGCAGTACTGGCTGCTCGAAACCGTGCGCCGCCTCGCGCAGACCGCAGGCGTCGGCATGCCGGAAGTGGCGATTTTCGAAGGCGCGCCCAACGCGTTTGCCACCGGCGCATTCCGCGACTCGGCGCTGGTGGCCGTGTCCTCCGGTCTGCTGCAAAGCATGAGCCGCGAGGAAATCGAAGCCGTGCTCGGCCACGAGGTCGCGCACATCGCGAACGGAGACATGGTCACGCTCACGCTGATCCAGGGTGTGGTCAACACGTTCGTGGTGTTCCTGTCGCGCGTGGTCGGCTATATCGTGGACAGGGCGATCTTCAAGACCGAGCGCGGGGTCGGGATGGGCTTTTACATCACCAGCTTCGTCTGCCAGATCGTGTTCGGCATCCTCGCCTCGATCATCGTCGCCTGGTTCTCGCGCCAGCGCGAGTTCCGCGCCGACGCGGGCTCGGCGAAGTACCTCGGCTCGCCCAAGCCGATGGTGAACGCGCTCGCTCGCCTGGGCGGCCTCGAGCCCGTGGCCCTGCCCCCGGCATTCAAAGCCTCGGGCATCAACGACGCGCCGGGGATCATGGCGTTGTTCTCGACGCACCCGCCGATCGAAGAACGCATCGCCGCGCTGCAGGCACGCTCGCCCGGCCGGGTCTGAGGCGCGACCTGCTACGATTCCGGTCATGCGGATCGGAATTGTAGGCGTCAGCGGATACGGCGGCAGCGAGCTGCTGCGGCTTTGCTTCGGGCATCCCGCGTTCGAGGTGGTCTACGTGGGAGGCGAATCGAGCGCCGGACAAACGCTGTCAAGGCGCTTTCCGGCGCTTGCCGGCCGCGCCGGTGGCGATCTGGCCATCCAGCCCTTCGTCCCGGAGCAGATCCGCGGCGTGGATCTGCTGTTCGCCTCGCTGCCGACCGGCAAGTCGCGCGAGCCACTCGCGCGCGTGCCCGACGCAACGAAAATCGTCGACGTTGGCGGCGACCACCGCTTCGTCGAGGGCTGGACTTACGGCCTCACCGAGCTCCCTGGGCAGCGCGAACGCATCCGCAATTCAACGCGCATCGCCAACCCGGGGTGCTATCCGGCGGCGGCGCTGCTGGCCCTCGTCCCGCTGCTGCGCGAAGGCCTGGTCGAACCCGAGGGGATCGTGATCGACGCCAAGAGCGGCGTCACCGGCACCGGACGCGGCGGCGCGAGCGATTTCGGCTACGTCGAGACCAACGAGGATCTGTTTGCCTACGGGTTGGAAGCGCACCCGCACGTACGCGAGATGGAACTGGCGCTCGCGCAGGTAGCCGGCAGCAAGGCGAGCGTCGCCTTCACCCCGCACATCGTGCCGATGGCGCGCGGCATCCTCGCCACCTGCTACGCGCGGCCGAAGCGCGCGACGACGGCGGCGCGCCTGCTGGAAGCGGCGCAGTCGTACTATCGCGACGAGCCCTTCATCAGGGTCATGCCGCTCGAACGCGGTCGCAGCCCGCACACCGGCTGGGCGACCGGCTCCAATCTCGCGTTCCTGTCCTATGCGGTGAACGCGCAGACGGGGCTCGTGGTCGCGCTTGGCGCAATCGACAATCTTGGCAAAGGCGCTGCGGCGCAGGCGGTGCAGAACGCAAACCTGATGACCGGGCAGCCCGAAACGGCCGGTCTCGCCGGGCTGCCGCTTTGGCCCTGAGTTGAGCGGCGCCGCGCCGCATCCGCGCCGCTGGATCGACGCGGCGCTCGCCTGGTATTTCGTGGCCGTCTGGGGCTCCGGCTACCTCGCCACCAAGATCGCGCTGCAGTACGCCCCTCCATTCACCTTTCTCACGCTGCGCTACGTCTTCGGCCTTGCCTGTCTCGTTCCGGTGCTGCTATGGCTGCGCCCCGAGTGGCCCGCTTCGCGAACCGCGCTGGGCCACCTGATCGTCGCAGGTCTGCTGATGCACGTGGTGCAGCTTTCCGGCAGCCACTACGCGCAATACCTCGGGATGTCGGCGGGGATCACCGCGCTGATCATCTCCGTGCAGCCGCTGGTGACCGCGTTGATCGCGTCGCGCTGGCTCGGCGAGTCGCTCG
>JBGOTT010000082.1:0-12890 GCA_041476585.1 Gammaproteobacteria bacterium | reverse complement strand
TGCTCGGCCGCAACGGTGCGGGGAAAACGACCGCATTGCGCACGATCATGGGCTTGTGGCGCGCCTCTGCCGGCTCGATCCGCTTGGGCAACGAGGAGATCCATCAGCGCGCCACGCCGGATATCGCGCGTCTCGGAATCGCTTATGTGCCGGAGAACATGGGCATCTTCGCCGGTCTCACCGTGCGTGAAAATTTCCTGCTTGCCGCGCGCGAAACTGAAATGGACGAAAGGCGTCTGGCCTGGATCTTTGAACTGTTCCCGGCGATGAAGAAATTCTGGAACGGGCTGGCGGGCAACCTGTCCGGTGGCCAGAAGCAGATGCTTGCCATCTCGCGCGCAGTGGTCGAGCCGCGTAAGCTGATGCTCGTCGATGAGCCAACCAAGGGGCTCGCGCCAGCCATCATCGGCGCGATGATCGAGGCGTTCAAGGAGATGAAACGCGACGCGACGCTGCTCGTGGTAGAGCAGAACTTCCACTTTGCGCGCTCGCTCGGCGACAACGTCGCAGTAATGGATTCGGGTCGCATCGTGCACGCCGGGCGGATGGCGGAACTCGCAGCGGACAATAGCCTGCAGCAGCGGCTGCTTGGGCTTTCGCTCGACTCCCACCAATGAGCGGCGACTCTCTCCCTGCCGAGCGTGGCGACTGGTTGCCGGTGCTACTGGTGCCGGCGCTCGCGCTACTCGCGCTACCGTTCATCCCGAGCCTCCCGACGTGGGTAACGCTGACCGTGGCCGGTCTTGCGATGGGGATGATGATTTTCATCATGGCCTCGGGCCTCACGCTCGTATTCGGCCTGATGGACGTTATGAACTTCGCGCACGGCGCGTTCATCTCAATCGGAGCATATGCGGCGGTGTCGGTGCTGATTCCGATGAAGGCGATGATGCAGGCTGACAGCCTTGCGTCGAACCTGACTGCGATCGTGCCGGCCATCCTCGCGGCCATGGCCGTGGGAGGATTGCTCGGCTGGTTCTTCGAGCGCGTGCTGATCCGCCGGGTGTACGGCGACCACCTGAAGCAGATCCTCGTCACTATGGGTGGATTGATTGTCGCGGAGCAGGCGATTCACGTGGTGTGGGGTCCGGACATCATCCCGGTGCCGCGGCCGGTTTCAGTGAGTGGCGCCTTCACGTTCGGCGACATCGCGGTTGAGAAGTACCGCGTGCTGGCGGTAGTCGTCGGCCTCGGCGTATTCGCCACCATGGCGCTGGTGCTGAATCGCACCAGGCTCGGCCTGCTGATCCGCGCCGGAGTCGAAAATCCAGAAATGGTCGAATCGCTCGGCTACCGGATCCGGCGCCTGTTCATCGGCGTGTTCGTCGCGGGCTCCGCGCTGGCCGGCCTGGGAGGCGCAATGTGGGCGATGTATCAGGAGACGGTATTTGCGGGGATGGGCATGCAGTTGATGGTGCTGATCTTCATCGTGATCATCATCGGCGGCATGGGCTCGGTGACGGGCTGCTTCATCGGCGCCTTGCTGGTCGGGCTGGTTGCCAACTACACCGGGTTCATCGCGCCCAAGCTCGCGCTCGGTTCGAACATCCTGCTGATGGTGCTGGTGCTGCTGTGGCGGCCGCGCGGGCTTTACGCGATCGGCAAGAGCTGAACCATGCTTACGACCGTGCTGTCGGGTGATTTTCCGCGCAGCCGCTGGCTTGCGGCTCTGCTGGTCACGGTCGTTGCGGGGCTTGCCGCGGCGCCGTTCATATTCCCGGGCACGCGCTCGCTCGACGTCGCGGCCAGGATCCTGGTGTTCATCTTGCTGGCGGCGAGCTACGATCTGCTGCTGGGATACACCGGCATCGTGTCGTTCGCCCACACCATGTTCTTCGGCATTGGCGGCTACGGCGTGGGCATCACGATGTCGAAGCTCGGGCCCACGTGGAGCAGTCTCGCGGCGGGCAGCGCGATCTCGCTCGCTCTGGCAGCGGCGCTCGCCTTCCTGGTCGGGCTGCTTTCGCTGCGGGTCAAGACAATTTTCTTCGCAATGATCACGCTCGCGGTGGCGTCATTTTTCCAGATCCTCGCCTCGCAGCTCTCGGATTTCACGGGTGGCGAGGACGGGCTCAACTACAAACTCCCGGAACTCTTCCTGCCGGGCACGAAATTCGCCGAGGCAACGCTTTTCGGCGTCGAGCTGAGCGGCAGGCTGTTCAGCTATTACGTGTTGTTCGCCGGATCGCTCGCGCTGTTCCTGATGCTTCTGCGCGTGGTCAACTCGCCGTTCGGCCGCGTGCTGCTCTCGATTCGCGAGAACGAATTCAGATCGGAAGCGATCGGGTATCGCACGGTGGCCTACCGCGCTGTCGCGAACTGCCTCGGCGCTGCGGTCGCCGCGGCCGCAGGAATTCTGTACGCAATCTGGCTGCGCTATACCGGACCCGACACCACGCTTTCGTTCAACATCATGATCGACATCCTGCTGATGGTCGTGATCGGCGGCATGGGCACGATGTACGGCTCGGTGATCGGCGCGACACTGTTCGTCGTCGCACAGAACTACCTGCAGGACCTGATGAAGCTCGCTTCGAGCGCCACCAAGGGCATTGCGCTGCTGCCCGACCTGCTGCACCCCGACCGCTGGCTGCTGTGGCTGGGCGTGCTGTTCGTCGTATGCGTGTATTACTTCCCCGCCGGCATCGTCGGCCGACTGCGGACCCGCAAGGCGCCGCCGGCGCCATGAGATTCACCTCCAACTACCTGGTCTGCGCCGGCCGCGAAATCCATTACACCGAGTGGGGCGCGGGCAATGCCGAGACGGTGTTCGCATGGCACGGCCTCGCGCGCACCGGGCGCGACATGGACCACATCGCGGCGCACCTCGCGGCGCGCTACCGCGTGATCTGCCCGGACACCGTCGGCCGCGGTCTGTCGCAATGGAGCCCTCAGCCGGAGAAGGAATACTGCCTCGACTTTTACGCGCAACTTGCCGTATCGCTCGCAGAGCACCTCGGGCTGGACCAGTTCCACTGGCTCGGCACCTCGATGGGCGGCGCGGTCGGCATGTATCTCGCGGGCGGCGCGTTCCGCGGCCGCATCCGCAAGCTGGTGCTCAACGATATCGGGCCGAAGCTCGGCGATGCAGCGTTGGCGCGCATTCGCGCCTACGCGGGCAAGCCGGTGTCGTTCGAGCGCATGAGCGAACTTGAAGCCTACTACCGCACCATCTACAAGCCCTATGGCTGGCTATCCGACGATCACTGGCGCCTGCTCACCGAGACCTCGATGCGCCGCACGGCGGAGGGCAAGGTCACGCCGCATTACGACCCGAAGATGGTGATGCAGTTCGAGTGCCATCCGAACGACTACGAACTGTGGGACGCGTACGACCGGATCACCGCGCCCACGCTGTGCCTGCGCGGCGAGTCGTCCGACCTGCTGCTGCCGGAGACGGCGGAGGAAATGAGAAAGCGCGGGCCATCCGCGGTGGTGGTGACGATCGCCGGCTGCGGCCACGCCCCCGCGCTCAACGTCCCGGAGCAGTTCGATCTGGTGCGGCGTTTCTTGAACGGAAAATCCTGATGCCCGCGCGCGCGCCGCATAGAGCCAGCAAACTCGGGTACAATGCGCTCCAAGGTTTCTGTTTCGCGTCTTCCGGTTAGCGTTTCAGCCTGTTCGCGGTCCCGTCCCGGGACCTTCGAAGCCAGCAACACCAATTCGTCTGCCTGAACCGGTTTGGAAGGCGTTTGCCTTCGCAGGCCGATTTAGGAGATTTCCATTAGCACGACGTTCTCGAACCTTGGCCTGTCGGCCGAGCTGCTGCGCGCTGTCAGCGAGCAGGGATACACCGAACCAACCCCAATCCAGGCGCAAGCCATCCCAGTGGTGCTTGCGCGCCGCGACCTGCTCGGCGCCGCCCAGACCGGCACCGGCAAGACGGCGGGCTTCACGCTGCCGCTGCTTCAACTGCTTTCAGCAAAAACTGCAGCCGACGCGAATGCGCGCCGCCCGGTGCGGGCATTGATACTCACGCCGACCCGCGAGCTGGCAGCGCAGGTGCGCGATAGCGTGCGCACTTACGGCAAGCACCTGCCGCTGCGCTCTACGGTGATTTTCGGCGGGGTGAACTTCAACCCGCAGGCTGCGGACTTGCGCCGCGGCGTCGACATCGTGGTCGCGACCCCCGGCCGCCTGCTCGATCACGTTCAGCAAAAGACGCTCGACCTGCGCCATGTCGAGATACTGATCCTCGATGAGGCCGACCGCATGCTCGACATGGGCTTCATTCCGGACATCCGGCGCATCCTCGCGTTGCTGCCGCGCGAACGCCAGAACCTGCTGTTTTCCGCGACGTTCCCCGATGAAATCCGCAAGCTTGCCGGCTCGTTCATGCACGATCCGGCGACCATCGAGGTCGCGCGGCGCAATACACCGGCCGAACTGGTGGCTCAGGTCGCGCACCCGGTCGACCAGGGCCGCAAGCGCGAGTTGCTTGCGCACCTGGTGAAATCGAACGACTGGCGCCAGGTGCTGGTGTTCACCAGGACCAAGCATGGTGCGAATCGCCTTGCGCAGCAACTCGAGCAGAACGGCATCGAAGCCGACGCAATCCACGGCAACAAGAGCCAGCCTGCGCGCACGCGCACGCTCAAGCGATTCAAGGACAACGAGTTGCGGGTCCTGGTCGCCACCGATATCGCGGCGCGCGGCCTGGACATCGAGTCGTTGCCGCACGTGGTGAACTTCGACCTGCCGCACGTCGCCGAGGATTACGTCCACCGCATCGGTCGCACCGGCCGTGCTGGCGCCTCGGGCGAGGCGGTATCACTGGTAAGCGGCGAGGAACGCGCGCTGATGGCCGCGATCGAGCGGCTGATGAATCGTCCCGTGGAAAGCCGCCTGGTGCCCGGATTCGAACCCAACCATGCGAATCACGCGCACGCGCCAAAACCCCAGGGCCACCGGCCGCTTCCGCCACGCCAACCGCAGCGCCACGCGCCGCGAGGCCAGCCCGGACGACGCCCGGCGCCCGCTGGACGCCGCGACGGAAAGAAACAGGCCCCCGCGCTGTTCAGCGGGAGGCGCGGCCCGGGGTGAACGACCGGATCAGCGCTCGCCGCGCTCGGCCTTGTCCAGTTCGCGCTCCATCCCGGCTTCGTCGAGCGGCTTGTAGTCATCGGTTGATTGCGCGTCCGCCTGCTTTTTGACGAAGCGCGCGAACAGGATCCCCACCTCGTAGAGCAGGCACATCGGAATGGCGAGGAGCAACTGCGAGACCACGTCGGGCGGTGTGACGACCGCGGCCACGACGAAAGCGCCGACGATCACGTACGAGCGCACCTGTTTCAGTTTCTCGATCGAGACCAGGCCGAACTTCACCAGCAGCACCACCACTACCGGCACCTCGAAGGTCACGCCGAACGCGAGGAACATGCCGAGTACGAAAGACAGGTAGTTGTCGATGTCCGGCGCCACCGAAATCGACTTGGGCGCAATGCTGTAGACGAATTTGAACACCGTGCGGAATACGAAGAAATAGCAGAACGCCATGCCGAGCAGGAACAGCACGTAACTGACCACCACCAGCGGCAGCATCAGTTTCCTCTCGTGCGCGTACAGTCCGGGCGCGACGAACGACCACAGCTGGTAGAGGACGTACGGCAGCGCGACCATGAAGGCCACCATGATCGCAATCTTCATCGGCACCAGAAAAGGCGTCACCACGCCGGTGGCGATCATCTTGGTTCCTTCCGGCAGCGCGCGCATCATCGGATACGCGAGCAAGTCGTAGAGCTCGGGCGCCCAGGGCAGAATCGGCAGCAGCACGATCAGCACCGCAGCCAGCGCCCGCACCAGGCGCTGGCGCAGCTCCACCAGGTGGGAGATGAAGGTGTCCTGCCCGCTCATCGGCGCTCAGGTCCTGGTTTCAGCGGGCTTGCCTGGTTCGGTGGTCGGAGGCACAGCCGGCTCGGTTGGGTCGGCGGCGGCAAGCACCGTAGGAAGCGAGGCGGGCGCCGTGGCGGCCGCTTCCTCCGGTTTTCCCTCGACGGCGCGGTTCAGTCCGTCCGCGGTCTTCACCAGTTCCGTGTCGACGGTGTTCTTGATGTCGGCGGCGGCCTGCTGCACCGAGTCGCGCAGCTTGCGCAACTCGTCGAGTTCGACTTCACGGTTGATGTCGGCCTTCACGTCGGAGACGTAGCGCTGCAGCCGGCCGGCCAGGATTCCGATGGTGCGCGCGACGCGCGGCAGGCGCTCTGGACCGATCACGATCAGCGCGACCACGCCGATCACCACCAGTTCGGAAAATCCGATGTCGAACATTCGAGTGCCGCCGAAATGAAAAGGGGCGCCGCACGCGGCGCCCCGGGCGTCAGGCGGTGCTGCCGTTCAAGCCCTGGACTCGGTCTTGCCCTTGACCTCACCCTCGACCGTATTGCCGGTCACCTGCGGCGCCGCGACGTCGGCGGGCTTCTCGCCGCCCTCGCGCATGCCTTCCTTGAAGCCGCGCACCGCGCCGCCCAGGTCAGCACCCATGTTGCGCAGTTTCTTGGTCCCGAAGATCAGCATCACGATCACCAGAACGATCAACCAATGCCAGATGGAAAGCGACCCCATTTTGGCCTCCTAGCGTTGTCTCAGGATCATCGGCCCCACAGGGTCTGGGCCCCCGATCACGTGCATGTGCAGATGATACACCTCCTGATGGCCGACGCGCCCGCAGTTGATTATGGTGCGGAAGCCGTCGGTCGCGCCCTCGCCGCGGGCCAGTTCGCCCGCCATCGCGAGCATCCTGCCGAGCGCCTGCACGTGCTCGCCGGCAACGTCGTAGAGCGTGGCGACATGCGCTTTCGGGATCATCAGAAAATGCACCGGCCGGACCGGTCGGATGTCGTGAAAAGCGAAGATCTGGTCGTCCTCGTAGAGCTTTCTCGAAGGGATTTCCCCGCGCGCGATCCTGCAGAACAGGCAGTTCGGATCGTGGCTCATCGTTCGTCTTGCTTGGCGCGTTTGACGTCCTTGCGCGCGGCTTTTTCATCGATTCCGGAAATGCCTTCGCGCCGGTGCAGTTCGGCAAGAACGTCCTGCGGTCCGAGACCGTGGCGCGAGAGCAGGATCATGCAGTGGAACCACAGGTCCGCGATTTCGCGCACCAGATGCAGCCGGTCGCCATCCTTAGCGGCGAGCACCGTTTCGGTCGCCTCCTCGCCGATCTTCTTGAGGATGGCATCTTCGCCCTTGTCGAACAGCCGCGCGACATAGGAGCTCTCCGGGTCCTGGCCTTTGCGCTCGTCGATGATGCGTGCGATGCGTTCCAGCGTGTCTGCGAGTCCGGGTTTCATTTGCCGTAGATCAGCCTGGGGTCCTTGAGGACGGGATCGGTGCTGACCCAGCGGCCGTCTTCGAGCCGCCTGAAGAAGCAGCGCTCCCGACCGGTGTGGCAGGCGATCCCGCCAATCTGCTCGACGATGAGCAACAGCGCGTCCGCGTCGCAGTCCATGCGAAGCTCCCTCACCTGCTGCGCGTGGCCGGACTGCTCGCCCTTGCGCCACAGCTTCTTCCTCGATCGCGACCAGTACACCGCCTGGCCTTTCTCGATGGTCTCGCGCAGCGCGTCGCGATTCATCCACGCCAGCGTCAGCACGCGACCGCTCGCTGCGTCCTGCGCGATCGCCGGAATCAGTCCTTCCTCGTTCCAGCGCAGCTGCTCGCACCAGTCGCCGGGATCCGCCGCGCTCACAGCCGCACCTCGATGCCGCGCTCGCGCATGTACCGCTTGGCCTCCAATACGGTGTGCTCGCCGAAATGGAAGATGCTCGCCGCGAGGACTGCGTCCGCCCCGCCCTCGAGCACCCCTTCGGCGAGATGCTCGAGCGTACCGACGCCGCCTGAGGCGATCACCGGGACCCCGACCGCCTGCGAGACCGCGTGCGTGAGCGCAAGGTCAAAGCCGTCGCGGGTGCCGTCGCGGTCCATGCTGGTGAGCAGGATTTCGCCCGCACCGGCTGCTTGCATGCGCCTGGCCCATTCGATTGCGTCGATCCCGGTCGGGTTGCGGCCGCCATGCGTGTAGACCTCCCACCCGCCTGCGGCGCGCTGCTTCGCATCGATTGCGACCACGATGCACTGACTGCCCACCTTGCCGCTCGCATCGCGCACAACTTGCGGATTCTGGACCGCAGCGGTATTGATCGAGACCTTGTCGGCGCCCGCGTTCAGCAAACGCCGCACGTCGGCGACCTTGCGCACGCCGCCGCCGACAGTGAGCGGAATAAACACGCGCGCCGCAACCGCTTCGATTACATGCAGCAGGATGTCGCGCTCGTCGGAACTCGCGGTGATATCCAGGAAGGTGAGTTCGTCGGCCCCTTCCCCGTCATAGCGTGCGGCGATCTCGACCGGATCACCCGCGTCGCGCAGGCTGACGAAATTGACACCCTTAACGACGCGTCCGGCGGTGACGTCGAGGCACGGGATCACGCGCTTGGCGAGCCCCATCTCAGGCCTTCGCGGTGGCCTTGTCGGCCGCGGCCTGCGCCTGCTTGAAATCGAGCTTGCCTTCGTAGAGCGCGCGTCCGGCAATCGCGCCGACCACCCCTTCCGAGGCCAGCTTGCACACCGCCTTCACGTCGCTGACGCTGTTCAGTCCGCCGGAAGCGATGATCGGGATCCTGATCGCCTGCGCGAGCTTGAGCGTGGCCTCGACGTTGACGCCGGTGAGCATGCCGTCGCGCCCGATGTCGGTGTAGATCAGCGCCTCGACGCCGTAGTCCTCGTACTTCTTCGCCAGGTCGACCACGTCGTGGCCGGTCATTTTCGACCAGCCTTCCACCGCGACCTTGCCGTCCTTCGCGTCCAGTCCGGCGATGATGTGCCCCGGAAAAGCATAGCAGGCGTCCGACAGGAAACCGGGATTCTTCACCGCCGCGGTGCCGATGATCACGTAGGTGACGCCGGCATCGAGGTAGCCCTCGATCGTATCGAGGTCGCGGATGCCGCCGCCGAGCTGAATCGGCGCGCCGTCACCCACCGCGGTGATGATGGCGCGGATGGATTTCTCATTTCTCGGCCGGCCGGCGACCGCGCCATTCAGGTCGACGATGTGCAGCCGGCGCGCGCCCAAGCCGACCCAGTGGCCCGCCATCGCTGTCGGATCGTCGGAAAAAACGGTCGCGCTGGCCATGTCGCCCTGCTGCAGGCGAACACAGCGGCCATCCTTGAGGTCGATTGCGGGAATGATCAGCATGTGCAGATCGGAATTGCGGCGACCGCGCGGACGCGCACCGCGTCGGGCGGAATCAGGGGCGCCAGTGGACGAAGTTGTGCAGGAGTTGCAGACCGGCAGATTGACTTTTTTCCGGGTGGAACTGTACGGCAAACAGGTTATCGCGCGCAACCGCGCAGGTAAAGCGCAACCCGTAGACGCACTCACCGGCGGTGAGCGCTGAATCCCGCGGCGCGGGATAGTAGCTGTGCACGAAGTAAAACCGGCTCGCATCTGCGATCCCTTCCCACAGGGCGTGAGCGCGCGCCTGGAATACCTCGTTCCAGCCCATGTGCGGCACCTTGAGCCGCGCGCCGTTTCCCGGCGGCGCGAAGCGGGGGACCGTCCCGGCGAGGATTCCGAGACCGGGCGTATCGCCTTCCTCGCCATGCTCGAACAGCATCTGCATGCCGATGCAGATGCCGAGGAACGGCTTGGTGCGCGTGGCCTCAACCACGGCTTCGGCGAGCCCCCTGGCGCGCAGTTCGCGCATGCAATCGGGCATCGCGCCCTGGCCGGGCACCACCACCCGCCCGGCCGCACGCACGTCTTCCGGCCGCGCGGTGACCACGACCGACGCCTCAGGCGCAACGTGCTCGAGCGCTTTCGACACCGAGCGCAGGTTGCCCATGCCGTAATCGACCACCGCGATTTTCATGCGCGAGCGCGCCAGGAGCCTAAAGCGATCCCTTGGTCGAGGGGATCATGCCCGCCGCGCGCGGGTCCGGTTCGGCCGCCATGCGCAGCGCCCGCCCGAAAGCCTTGAAGATGGTTTCGCACTGGTGATGCGCGTTGTCGCCGCGCAGGTTGTCGAGGTGCAGCGTGACCTGGGCGTGGTTGACGAAACCCTGGAAGAACTCCCGCACCAGGTCGACATCAAATTCGCCGATCAGGCCACGCACATAGTTCACGTGGTACTCGAGCCCCGGGCGACCGGACAGATCGACCACGGCGCGCGAAATTGCTTCATCGAGCGGAACATAGGCATGGCCGTAGCGGCGCACGCCCGCCTTGTCGCCGATCGCGCGCGCGAACGCCTGGCCGAGCGTGATGCCGATGTCCTCGACCGTGTGGTGCGCGTCGATATGCAGATCGCCCTTCGCGTCGATCTCCAGGTCGAGCATGCCGTGACGCGCCACCTGGTCGAGCATGTGCTCGAGGAAGGGCAGCCCGGTCGAGAGCTTCGCGCCGCCCGAGCCGTCAATGTTGAGCCTGACGCGGATCTGCGTCTCCCTGGTATTGCGCGTGACTTCGGCGGTACGCATCGTGGCTGGCATTGGAGAACCGCGTCAGGCGCTCAGGGCCGCGCGCAGTGCGTCAATCATCGCACGGTTTTCCGCCGGCGTACCGATGGTGAGGCGCAGGCAGTTCTCGAGCAGCGGATGCCCGCCGGAGAAATCCTTCACCAGCACTCCCGACGCCTTCATGCGCTCGAACACGCGCGTCCCCGCGCCCTTGCCACCCGCGACCCTGCCGAGAACGAAGTTTGCCGCAGACGGGTACGCAGTCAGCCCGCCCAGTCCCGCCAGTTCGCTCTGCACGCGGCCCCGCTCGTTCAGTACGCGCGCCGCCTGATCGTCGAGAACCGCCTTGTTCTCCAGGAGCTTGATTGCCACGGCCTCGGTCAGCACGTTGATATTGAACGGCGAGCGCGTCTTGTTGAACGCGCCGATCCATTCCGGCCGCCCGCAAACGTAACCCAGCCGCAGGCCCGCCATGCTGATTTTCGACACGGTGCGCATCACCACCATGTTTTCGAATTCCGTGAGGCGCGGCATGAACGTCGCCCCCGCGAAGGGCTGATACGCCTCGTCGAGCACCACCAGCCCCGGTGCTGTGCGGATGATGCGTTCGATGTCGGCGACCGGAAACGCATTGCCGGTCGGATTGTTCGGAAATGCAATCCAAACCAGCGCGGGCTTTTCCTTGTCCATCGCCGCGAGAAACGCTTCCGCGTCGAGCGAGAAATCGTTCCGCAGCGTCACGCCCGCAAACCGTACCCGGTAAAACAGCGCGTGCATCTGGAACATCGCAAACGACGGCGTCGGCGCCATGACCACGGCGCCTTCGCGCGCCACCGCCGCAGTGATGTACTGGATGCATTCGTCCGATCCGTTGCCGAGCAGCACATCGCAGCCCGCGGGTACCTGCATGACCTCCCGGATCAGTGCCCGCAGCCGCTCGGCACTCGGCACCGGGTAGCGGTTGATGGCCAACTTCGACACCACCTCGCCGACCTCCTTCGCCAGCCAGTCGGGCAGCGACCACGGGCTTTCCATGACATCCAGCTTTATGAGCCCGGTTGCATCCGACACCGGATAGGCGTGCATCGCCTGGATTTCGGGGCGGATCACGTTCTTCGCCTCGGTCATTGCCGGTACTCCGCGGATTTCGCGTGGGCCGCGAGGCCTTCTCCCCGCGCGAGCTCGGCAGCGATGCGCCCGAGTGTGCGCGCGCCCTCGCGCGAAAGATGGATCAGGCTGCTCCTCTTCTGGAAGTCGTACACCCCCAGCGGCGAGGAAAAGCGCGCCGTGCCCGAGGTCGGCAGCACGTGGTTCGGCCCCGCGCAATAGTCGCCCACCGCCTCGCAACTCCAGCACCCGAGAAACACCGCACCGGCATGGCGCAGCTTCGGCAACCATTGCTCCGGCGCCTCGACCGAAAGTTCCAGGTGCTCGGGGGCGATGCGGTTCGCGAGCTCGCAAGCCTGCTCGAGGTTCGCGGTTTCCACCAGCGCGCCGCGACCCGAGAGCGAAGCCTCGATCACCGCGCGGCGCGGCATGTCCGGCAGCAGCAGCCCGATCGCCGCCTCGACCGCGTCGAGGAATGCCGCATCCGGCGACAGCAGGATCGCCTGCGCCAGCTCGTCGTGTTCGGCCTGGGCGAACAGGTCCATCGCGACCCACTCCGGCGCGGTGTGGCCGTCGCAGATCACCAGAATTTCGGACGGTCCTGCGATCATGTCGATGCCGACCGTGCCGAACACCTGGCGTTTCGCCGCCGCGACATAGGCATTGCCCGGACCGACGATCTTGTCGACGCGTGCGATGCTCTCGGTGCCGTAGGCAAGCGCAGCGACCGCCTGCGCGCCGCCGACCGCGATCACGTGATCGACGCCCGCAAGCGCTGCCGCAGCGAGCACGAGCGCGTTGCGCTCGCCCGCGGGCGTCGGGCTTACCATCACCAACTCGCGCACACCCGCGACTTTCGCCGGGATCGCGTTCATCAGCACCGTGGACGGGTACGCTGCCTTGCCCCCCGGCACGTAAATCCCGACGCGGTCGATAGCCGTGACGCGCTGGCCGAGCAGCGTGCCGTCGGCTTCTGTGTAGTCCCAGGATTGCGCGATCTGGCGCTCGTGGAAGCGCCGCACTCGCGCGACTGCCTCGCGCAGTGCCTGCGCCTGCGCGGCGGGAAGCGAGGCAAGCGCCTGATCGAGTGCCGAGCGTGGAATCTCGAGTTCGGCAAGCGTAGCGGCCTGCACCCGGTCGAACTTGCGCGTGGCTTCGAGCACTGCGGCGTCGCCGCGCTTGCGCACATCGGCGATGATCGCGCGCACGGTGGACTCCACCGCCTCGTCCTGCGCCGCTTCGTAGCAGGTCAGCGCGGCGAGTTCGGCATCGAACCCCGCACTTGCCGTGGAAAGGCGCCGCAGCTTCATCGTAAGGCCGCCTCTGCAAAC
>JBGOTT010000081.1:0-12894 GCA_041476585.1 Gammaproteobacteria bacterium | reverse complement strand
CGCTGAAGCGGGACTTCCAGGAGAAATCGCTCATTTGCCGCGTTCCATCAGCGCGTCGAAAGCGATCGCCTTGTCGACAACCTTGGCCTTTGACAGCACCCAGTTGACCACGTTGTCCTCGAGGGCCAGGCCCTCCATCTCAGACAGGCGTTGCGGCTGCATGTAGAACCATTTTACCACCTCGGCGGGACTCTCGTAGGACTCCGCCTGCTCTTCGATCAGCTTGCGCACCTGCTCGGGCCTGGGCTGCAGGCCCTCGGCGCGCGCGAGCTCGCCGATGATCAGCCCCAGCGCCACGCGGCGTTTCGCGCTCGCCTCGAAGGCCGATGGATCGATCGGCATCTTCTCGAGCTTCATGCCGCGCGACTCGAACTCGGCGCGCGCGCGCTCGGCGAGGCCCTGCGTCTCCATCGCGACCAGCGTTTTCGGCAGCTCGACCGGGGTCGCGTCGTGAAGCAACTGCAGCGCCTGGCCCTTCACCCGCGCGGTCACGCGCTTCTTGACCTCGCGTTCCACGTTGGCGCGCACCTCTGTGCGCATCTTTGCGACATCGCCATCCTCGACGCCCAGCGTCCTGGCGAATTCCTCGTCGAGCGGCGGCAGCCGCGGCTCCTCGACCTTCGTGAGCGATAACTCGAAGCTCGCAGTCTTGCCGGCCACGTCCTTCGCGTGGTAATCGTCCGGAAACTTGAGTGTAAAGGTCTTTCTCTCGCCCGCCCGCAGGCCGGTCGCGGCGGTCTCGAACTCGGGCAGCATCCGGCCTTCGCTCAGAACGAAGCCATAATCCGTCGCCTGGCCGCCCTGAAAGACCTCGCCGTCGATACGGCCTTCAAAGCCGACCACGACACGGTCGCCGGACTGCGACGCCCGCTCGACCGCATGGAACGTGGCGCGCTGCCTGCGCAGAATTTCGATCGTTTTGTCGACCTCGGCATCGCCCACGCTCACCTGCGGGCGTTCGATCTGTGCGTTTGAAACGTCGCCGGGCTTGAATTCCGGGTACACCTCGAAGGTCGCGTTGAACTCGAACGCCTTCGCATCAGCGCCGTCCTTGGGTTCGATCCGCGGCTGGCCCACCACTTTCAGTTTGTTCTCGCGCACCGCCTGCTCAAACACCTTCCGCACTGCATCGCCGATCACTTCGTAGCGCACCTGCGGGCCGTATTGCGCCTGGACCAGCTTGAACGGAACCTTGCCGGGCCGGAAGCCGTCCATCTTCACGTTGCGCGCGAGCTTTTTCAGCCGCTCGCCGATCTGCCGCTCGATATCCTCCGACGGCACTGACATCGAGATTCGGCGCTCGAGAGCTCCGAGGGTTTCCACGCTAGCCATCCGGTCCATTCCTCAAGAAATCGCGCTGGTGCGAAGGAGAGGACTCGAACCTCCACGCCGCGAGGCGCTGGAACCTAAATCCAGTGCGTCTACCAATTCCGCCACCTTCGCGCAAAAAGCTTTGATAAAGAACGCATAATTATACCGCAGCGGGGGGACCCGCCTCGTCGCGAACAGAGCGGTAAACACCGGATTGATCGATCGCCGTGCCCGTTGACCATTACGAGAATTTTCCGGTGGCCTCGCTGTTGCTGCCGGCGCAGCTGCGCAAGCCCGTCGAAGTCATCTACCGCTTTGCGCGCAGCGCCGACGATTTCGCCGATGAAGGCGAAGCCACGCCGCAGCAGCGCCTCGATGCGTTGGCGGCCTATCGGGTCGAGCTGGAGCTCATCGGGGCGGGAGAGCCTCCGCAGACCCCGCTGTTCCGCGATGTCGAGCGCATTGTGCGGGAGCACAAATTGCCGCTCCCGCTGTTCGTCGCCCTGCTCGATGCGTTTTCCCAGGACGTGACCAAGCAGCGCTACGCCGATTTCGCCGAGTTGCTCGATTACTGCCGGCGCTCGGCGAATCCGGTCGGCAGATTGCTGCTGCAGCTCTTGGGCAAGACTGACCAGGCCAGCCTGTTGCAATCCGATTCGATCTGCACGGCGCTCCAGCTCATCAACTTCTGGCAGGATGTCGAAATCGATTTCGCGAAAGGACGCATCTATCTGCCGCAGGATGAAATGCGCGAGCATGGCGTGAGCGAGGAGCAGATCGCCGCGCGCCGCTGCGACGACGCCTGGCGCGCGCTGATCGGGTTGCAGATCGAGCGCGCTCGCGCGCTGATGTCCTCCGGCGCCCCGCTGG
The DNA here is from genome assembly GCA_041476585.1 of Gammaproteobacteria bacterium. Classification (GTDB taxonomy): domain Bacteria; phylum Pseudomonadota; class Gammaproteobacteria; order Burkholderiales; family SG8-39; genus JADGRQ01. The sequence continues at coordinate 10,713 of JBGOTT010000081.1, read as the reverse complement.
CGCGCGCCCTTCCGGGGCGCATGGGCCTCGAAATCCGCGCCACCGTTCAGGGCGGGTTGCGCATTCTCGAAAAGCTCCAGTCCGCGGGCTGCGACATGTTTCGCCATCGGCCCGTTCTGCGCTGGCACGACTGGCCCGGCCTGCTGATGCGATCGCTATGAGCCCCGACAAGTACTGCCAGCAGAAAGCCGCCGGAAGCGGCTCGTCGTTCTATTACTCGTTCCTGTTCCTGCCGCCCGAGCGCCGGCGCGCGATCACGGCGCTGTACGCCTTCTGCCGCGAAGTCGACGACGTGGTGGACGAATGCAACGATGCATCGCTGGCGCGCGCCAAGCTGGACTGGTGGCGCGGGGAAATTGACAAGCTGTTCGCCGGCGAACCGCAGCATCCGGTGATGCGCGCGCTCGCGCCCGGGCTGCAGCCGTACGGCATCACGGCCGTTCGCATGAACGAGATCATCGACGGCATGCAGATGGACCTCGACCAGACCCGCTACCCGGATTTTGCCGGACTCGAGCGCTACTGCTACCACGCGGCCGGCGTGGTCGGGATTCTATCGGCCGGGATCTTCGGCTACCGCGATGCGCGCACGCTCGAATATGCGAAGAACCTGGGGATTGCTTTCCAGCTCACCAACATCATTCGCGACGTGGGCGAGGACGCACGCAAGAATCGCGTCTACCTGCCGATGGACGAACTGCGCGAGTTCGGCGTGACCGCCGCAGAGGTGCTGAATGCCCGCTCGAGCGAAGCATTCGTGCGGCTGATGCAGTTCCAGGCGCACCGTGCCAATGCGTACTACGCCAAGGCCTTCGGCGCGCTCCCGGCCGAGGACCGCCGCGCGCAGCGCCCGGGACTCATCATGGCGGCGATCTACCGCACGCTGCTCGCCGAGATCGAAGGCGACGGGTTCGAGGTCCTCGCGCGGCGCACCTCGCTCACGCCGCTGCGCAAGTTCTGGCTCGCCTGGAAGACCTGGGTAACGGCGTGAAGGCCGCCATCGTCGGTGCTGGATACTCCGGCATGGCGGCGGCGGTGACGCTCGCGGAACGCGGCGTGCCGGTCACCGTGTTCGAATCCGGCCCGCTCGCCGGCGGCCGCGCCCGGCGAGTCTCGATCGACGGCCGCGAGATCGACAATGGCCAGCATATCCTGGTCGGCGCCTACCGCGAACTGCTCCGGCTAATGCGCATCGTCGGCGTTCCGTCCGACGCAGTGCTCCGCCTGCCGCTCGAACTGCGCTACGCCGACGGCTTCGCGCTGCGCGCGTTGCGGCTGCCTGCGCCGTTCGGCTTGCTGGCAGGATTGCTGCTCGCGCGCGGGCTGCCCGTTTCGGAGCGCATCGGGGCGGTTCGATTCATGCTGGCGCTGCGATGGTCCGGTTTTCGTCTGGACCGGAATATTTGCGTTGCTGAACTTCTCGAACAATACGGTCAACAGGGCCGCATCGGCCACTACCTCTGGCGGCCGCTGTGCGTTTCGGCGCTCAACACGCCGCCCGAGGATGCCTCGGCGCAGGTGTTTGCAAACGTGCTACGCGACTCGGTCGCCGGCGAATCCGAAGCCAGCGATCTGTTGCTGCCTCGGGTCGACCTGTCCCGGCTGTTTCCCGAGCCGGCGGCCGAGTTTGTGCGCAGCCACGGGGGCGAAATGCGCTACGGCGAGACAGTGCGCGACGTCGCGGCGCTGCTGCGCGAATTCGACCGCGTGATCGTAGCAGTCGGACCGCACCAGTTGAAGTCGCTCGCTCCGGACCTGGCACCCGATTACGACTACCAACCGATTTACACCTGCTACCTCCAGTACCCCGAGCGGGTGAAGCTGTCTTTTCCGATGCTCGGCCTGGCCGATGGCCTCGTGCAATGGGCGTTCGATCGCGGCGCGCTCACCGGCGAGCGCGGTCGTATCGCCTGCGTGATCAGCGCGCAGGGCGACCACCAGCAGATGCAGCAGGACGAAATCGCCGCTACCTGCCACCGGGAACTCTCTCACGCGCTGCATGGACTGCCCCCGCCCGAGTGGTCGCGCGTGATAGCGGAAAAGCGCGCGACCATCAGCTGCAAGCCGGGGTTGATGCGACCGGGGCCGCAAACGACGACGCCGGGGCTGTTTCTCGCGGGCGACTACACCGATCCGGATTACCCGCCTACGCTCGAAGCCGCGGTGCGCAGCGGCGTGCGGGCGGCGCGACTTTCGGTTGTCAGATGATCGCGTCAACGCGCGACTGAGATCGCGCGTTTGGCTGGATACGGTGCTAGGGTGGGAATATGGGACTCGTCAACAGCAAGGTGATTTTGAGGAATCCTCGCCTTCCGAATGTCGAGGACGTGGAAATCGAGGCCTTGGCTGATTCGGGCGCGGTCCACCTCTGCATTCCCGAGTCCGTACAGATCCAGCTGCAACTCGAGGCGATCGACCCGAAAGAGGTGACGCTCGCCGATGGGTCGCGGCGACGCGTGCCGTACGTAGGGCCGATCGAAATCCGGTTCAGGAACCGCGTCGGGTTCGCCGGGGCGCTGGTGATGGGGGATCAGGTCCTGCTGGGCGGGATTCCGATGGAGGACATGGACCTCGTCATCGTCCCGAAGACCCGCACTCTGGACGTCAACCCGGGAAGTCCGAACATCGCATCGACAATTGCGAAGTAGCGGCCGTTCGACGGAAGAAGCGCCCCCGTGCGCTTGCCCGGCTAAAGCCCCAGGAAGCGCCTGACCACCGCCACGGTACGCGCGGGGTCTTCCTCGTGCGGCACGTGGCCCAAGTCATCAAACATCACCCGCTCACTGCCCGCGATATCGCGCTGGAAGTTCTCCGCGTTGGCCGGTGGAATAAGGCGGTCGCGGCCGCCCCACAGGATCAGCGTCGGGAGCTTCAAATCGCGGATGCGGTGCGCCTGCGCGCCGAAGTCCGATTGTTTGAAGCGCTGCGCGAGCGCGCGCCGGTTGCCTTCGCGCAAGGTCAGCTCGTAGTAGCGATCCACGAGTTCTGGCGTAACTTTGCCCGGATCCCCGTAGACGTTTTTCACGCTAGCCTCGATCAGCCTGCGCGACAGTAAGGATCCGAGCAGGCTGTTGACGACCGGCAGGCGTGCCACGCGAAAGCCGAGCGGTACCGAAGTCGAAACGAACGGATAGCCGCCTGCATCAACCAGTATCAGTTTTTCCACGCGCCCGCGCAGCGCGAGCGCGCTCGCCCACGCGACATTGCCGCCCAGCGAGTTGCCGCCGATCGTGCAGCGTGTCACGCCGAGTTTGTCGAGCACGGCGGTGGTGAACTGAACGTAGCTTTCGATCGTGTAGCGACCGTCCGGCGCCGGGCCGGTGAGGCCAAAACCCGGCAGGTCGAAGCGGATCACCCGGCGACGTGCCTTGAGGTCCTGCGCCCAGCCCTCCCAGGTGTGCAGGCTCGCCGATGTGCCATGAATCAACACGATAGGGCTCGGATCGTCGCGCGGCCCCTCGTCGCGCACGTGGACCTTCATGCCGACAATGTCCAGGAACACCGAGGGCGGCGGCGCCCAGCGCGCCTTGAGTTCCGCGACGGACCGGTCGGGCGCCCAAGTCGCAGCCACCACCGCCGCAATCAGCAGGGCAAGCGCACCGACGATCGCTGCGAATATCCGCATTGGAACTCAAAGATCCCGCAACACCCGCACCGCCTGCTCCACCCGCTCGACCGCAATCATCTCGAGCCCTGCAATCTTCCCCTTCGGCTGGTTCGCCTTCGGAATGATGGCCCGCTCGAAACCCAGCTTCGCCGCCTCCTTCAAGCGGTCCTGGCCGCGCGGCGCCGGACGCACTTCCCCCGCCAGGCCGACTTCTCCAAATGCGAGAATCTTCCCCGGAATTGCGCGATCGGTGAGCGAGGAAACGATCGCCAGCAGCACCGCGAGGTCGGCAGCCGGTTCCCCGATGCGCACGCCGCCCACCGCATTCACGAACACGTCCTGATCGAAGCATGCGATGCCGGCGTGCCGGTGCAGCACCGCCAGCAGCATCGCCAGGCGGTTCTGCTCGAGACCGACCGAGAGGCGCCGCGCATTGGGCGCGTGCGCGGGGTCCACCAGCGCCTGGATTTCCACCAGCAGCGGCCGCGTGCCTTCCAGCGTCGCCAGCACGCACGATCCGGGCACGTCGCGCCCGTGCTGCGAGAGGAACAGCGCCGAAGGGTTGGCCACGCCCCGCAACCCCTTGTCGGTCATCGCGAACACGCCCAGTTCGTTCACCGCGCCGAAGCGGTTTTTGATGGCGCGCACCAGGCGGAAGCTCGAATGCGGGTCGCCCTCGAAATACAGCACGGTGTCGACGATATGCTCGAGCACGCGCGGCCCGGCGATCGCGCCGTCCTTGGTGACGTGCCCGATGATGAGCAGCGCAGTCCCCGTTTGCTTGGCATGGCGCGCAAGCTGCGCCGCGCACTCGCGCACCTGGGCGACCGACCCCGGCGCCGAGGTCAGCGCCTCCGAATACAGTGTCTGGATCGAATCGATGACCGCCACCTCGGGTCGCGCCGCATCGAGCGCCGCGAGGATGCGCTCGAGCTGGATCTCGGCCAGCAGCTCGACGCCTTGCGCAGCCAGCGCGAGGCGCGTTGCGCGCAGCGCTACCTGCTCGGCGGACTCTTCGCCGCTGACGTAGAGGGACTTGTGTTTCGCGCCCAATGCGGCGAGCGTCTGCAGCACCAGCGTCGACTTGCCGATCCCGGGATCGCCGCCGATCAGCACCACCTGGCCGGCGACCACCCCGCCGCCGAGCACGCGGTCGAATTCCTCGATGCCCGTCGGCACGCGCGTTTGCACTCGCGCTTCGATGCGCGCGAGCGGCTGCGGCGCATTGGCGGGCGCGGCGCCCGCGTAGCGGTGGCTGGAGCGCTGTTCGGCCGCCTGCTCGTTCAGGGTTGCGGCCGCGCCGCACGATGGGCAGGTGCCGAACCACTTCAGCGCGGTTCCGCCGCACTCGGAACAGACGTAGATCGACTTGACCTTCGCCATCTATGCGGTTTCGCTCACCGGCACCCTTGGGGCGAGCGCGCAGAGCAACTCATAGCTGACCGTGCCCGCCGCCGCCGCGACCTCGTCCGCCGAGACTCCCTCGCCCCACAGCGTCGCCGGCGTTCCGATTGTCGCGTCAGGCAGATGGGTGAGATCCACGCACAACATGTCCATCGAGATGCGTCCCACGGTGCAGGTGCGCTGTCCCGCGACCAGCACCGGCGTGCCCGATGGCGCATGGCGCGGGTACCCGTCCGCATACCCGCACGCGACGATGCCGATGCGCATCGCGCGCCGCGCCTCGAAGCCGAAGCCGTAGCCGATGCGTTCGCCCGGCTCCAAGTGCTGCAGCGCAATGATCTCCGACGCGAGTGTCATCACCGGCCGCAAGCCGAGATCCGCAGCGCTGCGGTCGGCAAACGGCGAGCAGCCGTACAGCATGATGCCCGGCCGCACCCAGTCGGCGCTGGTTTCCGGAAAACGCAAAAGCGCCGCGGAATTGGCGAGCGAGCGCGGCCCCGCGAGCGCCGCCGTCATCGAGTTGAACCACTCGAGCTGCTCGGCAACGCCTCCCGCACCATCGGCGTCGGCGAAATGCGTCATCAGCGTCACGTTCGAGATGGCCGGATGCGCCTGCAGCGCATTCCAGGCAATGCGTACGTTGTCCGCAGTGAAACCGAGCCGGTTCATCCCGCTGTTGACCTTCATGTACACCTCGATCGGACGCTCCAGCGCGCGCTTTTCGAGCATTTCGACCTGAGCAATGCTGTGGATCACCGGCGTCAGCGAATGGCGCGCCAGCAACGGCACGTCGGCGCTCCGGAAGATCCCCTCGAGCATCAGGATCGGCTTGGTGGCGCCGGCATCACGCAGACGCAGCGCCTCGGCGAAATCGAGCAGCGCAAAACCATCCGCGCCCTCCAGCGCCCTTGCAACGCGCTCGATGCCGTGGCCGTAGGCGTTCGCCTTGACCACGGCCCATACCCTGGCGCCGCCGGCCTGGCGGCGCGCGATGGCGAGATTGTGCGCGAGCGCCGAGGCGTCGATCGTCGCACGGATCGGCCGCGGCACCGCGCACCCTAGCCCGACGCCGCGGTCTTGAGCCGCTGCTTGGCGAACTCGATGAAGGTGTTGGCCAGGCGCGAGCGGAATTTCTCCCTGGGATAGACCACCGAAAGGGCCCGGATGAGCCGCGGCGCGAGCGGAATCGCAACCACTTCGCCGAGGCGCGCGGCCCTCGCCACCGTGGCGCGCGACATGATCGCGAAACCCAGGCCCGTGGCCACCAGCCCTTTGAGCGCCTCGGGGCTGCCCAGTTCCATCACCACATTGAGGCTGTCGGTTCGGATGCCCTGTTTCTCAAACCAGTGGTCCGTCACCTCACGCGTGCCGGAACCCGATTCGCGGCTGACGAACGGATGCTGCGTGAGCTGCTGCGCGTCAACCGATTTGAGCCCCGCGAGCGGGTGCGTGGGGGCGCAGACCAACTGCAGCTCGTCGTCGCAGCACACGTCGGACGCCACCGAGGCCAGGTGGGCGGGCGATTCGATGAAGCCGATGTCCAGGGTGTGCTCGGCAACGCGGTGCTCGACGATCTCCGAATTGGCGACGAACAGCCGCGGCAGTACCTTCGGATAGCGCGAACTGAATTCTCCCAGCACAGGGGGCAGCAGGTATTCGGCGATGGTCGTCGAGGCGCCGATCAGCAACACCCCGGCCACCTCTCCGGTCATCTCCTTCAGCCGCGTATCGAGCTCGGCCGAAAGGGAAAGTATGCGCTCGGCGTACTCGAGCACCACCTCGCCCGCGGACGTAAGCGAGATGCGCCCGTGGCCCCGGTCGAACAGGCGCGTATTGCAGTGCTCCTCGAGCTGCTTGATCTGGAAGGTCACCGCTGGCTGCGTCATGAAAAGCGCTTCCGCAGCCCTGGTGAAGGACAGGTTCTTTGCCACCGCGTGGAACACCTGCAGGCGACGATCGGCCATGGACGTTGCGGGCTCGATTGAGAGTGGACTCATTCAAGCATAAACCGGAGTGTAAGGATAGGTTATGACCGAAGGCGGCGGCGGCATCCGGCCATCCCGCTGTGTTATAAGACCGCTGCCCCAGGGAGGGGGACCCTATACGCATATGAGCCTGGCCTTCTACATCATCATGGCGGCGCAGTTCTTCTCGTCGCTTGCCGACAACGCGCTGCTGATCGCCGCGATCGCGCTGCTGATGCACGCGGACTCGCCGTCCTGGCTCACGCCCTATCTCAAGTTCTTCTTCGTCATTTCCTACGTGTTGCTCGCGCCCTACGTCGGCGCATTCGCCGACCGGCTGCCCAAGGGCAACGTAATGTTCATCTCAAACGCCATCAAGATCGTCGGCTGCCTGATGATGCTGTGGGAGGCGAACCCGCTGGTCGCCTACGCGATGGTCGGGTTGGGTGCCGCGGCCTACTCACCCGCAAAATACGGCATCCTCACCGAATACCTGCCGCCGTCGAAACTGGTGATCGCCAACGGCTGGGTCGAAGGACTGACGGTCGCCTCGATCCTGCTGGGCACCGTGCTCGGCGGCGTTCTGATCCATGAGCGCGTCTCGGGCGTGCTGCTGCACCTCGACGTTCCGCTGATCGACACCGGCATCGAAACGCCGGCGGAGGCTGCGATCGCGCTGATCGTGGTGGTGTACGCGGTGGCCGCGGTCTTCAATCTGCATATCCCGCGCACCGGCGCGCCGCTGCAGCCGCTGCCGGCCGATCCGCTCGCGACGCTGAAGGACTTCGCGCGCTGTTTCGCCCGGCTTTGGGCAGATCGCCTCGGCCAGATCTCGCTCGCGGTGACGACCCTGTTCTGGGGCGCGGGCGCAACGCTGCAGTTCATCGTCATCGAATGGGCCAAGGCCAACCTCGCTTTCGATCTCTCCAAGGCGTCGATCCTGCAGGGCGTGGTCGCCCTAGGAATCGCCCTCGGCGCGGTCGCCGCCTCGGCCACGGTTTCGCTCGACCGCGCCGTGAACGTGATTCCGCTCGGCATTGCGATGGGCGTGGTGGTCACCGTCATGACCATAGTGCACAGCGTCTGGATCGCGATTCCGCTGATGATCCTGATCGGCGGGCTCGCGGGCTTCTTCGTAGTGCCGATGAACGCGCTGCTGCAGCATCGCGGTCAAATGCTGATGGGCGCCGGCCGTTCGATCGCAGTGCAGAATTTCAACGAAAATGCTTCGATTCTGCTGATGATCGCGGGCTACTCGCTGCTGCTCGTCGCCGGGCTTTCGATCTCAACCGTGATCGTGCTGTTCGGCGGCTTCGTCGCAGGCACCATGACGCTCGTGCTCTGGTGGTTCAGCCACAACCGCCGCGTGCATGGCGTCGAGATCGAGCGGCTGCTGGCGATCGCCAGATCCGGACAACACTGAGCGGGCAACACTAAAGCGCGGTCTCAGGCGCTTTTCAACTCGCGCAGCGTGCGCACTGCGAACACCAGGTCGGCCCAGGCTTTCGACTTGTCCGGAAGGTTGCGCAGCAGATAGGCCGGATGATAGGTGATGACGAGCGGCACGCCGTGGTACCGATGCACGCGCCCGCGCAGCGAGGCAATGCTTGCATCGGAATTGAGCAGCGTCTGCGCGGCGAAGCGCCCCATCGCGACGATCAGCTTCGGCCGGATCAATTCGATCTGGCGCAACAGGTGCGGCGAGCAGCGCGCCACCTCCCCGGGCTCCGGATTGCGGTTCGCCGGCGGGCGGCACTTGAGAACATTGGCGATATAGACGTTCTCGCCGCGCTTCAGCCGGATCGCGGCGAGCATGTTGTCGAGCAGCTTGCCGGCCTGGCCGACGAACGGCTCGCCCAACCTGTCTTCCTCGGCGCCCGGTGCCTCGCCCACCAGCAGCCACTCGGCGCTCTCATCGCCGACGCCGAACACCGTCTGCGTGCGCGCCTTGTGCAGCGGGCAGGCCGTGCAATCGGGAACCGCCTGCTTGAGCTCCGCCCAACCCATCTGCCGAATCCGCTCTTCGCGCGGATCCACGGCCTCATTCGCCAATCGTGCCTGAGGGGGCGCCGGGGACGGGGCAACGTCGGCTCGTCCTGCCCGGCTCCTCCAGATCGGCGCGAGCCCGATTTCCGCCAGTACCGCGGCACGCCGCGCTGATTTGCTCATAGCCCGAGCGCGAGGACCAGCGCATCCTCGCGTCCGTCGTGTGCCGGGTAGTAATCGCGACGCACGGCGAGCTGCCGGAAGCCGAAGCGCGAGTACAGGCCGTGGGCGGCCGCGTTGCTCGGCCGCACTTCGAGAAACAGGCGTTTGGCGCCACCGCGTCTGGCCAGTTCGATCGTCTCGCCGAGCAGCGCGGTGCCGTGGCCGCGGCGCTGCCAATCCGCAGCCACGCTCAGGTTCAGCAGGTGCGCCTCGTCCGTCGACATCTGCAGCACGAAATAACCCGCCAGCGCGGCGCCGACACGATACGTGTAGCACTGGTAACCCGCAAGCAGCGAATCGGAGAAGTTGCCGCGCGTCCACGGGTGTGAGTACACCGCAGACTCGATCGACACAGCTTCGTCGAGATCGGTTTCGGTCATGCGCCCCAGGCGGGGATCGCGCTTGAGGACCGCGCTCATCGTTTCGCCTTCAATGCACTCGCGCAGGTCGTTTCAGGTGCTGCTGCTCAGCCGTCGTCAGCGCCACCTTGTCGCGTAGATACAGCGGCGCGGCGAGCGCCGCATCCATGCCTGCGCCTGCGGCGAATCGCGGCGCAGCCAGCCGCGCAACCGCGACTGCGCTCGGCCGCACCTGAGGCGCGCAATCGCGCAGCGCGCCACGCAGCGCGGTCTCGAGGGCCGCACGATAGGCCGTGAATCCGTTGCCGCATCCGGTCCAGTCGCCACCCGCCGGGCACGGCACGCGCTCGGGCGCAGCACATCCCGGCGCAAGCGCTTCGCGCCAGGACTCGCCGGTCCTCTCATAGGCGGCGAGATACACCTCGCCCATGCGCGCATCGAGCGCGGCGATGACGCGCGGCGCGCCGCTTTCCTCGGCCATCGCCTCGAGGGTCGAGATGCCGAGCACGGGCAGGTCGCGCGCGAACGCGAGTCCTTGCGCGACGCCGCAGCCGATGCGCAGGCCCGTAAACGACCCGGGCCCCGCGCCAAACGCAATCGCATCGAGTTGCGCGATCGAAATTGCCGCGCTCGCGAGCAGCTGCTCGAGCATCGGAAGCACGCGCTCTGCGTGGCGATTGCCGGCGCGCGTCTCGAGCGCGGCGGTCTCCCCGTCGTGCCACAGCGCCACCGAGCACCACTCGGTCGCGGTTTCGATCGCAATCAAGCGCATGGGATCGAAATTCTACCCGCCGCCACAGAGGCATCCGCTAGAATTTGCGTATTTTCGCGGAGGTGAACATGGCCGAGCATCGGATTGCGGTGATCCCGGGCGACGGGATCGGCAGAGAGGTCATGCCGGAGGGCGTGCGCGTGCTCGAAGCCGTCGGCGCCAAGCATGGGATCCGCTTAAGCTTCGACGAGTTTGCGTGGAGCTGCGACTGGTACCAGCAGCATGGCCGCATGTGCCCCGAGGACGCGCCCGAGACCCTGAAGAAGTACGACGCGATCTTCTTCGGCGCGGTCGGCAACCCGGCGATCGTTCCCGACCACATCTCGGCGTGTGGTCTTTTTATGAATTTTAGTCGTTTGTTCTAAATTTACTTGATAATTTGTCGTTTGCGGTTTTTTT
>JBGOTT010000080.1:0-13438 GCA_041476585.1 Gammaproteobacteria bacterium | reverse complement strand
GGACTAGCGGACTGCCTGGCGACCCGCACAAACTCACAATTGATGGAGATCAAGACTGGCTTCCCGGTCCGCCGCATCATGCTGAAGGGTCGCTAGGCTGTCTTCTTCTGCCAGATCTTGGCCTCGGCTACCGGGATAGGCGTCACTTTTGGGGTCCTATTTTTCATCACGCCGCTGGTAATAGGCAGGTTTTGTTTCTGTCGGGACATTAGCTGACTCAGATGAGCACGGGAAGAAGAGCGATCTTCGCGGTTGCAGCTGCGGCTGTGATTGCCGTGGTCGTCGGCGCCGCGTTTCGCGAGCCGATCCTGAGACGATGGAACCCCTCGTTTAACAATAATACCCTGGTGCTCTCCGGCAATATCGAAGCCCATGAAAGTGTACTCAGCTTCAAGACCGTTCAGTCACGCATTGTCCAGCTGCCTTTCAACGAGGGCCAGTGGGTGACCAAGGGAACATTGGTTGCCGCCGTTGACGATTCCGACTACAGCCAGCAGGTCTCCATCGCCGAGGCCAATCTCGCCGTCCAGCAACGACAGTTGGATACCTCCCGGAAAAGCCTCGAAGCCGCGGGCAGGACGGTTGCCGTTGACGAGGCCGAGATTGCACAGCGAAAGCTGGACTACCGTCGCAACCTTGAGCTGCGGCAGCAGGGGTTCGTCTCGGCGGCGGCGCTGGATCAGTCTAATACCGCGCTCAAACAGGCAGCGGCAGTGCTCGAGCGTGATCGCGCCCTCGAGTCGGTCGCCGATCGCAACATCAGGGTGGTCCAAGCCGGCGTGAAGAACAGCGAGGAAGCCCTTGTGCTAGCGCGCATCGTTCACGATTACACTAGCCTGTCGGCGCCATTCGACGGCGTGATCACTGTGCGGCAGGCGGAACTGGGCGAAGTGGTTGTACCCGGCACACCGGTGGTGACGATTGCCGACCTCGATCATATCTGGCTGCGCGCCTATTTGAACGAAACCGACGTTGGCAAGGTGCGTCTGGGGCAGGAGGCTATGGTCACCACCGATACCTTTCCGCATAAACAATACCAAGGCCGAATCTCCTTCATCGCATCAAAGGCGGAATTCACACCCAAGAGCGTCGAAACCCATGCCGAGCGGGTAACCCTGGTCTATCGGGTCAAGATCGACATCGCCAACCCGGCCCACGAGCTCGTCATTGGGATGCCGGCGGACGCAAGGATCAAGCTGGGCGAGCCGGGATCGCGATGAACGGCCCCGCGGGTGCGGCTGTCGAGGTAAGCGGGTTAACCAAACGCTTCGGCGCGGTGACGGCGGTCGACCGCCTGAGCTTCTCGGTGCGCCGGGGAGAGATCTTCGGACTGGTCGGGCCGGACGGTGCGGGCAAGACGACCGCCATGCGCATGTTTGCCAGCGTCATGCGGCCCGACGCGGGCAGCATCGTCATCGACAGCATCGATGTGCTGGCCCATCCGGAACAAACCAAGCTCCATGTCAGCTACATGCCGCAACGCTTCGGCCTTTACGAGGATCTGACCGTGGAGGAGAACATCCGCTTCTACGCGGACCTGTTCGAGGTGCCGCGCAAGCTGTGGGATACGCGCGCCGAATCCATGCTCGTGGCGTCGGACATGACGCAGTTCCGCAAACGCCTGGCCGGCCAGCTCTCCGGTGGCATGAAGCAGAAGCTCGGCCTGACTTGCTCATTGGTCCACACTCCGCGCGTCCTGCTGCTCGATGAGCCGACCACGGGCGTGGACCCCCTCTCGCGTCGAGAGTTCTGGCAGATCCTCTATTCGCTGCGTGCCGAAGGCGTGGCAATGCTGATCTCAACCGCATACCTCGACGAGGCCGAGCGCTGCGACCGCCTCGCCCTGTTGCACAGGGGAAAGATGATGTACTGCGATACCCCTGCCAACCTGAAATCTCGCATGCCCGGCGCCATGCTGGAGGTCACCTCGCCTGAGCCGAGGAAGGTACGCGAGGTCGTGCTGCCCCTGACGGGGGTACGGGGCGTTCTCCTTGTCGGCAGCGGCGCGCATGTCCATGTGGACGATGCGCAGCGCCGCACCCAGCAGCTTGCGCAGGCGCTGTCCGCCGCCGGCGTCCAGGCGACGCGCATTGCAGAGGTGGCACCCACGATCGAGGACCTGTTCGTCGCACTGCTCGACCAGCATTCGGAGGCCTGATGCCTGGCGGCGCGGACGCTCAGATCATCGTCGACGGGCTGGTCAAGCGGTTTGGTACCTTCGTCGCGGTGGATGGCGTGAGTTTCGACGTTGCCCGCGGTGAAATTATGGGTTTCCTCGGCCCCAACGGTGCGGGCAAATCCACCCTGATTCGCATCCTGTGCGGATTGCTGCGCCCGAACGCCGGTCGGGCACTGGTTGCCGGCATCGACGTGACCAAGGATCCGGACGCGGTGCGCCAGCGCATCGGCTATATGTCCCAGAAATTCTCCCTGTACAACACCCTGAGCGTGATAGAAAACCTGCGCTTTTTCGGCGGCGTCTACGGCGTGGCGCGCAGCAAGCTCGATGAGCGCATACGGTTCGCCGTCGAAATGGCGGGGCTGGCCGGGCGCGAAACATCGCTGGTCGCTACGCTGGCCGGCGGCTGGAAGCAGCGGCTCGCTCTCGGCGCGGCAATCCTGCACCGGCCGGCGATCCTGTTCCTCGACGAGCCGACCTCCGGCGTCGACCCGGGTTCGCGGCGCCGGTTCTGGGACCTGATCCACACACTTGGCTCGGAGGGCGTCAGCGTGCTGGTGTCGACGCACTACATGGACGAGGCGGAGTACTGCAACCGGATTGCGCTCATCACCCGTGGCCGCCTGATTGCCTTGGGCACGCCGCATGAACTGAGACTGCGCTCGCTGGGCGGAGAACTGCTGACAATCGAGCGCGAAGGTATCGTCAACGCCATCGATCTGGTAGAGAAGGCGCCCGGCGTGCACGACGTCGCGGTGTTCGGCAGCGCGCTGCATGTGCTGGTGGACGATGCGGCAATGCGTGCTCCCGCGCTCGTCGCTTATTTGACCGGTCAAGGCATCGCTGGAGCGACCGCGCGGCGCATCGACCCTACGATGGAGGACAGTTTCGTACACCTGGTCGGCGCCGCAGCGCAAGCGCGGGGAAATCCAGCGTGAAGCTGCGCCGAATCAAAGCAATCGCCGTCAAGGAAAGCCTGCAGATCGTGCGCGACCCGCGGAGCCTGATGATTGCGCTGCTGATCCCGCTCATGCAGATGTTCATGCTTGGCTACGGTATCAGTCTGGACGTCAAACACATTCCGGTCTGTGCGTACGACCGCGAAGGCAGCCAGCAATCGCAGGGCTTGCTGAAACGATTTGCGGCATCGCGCTACTTTTCCGTAGACAAGCTTGCCCACAGCTATGCCGAGATCACACGCGATATCGATGACGGCACATGCAAGCTTGCCATCGTCATCCCTGCAGGCTTCTCGCAAAGCCTGAACGACACCGGCGAGGGCACGGTGCAGGCGCTGATCGATGGAACCGACTCGAATACCGCTAACCTGGCCGCGAACTACGCGCGCGCGGTGATTTCGGGCTTTTCCAGCGACATGCAGTTGCAGTCCGTGCAACGCAAAGGTGGCACCGTGCAGACGCTCACTCCCGTGGACGTGCAGGCACGGGTATGGTTCAACGAGGATCTGGAAAGCCGCAATTTCATCGTTCCCGGCATTGTCGCCCTGGTCATGGCGATCGTGGGCGCGCAACTCACCTCGCTGACCATCGCGCGGGAGTGGGAGCGCGGCACCATGGAGTTGCTTGTGTCGACGCCGGTCAAGCCGATGGAACTCATGCTGGGGAAACTGCTGCCCTATTTCGTCATCGGACTGATCGATGCCGCCATTTGCCTGGCGTTGGCGGTGTTCTGGTTCGACGTGCCTTTCCGCGGCACCCTGGCGACTCTTTTCTTCACCACCAGCCTGTTCCTGGTGGTCGTGCTGTGCATCGGCTACTACGTCTCGGTGTCGATTCGAAGCCAGGTCGGGGCAAGCCAGATCGCCCTGCTGTTGACCATGCTGCCCACAACCCTGCTGTCGGGCTTTGCCTTTCCGATCGACCAGATGCCGGTGATGGTGCAAGGGGTCACCTATCTGGTCAGCGGCCGCTATTACGTGACCATCCTCAAGTCGGTTTTTCTTAAGGGAGCCGGCGTAGGCGAACTTGCCGTGCCGATGCTGTGCCTCGCCCTTTACGCCATGGTCTTGGTCGTGCTTGCCGCCCGATCCTTCCGCAAGACACTGGACTGAAGACGCGATGTTCCGGCGCATTGTCGAGCTGCTGATGAAGGAGTTCTTGGAACTCAAGCGGGACCGCTCTGCGCGCTTCCGGCTGCTGGTGCCGCCGATCGTCCAAATGGTGCTGTTCGGCTACGCGGCTACGTTCGAGGTGTTCAATGTTTCCACGGCGGTGCTGGACCAGGACCATTCTCTGGAGAGCCGGGCGCTGATCGCCGCGTTCACGAACAGCAGCCGGTTCAAGGTGACGACAGTCGCCAAAACGCGCCCTGACGTGCAGGACGCCATCGAGCGCAGCGACGCGCAGGTGGGGATCGTGGTGCCGCCTGGTTTTGCCGAACTGCTGCGCAAGGGGCAAACTTCACCCATCCAGATTCTCGTGGACGGCACCAATTCGAATACCGCGCTGATCGCGCTCGGCTATGTCGGCCAGATTGCCGGATCATTCGGGCAGGATTACGCGCTCGATCTGGCGCAGCGGACCGGCCGTGCGCTGGGACGCCCGCTGGTGCACGTCACCATGGAGGAGCGCTACTGGTACAACCCGAACCTGAACAGCCGCTGGTTTTTCGTGCCGGGCGTAATCGGAACGCTGACCCTGGTTACGATCGTCAACCTTACCGCCTTCGCGATCGTACGCGAGCGCGAGGTCGGAACGCTCGAGCAGATTCTCGTCACGCCAATCCGTCCGGTCGAATTCATCATCGGCAAGACACTGCCGTTTTTTCTGATCGGGCTGGTCGAGGTTTCAATCGCCGCGGGCGTCGGTATGCTTTGGTTTCACGTGCCGTTCGAGGGCAATCCGCTGGTTCTGCTGCTCGGAACCTGCCTTTTCCTGCTCAGCACGCTCGCCATCGGCTTGCTGATCTCGACCTTGTGCATGACGCAGCAGCAGGCGTTCGCGTCGAACTTCTTCGTGCTCAACCCGATGTTCATTCTTTCCGGCTTCAGCTTCCCGATTTCGAGCATGCCCGAAGTCCTGCAGTGGATCACCTACTTGGATCCGCTGCGCTACTTCCTGGTGATCATCCGCGGCACGTATCTCAAGGGTGTGGGCATGGACGTACTGTGGCCGCAAATGCTGGCACTCGCAGCGCTAGGTCTTGGGCTGCTGGCGATCGCGGTACTGCGTTTCCGTAAATCGCTGGACTGATCCGACCGTACCATCCTATTGATGCAAATCAAAGGCCCCGGGGCGCTTGTGCCTAGGATTCGAAATATGGATGCAGCACGGTGTCTCGCGCGAATATTTGCATCGACGTCTGGATATCCATGAGCCTGCGGCTCATCGCTTTCGTCAATCGGTTCTCGGCGCTGTTGCTCGCGGCGTCCACGGTGTTCGCGCAGATCCCTCCGCCGCCTCCCGGTGCTCCTCCGGCGCCGCCCCCGTCGGCGAATTTGCCCGCGTTCAGCCAGCAGGAGCTCGACCAGATGCTGGCACCCATCGCGCTGTATCCTGATGCGCTGCTTTCGCAAATCCTGATGGCCGCGACCTATCCCCTGGAGATCGTCGAAGCGGCGCGCTGGGTCAGCGCAAATCCCGGCCTGCGGGGGGATGATGCAGTACGGGCGGTGGCGGCACAGCGCTGGGACCCGAGCGTGAAGTCGCTGGTCGCATTTCCGCAGATCCTTGCGCTGATGGATCAGCGGCTCGATTGGACGCAGCGCCTCGGCAATGCGGTCCTCGCGCAGCAGGCGCAGGTGATGGATACGGTACAGGCAATGCGCAGAAGGGCGAACAGCGCGGGCAACCTGCGCTCGAGCGGCCAGATGCAGGTCGAGGATCAGGGCGGAAGCATCGCGCTGGAACCCGCCAATCCGCAGCTCGCGTATGTCCCGTATTACGATCCGCTGACCATCTACGGGCCATGGTGGTGGCCAGACTATCCACCGGTCTATTGGCCGGCATGGCCCGGCTATTACGCCCGCCCCAGATTTTCAGTCGAGCTCGCATGGGGCGTCGGCGTGGCAATCTCCGCGGGATTCTTCTTCGGCGCATTCGACTGGCATCACCGTCGCTTCGACGTTGTCAACGTCAACAACTTCTACTACCGTCCGGGCAGGGTAAACGTTTCGCCCGGGCCGTGGCAGCACGACGCGGAGCATCGCCGGGGCATGCCTTATCACGGCGAGGCGGTCCGACAGCAATACGGCCGTCCAGTCGCGCCGCCGGTCACCGGTTCGCGGAGCGAATTCCGCGGCCGCCAGCCGCAATTCGTCGAGTCTCCCGCGCGGCCGGTCGTCACGGTTCCCGCCGCGCCGGCGGCGCGTCCGCAGGCGCGGGTTGTGGCGCCGGAGTCAGCGCCGAGGGCATTCGAAGGCATCCGCGCCGGGGGCTCCCAGACGCGGGAGTTCAGCGCGCGCGGGCAGGCGAGCATGCAGCCGCACGTCGCACCGGCTCCGCACTCTGCACCAGCGCACGCCGCGCCGGCCGGCGGCGGACGGCGGCTCCGATGAACGCAATGGCAAGGGGCGAGGCGCTGATGAAAGGGATCCTATGCGCGTTGATGCTGTTCGCCGCGGCCGCGTCGGCGCAGACGGGCGTGCCGTCGCAACGGCTCTTTCCTTCGCCGGAAGCGGGCGCAGCCGCGCTCGCCGAAGCGATGAAGGCGAACGACGAAGCGGCATTGCACGAAATCCTCGGCCGGCGGGGTGCCGATCTGATCGGACTGCGGGAGCCGGTGGCGGGGGGTAAGCCCCACGAACGCTTCCTCGCGGCGTACGCAGAGTCAAATAAGGTTGCGCTCAAGGGCGATCTCAAGGCGGTGCTCGAGGTCGGTAAGGACGCATGGCCGTTTCCGATTCCGCTGGTCAAGGTCGTGGACGGCTGGCGCTTCGACACGCGCTTCGGCGAGCAGGAGGTGCTCGCGCGTCGCATCGGGCGCAACGAGCTCGCGGCGATCCAGGTATGCCTAGCGATCGCGGACGCCGAGCACGAATACGCTTCGTCGGCGCGCGGCAAGGACGGCGTGCTCAAATATGCGCCAAGGTTCGTCAGTACGCCCGGCAAGCACGACGGCCTGTATTGGGAAAGCGTGGGCAGCGAGCCGCTGAGCCCGCTCGGCCCATTCGTGGCCGCAGCTGGCGTCGATCCCGCCGCAGGCCGGGCGGCGCTTGAGCGCGGCCCGTATCACGGCTACTTCTATCGGATCCTGACTCGGCAGGGCAAAGGCGCCAAGGGCGGTGCGTACTCATATGTTGTTCACGGCATGATGATCGGCGGCTTCGCCGTACTCGCGTACCCGGCGCGCTACGGCTACACGGGAGTGAAGGCGTTCATGGTCAGCCACGACGGCGAGGTGTTAGAGAAGGACCTTGGCCAGAACACGCGGGCGATTGCGGAAAGAATCCAGGCCTTCGATCCCGACTCGAGCTGGAACAAGCCCTAGCTTTCCGGACCGTGCTCCCCAGGAAATCTATCCGTGCATTCCTGACACTGCAAGCAGCTCAATCTTCCGGGGTTAGGAGGAATCATGGTTCGCTTTCGTCATCTTGCGCACGCGGCCCTCGTCCTGGCGGGGCTGCACTCGGCAGCCGCCGTCGCAGACGAATTCACTGATCCCGGCAGAAAGATCTTCGAGCGCCGCTGCCTGGGCTGCCATGAAGGCACGCTGCCGTCGGCGAATACGCTCGGCCCGAGCCTCGTCGGCATCATCGGCCGGAAGGCGGGCACGGGAAATTCTGGCGTGCATTCTCGCGCCGCCGTCGAATCGGACACGGTGTGGACCCGAAGCTCGCTGCGCCGCTACCTCTCGGACCCGGGGCGCGAAATGCCAGGTACGATCATGCCCGTGCAGGTCCAGGATCCGAAGGACCTCGACGAACTGCTGAATTACCTGCAGACGCTGCGTTGAGCTTCGGCAGCCGTGCCGCGTCCGCCATCGCGGGCAGCTGTTTCGCGGCTTCCGCAAGCGAGCTCACGCTGGTCGGAATGTTGTAGAGCACCCAATGCACCCAGGTCATCTTCGGCGCGGCCGGATCGGGGGCGTCGGGATCATCGACGATGAGCACGAGGCTCTTCCCGTTAGTCGGGACGCCGGACCAGGCAAGCGGCGGCGAGACGTCTTGCCCTTCGCAGGTGTATTTCGACGCGATCTCGCCACCGTGGGCGAAGGCTGTCGATGTCAATTTGAGCGTCATGGCGGAGACCCTCTTTCGTTGCGCCAATATGTCCCGCGCGCGCCCCACGCAAAGGCGAGCAAAACAACTAAGGCAATGAATCCTCGTTTTGTCGACTTCCGCCGCCCGCAGCCAGCGCTTTTTCGATGCGGCGCGCGAACACGGTCATTTCCTTCTCCAGCTGCTTGTCGCCCTTCGCCTGCGCGGCGGCGATGCCGCTGCGGTAGGCTTCGAGCGCTTCGAGCGTCTTGCCCGCCTCTGCGAGGGATTTTCCGAGCAGCTTCCAGGCCGCCGAGTAGCCCGGATCGCGCTGCACCGCCTGGCGCAGGTACCCGGCGGCGCATTCGGCGTCCCCGGCCTTCAGGTGCTCCATGCCGAGGGAGTAGCGCAACAGCGCGCCGTCGCGCGGCGTGCCGAGCAGCTTCTCCAGGCGGGCTACGAGGGGAGAGGTCATTTCGGCTAATATCGACTGCGCGGCCAGGATTGACCGCGCCGATTTTACTCCCGGGGCCTTTATGAAGACCGCGATCAGGACCGCCGATGCGCCCGAAGCCATCGGCACGTACTCGCAGGCGATCCGCGCCGGCGACACCGTCTACCTTTCCGGACAGATCGGCTTCGATCCGTCCACGATGCAGATGGTCGAGGGCATCGAGGCGCAGATCCAGCGCGTGTTCCGCAACCTCGCGGCGCTCGCCGATGCAGCGGGGCTCGATCTCGGGTGCGCTGTGCGCATGACGGTGTACCTCACCGACCTGGCGCACTTCGCGCGCGTGAACGAGGTCATGGCGCAGTACGTGAAGGAGCCGTACCCCGCGCGCGCCGCGGTCGGCGTCGCGAGCCTGCCGCGCGGAGCGCTGGTGGAGATCGACGCGATACTGTACGCGGGGTGAACGCCGGCGCATTTCCCGAGGCGCTGGCCGCGCGGCTGGCAAAGCTCGGCATCCGCGCG
Organism: Gammaproteobacteria bacterium; assembly: GCA_041476585.1. Classification (GTDB taxonomy): domain Bacteria; phylum Pseudomonadota; class Gammaproteobacteria; order Burkholderiales; family SG8-39; genus JADGRQ01. The sequence continues at coordinate 4,129 of JBGOTT010000080.1, read as the reverse complement.
CGTCTCGACCTGGTGCTGCACCTGCCGTCGCGCTACGAAGACGAGACCAGACTCACGCCGGTCAACGCGGCGCCGGCCGGCACGCCGGTGCTGGTCGAGGCGATGATCGAGCGCGCCGAGATCGTCTACCGCCCGCGCCGCCAACTGATCGTGCATGCGGCGAGCGAGGCAGGTGCGCTCGCGTTGCGCTTTTTCAATTTCTATCCCAGCCAGTTGAAACAGTTCGCGCGTGCAAAGGAGCAGGGGCTCGCGGTGCGCGCGTTCGGCGAACTGCGCGGCGGTTGGTTCGGCGCCGAGATGGCGCACCCGCGCTACCGCGTGGTCGCGCCGGGCGATCCGCTCGCGCAAAGCCTCACACCGGTGTATCCCACCACGGCGGGGCTTTCGCAGGCGGCGCTGCGCAAGCTGATCCTCGGGGCGCTCGATGAGTTGCCGCTCGATGACACGTTGCCGCGGGAGTTGCGCGAGCGTTACTCGCTTGAAGCATTCGACGCGGCGGTGCGCCTGCTGCACCTGCCGCCGCCCGGCGCCGACGTCGCCGCCCTCGAGGGGCGTACGCACCCCGCATGGCGGCGCGTGAAGTTCGACGAACTGCTCGCGCAGCAGTTGTCGATGCGGCTGCATTATCGGGCGCGGCACGAACGGCGCGCGCCGTCATTGCCGGCCGGCGGCGCGTTGACGCGCAAGTTCCTCGCGGCGCTGCCGTTCCGCCTCACGCAGGCACAACAGCGCTGCCTGGCCGAAATCCGGCGCGACCTGGGCGAACGCCATCCGATGCAGCGCCTGCTGCAGGGCGACGTCGGCAGTGGCAAGACCATCCTCGCGGCCATCGCCTGCCTGGCGGCGGTGGACGCCGGCTGGCAGGCCGCGGTGATGGCGCCCACCGAGCTGCTTGCCGAGCAGCACCAGCGCAAGTTCGCCGAGTGGCTCTCGCCGCTCGGCGTGCGCATCGGCTGGCTGCACGGCGCGCTCGCGCGCAAGGAAAAGCGCACCGCGCTCGAGGCGATCGGGGCCGGCGAGGCGCAGATCGCGATCGGCACGCATGCGCTGTTCCAGGAAGGCGTCGAGTTCGCGCGGCTCGGCCTCGCGGTGGTGGACGAGCAACACCGCTTCGGCGTACAGCAACGCCTGCAGCTGCGCAGAAAAGGCGAAGCGGCGAAGAGCGGCCTGGTGCCGCACCAGTTGATGATGAGCGCGACGCCGATCCCGCGCACGCTGTCGATGACCTACTACGCCGACCTCGATGTCTCGACCATCGACGAGATGCCGCCCGGGCGCCATCCGGTGAAGACGCGACTCGTTTCGGGTGCGCGCCGCGGCGAGGTGCTGACGCGCATTCGCGCAGCCTGCCGCGCGGGCCAGCAGGCCTACTGGGTGTGCCCGCTGGTCGAAGAGTCGGACAAACTGGAACTGCAGGCCGCGCTCGATGCGCACGCCGAACTCGCGGCCGAACTGCCCGAACTCCGCGTCGGCCTGCTGCACGGGCGCATGGCGCCGGCGGAAAAGGCCGGGGTGATGCGCGATTTCCTCGCGGGGCGGATCCAGCTGCTGGTTGCAACCACGGTGATCGAGGTCGGCGTCGACGTGCCGAACGCGTCGCTGATGGTGATCGAGCATGCGGAGCGTTTCGGACTTTCACAGTTGCACCAGTTGCGCGGCCGGGTGGGGCGCGGCGCGCTGGAGAGCATCTGCATCCTGCTGTACCGCAACCCGCTCTCGGCGGCGGCGCGTGCGCGGCTCAAGGTCATTTTCGAAACCGCCGACGGTTTCGAAGTGGCGCGCCAGGACCTGCTGCTGCGCGGCCCCGGCGAATACCTCGGCGAGCGCCAGAGCGGCGCGCCGCTGCTGCGCTTCGCGGATCTCGAACGCGACCAGTCGCTGATCGCGGCGGCGCGCGAGGCCGCCGCAGGCCTGCTCGAGCGGGAGCCGGACACCGCGCGCGCGCATGTGGAGCGCTGGCTTTCGGCGCGCCAGGATTTCGCGCGGGTATAGTTATAACGAGTGGACATCGGGTTTCTCCTAAAGCGCTTCGACGCGTACGAGCGTCTGGTGCGGCTCGACAAGCCGATCGGCAGCCTGCTGTTGCTGTGGCCGACGCTGTGGGCGCTCTGGCTGGCCGGGCGCGGCTGGCCGCGCTGGGACGAGCTGCTGATCTTCGTGCTCGGCACGCTGCTGATGCGCTCGGCGGGCTGCGCGGTGAACGACTTTGCCGACCGCAGCTTCGACGCGCATGTGGAGCGCACCAGGAACCGGCCGCTCGCGGCGGGCGAGATCGAGCCCTGGGAGGCGCTCGCGGTCGGTGCGTTCTTCGCGATCGCCGCTTTCGGGCTGGTGCTGTTCCTCAATAGGCTATCGATCCTGCTGTCGTTCGCCGCGCTCGCGATTGCGATCGTCTATCCGTTCAGCAAGCGCTTTTTCGCGTTGCCGCAGGTCTGGCTCGGCATCGCATTCAGCTTCGGCGTTCCGATGGCCTGGGCCGCGCTGCGCAACCGGCTGCCGCTCGAGTGCTGGTGGCTGATGGCCGCCGCTTTCTTCTGGATCATGGCCTACGACACCGAGTACGCGATGGTCGATCGCGACGACGATCTCAGGATCGGCATCCGCACCTCCGCGATCCTGTTCGGCCGCTTCGACGTCGCCGCCGTGATGGCGAGCTATGCGGCGATGCTTGCGCTGCTCGCGACGCTCGGCGCGCGGCTCGGGCTGGGCTGGACCTACTATGCGGGGCTCGCGGCTGCGGCCGCCCTCATCGGCTATCATTGGCGCCTCATCCGCGGGCGCTCGCGCGAGAACTGCTTCAGGGCCTTCATGCACAACAACTGGGTCGGCGCGGCGATTCTGCTCGGCATCGTGCTTTCATTTCCGCCGCCCGTGGCGCTGCGATGAGCCCGTGCATGGCCGACGCCCCGATCGCGGACTACCTGTTCCAGCGCGGCTCGCTGCGCGGCACGCAACTCACGCTGCTCGAATCCCGCCTGCTGCACCTCGGAACCGACTGCACCGAAAGCATCGCGCTCGACGCGATCGCCTCTGCGCGCATCGCCTTCGAACGCGACGCGCGCCGCATCGGCTGGGGCGTGGCGTTCGGCGTGCTCGCGCTGATCGTGTTCGCGCTGGCCGGCCCGCTTGGCGCCGCCGTGGGCCGTGCATTGGCGGAAGTTTCCGCGCAGGTCGCGCGCGATGCTTCGCAGGCGAGCGCCGTGGCGCAGTTCCTCGAGTCAGCGCTGGGCGCGCTGAAGTTCGCCGTCGGCCTGATGCCGGTGGCGGGTCTTTTGCTTGCGCTCTGGGGTGCGGCGCTCGGCGCGCGCGGCTGGATCGGGCACACCTCGCTTACGCTCGTGCTTGCCTCGGCCGAGCGCGAGTATCGGACCCCCGGCCGCGAACCGCTGCTCGAGGATTTCGCCGAGAACCTCGCGCAATGCGTTGCGGCAAGGATGCGCCGTTAGCCCCATGCGCTACGCGGATTTGAGGGAATTCATGACCCGGCTCGAGTCGCTCGGCGAGTTGAAACGCGTGCGCGCCGAGGTTTCACCGCGGCTCGAGATGACCGAGATCTGCGAGCGCGTGCTGCGTGCGGGCGGCCCGGCGCTGCTGTTCGAGAAGCCCGCCGGCCATGCGATGCCGGTGCTCGGCAATCTGTTCGGTACGGTGAGGCGCGTCGCTCTGGCGATGGGCGTGGACGCAGGCGACGATCCGTCTGCGGCGTTGCGCGATATCGGCCGGCTGCTCGCGGCGTTGAAGGAGCCCGATCCGCCCAGGGGACTGCGCGACATCTGGGAGAAGCTCCCCGACCTGCGCCAGTTGCTCGCCAAGGTGCTCGACATGGCGCCGAAGGTGGTTTCGTCGGCGCCGTGCCAGGACGTCGTTTGGGAAGGCAGTGACGTGGACCTCTCGCGCCTGCCGGTGCAGACCTGCTGGCCCGAAGATGCCGGGCCGCTCATCACTTGTGGCCTCACCGTGACGCGCGGTCCGGCGAAACCGCGGCAGAACCTCGGCATCTACCGGCAGCAGGTGATCGCGCGGGACAAGGTGATCATGCGCTGGCTCGCGCATCGCGGCGGCGCGCTCGACTACCGCGACCACGTGCTGGCGCATCCGGGCACGCCGTTTCCGGTCGCTGTAGCGCTCG
>JBGOTT010000079.1:0-13453 GCA_041476585.1 Gammaproteobacteria bacterium | reverse complement strand
AACGTCGCCACGGCCCATGCCATGGTGCGCCTGCCGGCCTGGCGCGCGCGCGTCGTGCTCGCCATGATGATTGCAGCGTTTGCGTTGTTGATCGGGCGCTCGGTGTACCTGCAGGCAATGAAGACCGGGTTCCTTCAGGAAAAGGGCGAGGCGCGCTACTCGCGCGTCCTCGAAGTCCCGGCCACCCGCGGCCGAATACTCGATCGCAATGGCGAGGCGCTCGCGATCTCGACGCCGGTCAAGTCGGTGTGGGCGATTCCGGAGGACGTGAGCGCGGAGCCGGCGCAGCGTGCGCGCCTGGCGAAGCTGCTCGCGGTCGATGCGCGCGAGCTGCAGACGAAGCTTGCCGACGCCGAGCGCGATTTCGTCTACCTGAAGCGCCAGATCCCGCCCGAGACCGCCGACCAGGTGGCCGCGCTCGGGATCCCCGGCATCTACCAGAACCGCGAGTACCGCCGTTACTACCCCGGCGGCGAGGTCATGACCCATGTGATCGGCTTCACTGGCGTCGAGGACAGCGGCCAGGAGGGCATCGAGCTCGCCTACCAGAAGAGCCTGGCGGGGAACGCCGGCAGCCGGCGCGTGATCAAGGACCGTCTCGGACGCATCGTCGAGGACGTCGGCTCGGTGCGAGCCGCGCAGGACGGCCGCGACCTGATCCTCGCACTCGACGGCAAGATCCAGAGCCTCGCCTACAGCGCCCTGAAGGCGGCCGTGGAGCAGCACCGCGCAAAAGCGGGTGCGATCGTGGTGCTCGACGCGCGTTCGGGGGAGCTGCTCGCGCTCGCCAACGTCCCCTCGTACAACCCCAATAATCGCGGGCGGCTGGGCGGCGCGCAACTTCGCAACCGCGCCATGACCGACACCTTCGAACCGGGATCCACGCTCAAGCCCTTTACCGTCGCGGTGGCGCTCGAACTGGGCAAGGTGACGCCTTCGTCGACCGTGCAGACCGCGCCGGGCAGGCTGACCATCGCGAACTACACCATCCACGACGCCCATCCGGCGGGGGCGCTGACGGTTGCGCAGATCATCCAGAAGTCCTCCAACGTCGGCGCGGCGAAACTCGCCCTGTCGCTGCCGCGCGAAGAGATGTGGGCGTTGTTTCATGAGGTGGGCTTCGGTGCGCAGCCCGACATTGGCTTTCCGGGCGAAGCCTCCGGCCGGCTGCGCGAGTGGAAGCAATGGCGGCCGATCGAGCAGGCCACCATGGCCTACGGCCACGGCATCTCGGTGAGCCTGGTGCAGTTGGCGCGCGCCTACAGCGTGTTCGCGCGCGATGGCGAACTCGCGCCGCTCTCGCTGGTCAAGCTCGACGGACCGGTCAGCGGAAAACGCGTGATCGCGCCGGAAACGGCGCACGCCGTGCGCGAGATGCTGGAACTCGCGGTGCAGCCTGGGGGTACGGCGCCGCGCGCACGCATCATGGGCTATCGCGTCGCAGGCAAGACGGGCACCGCGCACAAACAAGAAAACGGCGGCTACTCGGCGCACAGGTACCTGTCCTCCTTCGTCGGCCTCGCGCCGGCCTCCGATCCTCGCCTGGTGATCGCGGTGATGATCGACGAGCCCTCCGCCGGCCAGTACTACGGCGGCGCGGTCGCCGCGCCGGTGTTCTCTCAGGTGATGCAAGGCGCACTGCGTCGCCTGGGCGTCGCGCCGGACGCACCGATGCGGCCGATCGAGTTGCCCGGCGAAGGCGAAGAAGCCAAGGAGAGCACCTGATGAAGCACTTTCTGCTGGCACTGGCGCAGACCGTGTGGTCGCTGCACGGCTGCGCCACAGAGCAATCCGATTCGAGCGAATGGACCGGCGAGTGGACCTGTTCGGGGAACTGGCGAGCCAGGGCGCGATGATCGAGCGGCTTGTTTCGGACAGCCGCCGTTGTGCGCCGGGCCGCGCATTCTTTGCCTATCCGGGTGAAGCCGCCGACGGCCGCAGGTTCATCCCCGATGCGATCGCGCGCGGCGCCGCGGCGGTGGTATGGGAATCCGATGCCTTCGCCTGGAACCCGGCGTGGCAGGTGCCGAACGCCGGCGTGAAGGGACTCAAGCTGCGCTCGGGTGAACTAGCGCACCAGTTCTACGGCCGCCCATCGGAGGCGCTGTGGATGTGCGGCGTCACCGGCACCAACGGCAAGACCACCTGCTCGCAGTGGATCGCGGCAGCGCTCGGCGCGCACGGCGTGACGACCGGGGTGATCGGCACGCTGGGCGCCGGCATCGGCGGCGCGCTGGAGCCGTTGCCGAACACCACGCCGGATGCGCTTGAACTGCACCGGCTGTTCGCCTCGATGCGCGCGCGCGGCGCGGCCGCCGTGGCGATGGAGGTCTCGTCGCACGGCCTCGCGCAGGGCAGGGTGAACGGCGTCGAATTCGACTGCGCGGTGCTCACCAACCTGTCGCACGACCACCTTGATTACCACGGCACGATGGATGCCTACGCGCAGGCCAAGGCGCGGCTGTTCGACGTCCCGGGATTGGCCGTCGCGGTGCTAAATCTCGACGACGTGTTCGGCGTGCGGCTTGCGCAGCGCCTCGGCAGCCGCGGCGTGCGGACGATCGGTTACGCGCTGTCGCCGGCGGCGGTCGCGCCGGGAAGCGTTCACCAGTTCGCGGCGGCGCGCGAGCTGCGCTACGAAGGCGGCGCCACGCACATCGCGATCGATTCGACCTGGGGCGCGTTAGAGCTGCGGCTGCCCCACGCCGGCCGTTACAACGCCGCGAATGCGCTCGCAGTGTTTGGTGCGCTCCTCGGATACGGGATCGATGCGAAATCCGCCGGCCGCCTGCTGGAGGCGCTGCCGCCGGTCGCGGGCCGCATGCAGCGCGTGGGCGGCGGCAGCAAGCCGCTTGCCGTGATCGATTATGCGCACACCCCCGATGCGCTGGAGAAAGCGCTGACGGCGCTGCGCCCGGTGGCCGACGCCGCGGGCGGACGCCTGGTGGCGGTGTTTGGTGCCGGCGGCGAGCGCGACGCGACCAAGCGCCCACTGATGGGGGCGGCCGCCGCCCGGCTGGCCGACGCGCTGGTCCTGACTTCGGACAATCCACGCTCGGAAGATCCGCTCGCGATCATCGCCGCGATCCGCCGCGGCATCCCGGCCGGGGCGGCAGCCAGCGTACAGGTCGAGCCCGACCGCGCCAGCGCGATTGCGGCGGCACTTGGCGCTGCCGCGGCAAATGACGTGGTGCTGATCGCGGGCAAGGGGCACGAGGAGTATCAGGAAATCGCCGGACGCAGGACCGTGTTTTCGGATGTCGCCGCGGCCACGCAGGCGCTGGCGCATTGGCCCGCAGGGAGCCGCGCATGATGCGCGTGGTGGACGCCGCCCGCATGATCGGCGCGCGGGCGATCGGCGACGCGGGGTTCACCGGCGTGTCCACCGACTCACGCAACGTGGCGCGCGGCGAGTTGTTCGTCGCGTTGCGCGGCGAACGATTTGACGGCCACGCATTCCTCGCGGCCGCCGCGGCGCGCGGCGCAGCGGCCGCGCTGGTCGACGCCGCGTTCTTCGCCTCGAGCGCCACGCTGCCGATGCCCGTCCTGATCGCGGAGGACACGCGCCGCGCGCTCGGCGACCTGGCGCGCGCGTGGCGCGGGCGCTTCTCCGTGCCGCTGATCGCGATCGCCGGCTCGAACGGCAAGACCACTACCAAGGAAATGCTCGCCGCAATCCTGCGCGCGTCCGCCGGGGATGCGCACGTGCTGGCGACGCTCGGCAATCTCAACAACGACATCGGCGTGCCGCTCACGCTGCTCGGCCTGCGCGAGACGCACCGCATCTGCGCAATCGAGCTCGGCATGAACCAGGCGGGCGAGATTGCCTACCTGGCGGGAATCGCCCGCCCGGGCATCGCACTGGTCACCAACGCGCAGCGCGAGCATCTCGAGTTCCTGCATTCGGTCGAGCAGGTCGCGGCGGAGAACGCGGCTGTGTACGCGGCGCTGCCCGCCGACGGCATTGCGGTGCTGAACGCGGACGACCCGCAGGCGGAAGTGTTTCGCGCCGCCGCGGGCGAACGTCGCGTGGTCGATTTCGGCCTGGAGCGTGCAGCGATGGTGCGCGGCGGCTGCCGGCTGCAGCAGCTGGCGAGCGAGATCAGCATCGCTACACCCGCGGGCGATCTGCAGGCCACGCTCGCCATTCCCGGCGCGCATAACGTGCGCAACGCGCTCGCTGCGGCGGCCTGCGCGCATGCGGCCGGGATCGCACCGGCCGCGATCGCCGCCGGTCTCAACGCGTTTCGCCCGTACAGCGGCCGCCTGCAGATCAAGCGCGCTGTGCAGGGCGCGACCCTGATCGACGACAGCTACAACGCCAATCCGGACTCGGTGCGGGCGGCGATCGAAGTGCTGGCCGGCGCGGGCGGGCGAACCCTTCTGGTGCTCGGCGATATGGGCGAGGTCGGCGAGCAGGGCGCGGATTTCCATGCCGAGGTCGGGCGCTACGCGAAGGAGCGCGGCATCGAGGCCATGTACGCGCTCGGCGAACTGACCGCGCACGCGGTCGCTGGATTCGGAACCGGTGCACGGCACTTTGCCTCTTCCGAGACGCTGCTCGCCGCGCTCGGCGCCTGGAGCGGGACCGGCTGCACGTTGCTGGTGAAGGGATCGCGTTTGATGCAGATGGAGCGGGTGGTCGCGGCGCTCGCGGGGCAGAACCATGTGGCGGAGGCGCACTGATGCTGCTCGAACTGGCGCAATGGCTTGCGAAGGACGTGCGACTGTTCAACGTCTTCAGCTACATCACGCTGCGCGCGGTGCTCGCCTGCCTCAGCGCGCTCGCGTTCTCGCTGATCCTCGGGCCGTACGTGATCCGCAAGCTCACCGCGTACAAGATCGGCCAGGCGGTGCGCGATGACGGGCCGAAATCCCACCTCACCAAGGCGGGCACGCCGACGATGGGCGGCGCGCTGATCCTGTTGTCGATCGCCATCACCGTGCTGCTGTGGGGCGACCTTGCGAACCGTTTCGTCTGGGTGGTGCTGCTGGTGACGCTCGCGTTCGGCGGGATCGGCTGGATCGACGACTACCGCAAGGTCGTGCACCGCAATCCGAAGGGGCTGTCGGTGAGAGCGAAGCTGTTCTGGCAGTCGGTGTTCGGCCTGGCAGCCGCCGCGTACCTCGCGTGGCTGGGACAGAGCGTGCCTGCGCTCACCCAGCTGATCGTGCCGTTCTTCAAGTTCATCGCCTATCCGCTCGGCGCGCTCGGTTTCGTGGTGCTCACGTATTGCGTGATCGTCGGCACCTCCAATGCGGTGAACCTGACCGACGGATTGGATGGACTGGCGATCATGCCCACCGTGCTGATCGCAGGCGCGCTCGGCATCTTCGCCTACGTCGCGGGCAATACGGTGTTTGCACGCTACCTCGGCATGCCCTACATCTCCGGCTCGGGAGAGCTGGCTGTGTTCTGCGGCGCGATTGTCGGCGCGGGGCTCGGTTTCCTGTGGTTCAACGCCTACCCGGCCGAAGTGTTCATGGGCGACGTCGGCGCGCTCGCGCTGGGTGCCGCGCTCGGCACGATCGCGGTGATCGTGCGCCAGGAGATCGTGCTGTTCATCATGGGCGGCGTGTTCGTCATCGAGACCCTGTCGGTGATGATCCAGGTGATCTATTTCAGGATTTCCGGCGGCAGGCGCGTGTTCCGCATGGCGCCGCTGCACCATCACTACGAGCTGGAAGGATGGAAGGAATCCCAGGTGGTGGTGCGCTTCTGGATCATCACCATGATGCTGGTGCTGTTCGGGTTGTCGACTCTGAAGCTGCGCTGAGAGCCGCAATGCTCATGGCCGATCCCTTCCCTCCCCTACCGCCGCCGCAGCCGGTGCGGCTTGCGGGCCGGCGCGTGCTGGTGCTGGGCCTGGGCGACACCGGCCTCGCGGTGGCACGCTGGGTGGCGCGCGAACGCGGGCTGCCGCGCATCGCCGACACGCGAGCGGTTCCGCCGCGCGCAGACGATCTTCGTCGCTTGCTGCCCGAGGCGGTGCTGCACTGCGGCGCGTTCGCGCCGCAGCTGCTCGAAGGCGTCGAACTGTTAGTGCCGAGCCCCGGATTGCCGCTCGAGACGCCGCTGGTGCGGGCTGCGCTCGCGCGTGGGATTCCGGTCGCCGGGGAGATCGAGTTGTTCGCCTGGGCGCTCGCCGCGGGCGCTCGGGGACGGCTGGTCGCGGTGACCGGCACCAACGGCAAGACCACCGTGGCCGCGCTCACCGGCCACCTGCTGCGCGCGGCGGGAATCGATTGCGAGGTTGCCGGCAATATCGGCCCGGCGGCGCTCGCGGCGCTCGCGGCGCGCAAGGACGCAGGGCAGCTGCCCGCAGTCTGGGTGTTGGAACTCTCCAGCTACCAGCTCGAGACCATCTGGACGCTTGCCGCCGACGCGGCAGCAATGCTCAATCTGTCCGAGGACCACCTCGACCGCTACCCCAGCCTGGCCGATTATGCTGCGGCGAAGGAACGCATATTCGCCGGCGCGGTAACGCAGGTGCTCAACCGCGACGACGCACGATCGATGGCGATGACGCTTGCCGGGCGCAGGCGGCTGAGCTTCGGGCTCGGCGCCCCGACGGGCGAGGACGATTTCGGTCTGGTGAGCGCGCAGGGCGCGCAGTGGATCGCGCAAGGCGCACGGCGGCTGGTCGCAACCCGCGACCTGCAGATCCACGGCACGCACAACGCGGCCAACGCGATGGCCGCCGCGGCGCTGGCGGGCGCGGCCGGGGCACCCGTCGAAGCCATCGTCGCAGGTCTGAAATCGTTTCGCGGTCTGCCGCATCGCCTCGAGCGGGTCGGCACGATCGCCGGCGTCGATTATTTCGATGACTCCAAGGGCACCAACGTCGGCGCGACGATTGCCGCGCTGGAAGGGATAGGCCGGCCGGTGGTGCTGATTCTTGGCGGCGAGGGCAAGGGACAGGACTTCACGCCGCTCGCGGGGGCGGTCGCGCGGCACGCCACGCGGGTGCTCTTGATCGGGCGCGATGCGCCCAAGATCGCCGCCGCGCTCCAGAGCGCGGGCGTGCCGCTCGAGCGCTGTTCGACGCTCGAGGATGCGGTGCGAGCCGCGGCCCGCGCCGCACGCCCCGGCGACGCCGTGCTGCTCTCGCCCGCATGCGCGAGCTTCGACATGTTCCGCGATTACCGCGAGCGCGGCGAAGTGTTTGCGCGCGCGGTGATGGAGCGGGTGAAATGAGTGTCGCGGGCTACGTGTTCGGCCGGCGCGACGACTACAAGGCCGCGCGCAGCGCCCCGGCCGCCGAGTACGACCGCGGGCTCGCGTGGGCTGCGCTGCTGCTCGCCGCGATGGGGCTTGCAATGGTGTATTCAGCCTCGATCGCGACCGCCGAGGCGAGCCGATATACCGGGCAGAGCGCCACCTGGTTTTTGCTGCGCCACGCGCTGTTTCTGGGCTGTGCGCTGGCCGCTGCGCTCACGGTGTTCCTCGCGCCGGTGCGCTTCTGGCAGGGCGCCGCGCCCTGGCTGTTCGGCGCCGCGCTCGTACTGCTCGCGCTGGTGCTGGTGCCGGGGATCGGGCGCGAAGTGAACGGCGCGCGCCGCTGGATCAACCTGGTTGCGTTCAGCGTGCAGCCCTCGGAGGTGATGAAGCTCGCTGTGGTGCTGTATGCGGCCGACTACACGGTGCGCAAGCGCGCGGTGATGAAGAGCTTCAGGAAAGGACTGCTGCCGATGCTTGCGGTCATGCTGCTGGTGTCGGGCCTGTTGTTGCACGAGCCCGATTTCGGCGCGCTGGTGGTGATCGCGGTGACCGCGTTCGGGCTGCTGTTCCTCGGCGGCATGAGCGGCCGGCATTTCGCCGCGCTGACCGCGATGCTCGCGGTCGGGTTCGCCGCGCTGGTGCTGTCCTCGCCGTACCGCATGCGGCGCATCTTCGGCTTCATGGATCCGTGGTCCGACGCGTTTGGCAAGGGCTATCAACTCTCGCACGCGCTGATCGCTTTCGGCCGCGGCGAGTGGCTCGGCGTCGGCCTGGGCGCGAGCGTGGAAAAGCTGCACTACCTGCCCGAGGCACACACGGATTTCCTGCTCGCGGTGATCGCCGAGGAGCTCGGATTCGCCGGCGTCGCGGTGGTGATCACGCTGTTCGTCTGGATCGTGTGCCGCGCGTTCGCGATTGCGCGCGAGGCGGCCGCGCGCGAGCGTCACTTCGCCGCGCTTGCGGCGCAGGGCGTCGGCATCTGGCTCGGTTTTCAGGCGCTCATCAACATGGGCGTGAACATGGGGCTGCTGCCGACCAAAGGACTGACGCTTCCACTGATGAGCTTCGGCGGCAGCGGGCTGGTGGTGAACTGTGTCGCGATTGCGCTGCTGCTGAGAATCGACTGGGAATCGCGCCAGCTGGCGCGGGGACTCAACGCGTGAGCGCGTTGCCAAATCAATCGTGAGCGCGTCGAGGACGATCATGATCCTGGCGGGCGGCACCGGCGGCCACGTGTTTCCCGGGCTGGCGGTGGCCGATGAAATGCGCTCGCGGGGCTGGGAGGTCGTCTGGATGGGCTCGCGCGGCGGCATGGAAGCGCGCTTGGTGCCGGCGCATGGCTACCGCATGGCGTGGATCCACGCCCGCGCGCTGCGCGGCAAGGGCCTCGCGGCGAAACTGCTGCTGCCGCTCAACCTGCTGCTTGCGTTCGGGCAGAGCGCGCGCGCGATCTTTGCGGTCCGCCCGGACGTGGTGCTCGGCATGGGCGGCTACGTCGCGTTTCCCGGCGGCCTGATGGCTTCGCTGCTCGCCAAGCCGCTCGCGATCCATGAGCAGAACGCGATCGCAGGCCTCACCAACCGGGTCCTGCGCGGCGTCGCCGACCGCGCTTTCGAGGCCTTTCCGGGAGCGCTGAAGAACGCCGAATGGACCGGCAACCCGGTGCGCGCCGAGATCGCGGGGATCGCCCTTCCCGCTGAGCGCTACACGAGCCGCAGCGGCCCGCTCAAGCTGCTGGTCGTCGGCGGCAGCCTGGGCGCGCAGGCGCTCAACTATGCGTTGCCGCGGGCGCTGGCGCTGATTCCACAGGATACGCGGCCGCAGGTCGTGCATCAGTCGGGCGAAGCCAATCTCGACGCGCTGCGCGAGTACTACGGCACTGCGGGCGTGCAGGGCGAGCTGGTTGCGTTCATCGACGACATGGCCGAGCGCTACGCAGCCGCCGACCTCGTCATCTGCCGTGCCGGTGCGATCACCGTTGCGGAGCTGTGCGCGGGCGGTGTGGCCAGCGTGCTGGTGCCATTTCCCCACGCGGTCGACGACCACCAGACGGCGAACGCGATGTTTCTCGTCGGGCAGGGTGCCGCCCTGCTGCTGCCGCAGCATGAAGTGGCGCCGGAGAAGCTGGCCGCGCTGATCGGCTCGCTCGACCGGCCGAAGTTGCTGGCGATGGCCGAGAATGCGCGCCGGCTCGGCAAACCCGACGCGACGCGCATCGTGGCGGAGCGTTGCATCGAGATGGCGCGATGAAGCACAAGGTGCGCCACATCCACTTCGTCGGCATCGGCGGTGCGGGCATGAGCGGCATCGCGGAGGTGCTGCTCACCCTGGGCTACGCGGTGAGCGGTTCCGACCTCGCGGAGAACGCAGCGACCCGCCGCCTGGTGCAGCTCGGCGCGCAGGTCCGTCTGCAGCACGACGCGGCCAACATTGCGGGCGCCAACGCAGTCGTGGTCTCCACCGCGGTGGCGGGTAACAATCCGGAGGTGGCCGCGGCCCGCGCAGGCCGCATACCCGTGGTGCCGCGCGCGCTGATGCTCGCGGAGCTGATGCGCCTCAAGCAGGGCGTGGCGATCGCGGGCACGCACGGCAAGACCACCACCACCAGTCTGGTGGCGAGCGTGCTGGCCGAGGGCGGCCTCGACCCGACCTTCGTGATCGGCGGGCGCCTGATCGCGGCGGAGTCGAATGCGCGCCTCGGCGCGGGAGAGTTCATCGTCGTCGAGGCCGACGAGTCCGACGCATCGTTCCTGCATCTGCAGCCGGTGGTGGCGGTGGTGACCAACATCGATGCCGACCACATGGACACCTACGGGCACGACTTCGCGCGCTTGAAGCAGGCGTTCGTGAGTTTCCTGCAGAACCTGCCGTTCTATGGCAGCGCGGTGTTGTGCATCGACGACCCGCAGGTGCGCGAAATCCTGCCGTTCGTCTCCAAGCCGGTGGTCAGCTACGGATTCGCGCCGGAGGCGATGGTCCGCGCGCAGAACGTCGAGCATGCGGCGGGCGCGATGCGCTTTACGCTGCTGCGCTCCGGGTTGCGCCCCCCGTGCGCCGCGCTCGAAGTGACCATCAACCTGCCTGGCCGGCACAACGTGCAGAACGCGCTCGCGGCGATCGCGGTAGCGGGTGAGCTGGGGGTCGCGGATGCAGCAGTCCTCAAGGCGCTGGCGGAATTCCACGGCGTGGGGCGCCGCTTCCAGCGCTACGGCGAGATTCCGGTGGATCGAAGCGGGGCAACTGGCGGAAAGTTCACGCTGGTGGACGACTACGGCCACCACCCCGCGGAAATGACGGCCACGCTCGATGCGGCGCGCGGCGCTTTTCCGGGGCGGCGCATCGTGCTCGCGTTCCAGCCGCACCGCTACACGCGCACGCGCGACCTGTTCGAGGACTTCGTGAGGGTGCTCTCGAGCGCCGATGCGCTGGTGCTGGCCGAGGTGTATCCGGCGGGCGAGCAGGCGATCGTCGCCGCCGACGGACGCGCGCTGGCGCGCGCGGTGCGCGTCGCGGGCAAGGTCGAGCCGCTGTTCGTCGAAGACATCGCGCAGATGGCGTCCGAGATCCGCCGCGTGGCACGTGACGGCGATGTGGTGCTGACGATGGGCGCGGGCTCGATCGGCACGGTCGCCGCGCAGCTCGTCAAGGGCGATGCCTGAGTCATGCACATGACCGAGACGCTCCACTTCACCGGATTGCGCGGTGAGCTGCGGCGCGGCGAGCCGCTCGCGCGCCATACCAGCTGGCGGGTAGGCGGGCCCGCCGACCGCCTCTATGTTCCGTCCGATCTCGACGACCTGTCGAACTTCCTGCGCCAGTTGCCCGAAAGCGAGCCGGTGTATTTCATCGGCCTGGGCAGCAACCTGCTGGTGCGCGATGCTGGGGTGCGCGGTACAGTGGTGCTGACCCACACCGCGGCAAAACGCCCGGTGCTGGCGTCCACTGCCGCAGGCCCGGGCGTCTATGCCGAGGCCGGCGTCGCAAGCCCGAAGGTCGCGCGATTTGCGGCGATGCACGATCTAGCCGGTGCCGAATTTCTCGCGGGCATCCCGGGCTCGGTCGGCGGTGCGCTGGCGATGAACGCCGGGTGCTACGGCGGCGAGACCTGGCGCATCGTCGCGCGCGTCGCGACCATCGATCGTTCCGGCACGCTCCACGTGCGCGGCGCGGCAGACTTCGATACCGGTTACCGTCACTGCGCGCTGAAGGGCGGCGTCCCGAATCACAACCGGCTCGGCGAGGACGAGTGGTTCGCAGCGGCGTGGTTTGCGCTGCCCGCCGGCGACGGCCGTGAGGCCCGCTCGCGCATCACGCAACTCCTCGCGCGGCGCATCGCCAGCCAGCCGCTCGGTCTGCCCAACGCAGGCAGCGTGTTCCGCAACCCGCCCGGCGGCCATGCAGCGCAGTTGATCGAGGCCTGCGGCCTGAAGGGTCTGGCGCGTGGCGCAGCGCGGGTCTCCGAGAAGCACGCCAACTTCATCGTCAATCCGAAAAGCGCGGCGCGCGCGGCCGACATCGAGTGGCTGATTGCCCATGTACGCGAGACGGTGCGCGCGCGGACGGGCATCGACCTGCACCCCGAGGTACGCGTGATCGGGGAGGCGGCATGAGCCGGGGGACGAACTTCGGCAAGGTCGCCGTGCTGCTGGGGGGCAACACCGCCGAGCGGGAGGTATCGCTGAAGAGCGGCTCAATGGTGCTCGCGGCGCTGCGCGAGGCGGGCGTGGACGCGCATCCGTTCGATCCGGCCGAGCGCGGGTTGCAGGCTCTGATCGACGAGCGCTTCGCGCGCGCGTTCATCGCGCTGCATGGCCGCTTCGGCGAGGACGGGACGGTGCAGGGCGCGCTCGAGTTCCTCGGGCTTCCGTATACCGGCAGCGGGGTGCTCGGCTCGGCGCTCGCGATGGACAAGCTGCGCGCGAAGCTCCTCTGGCAGGCGATGGGCATTCCGACGCCGCCGCATGAACTGCTCTCGGCGGAGAGCGATTTTCGCGCGGTCGCGCAACGCCTCGGCTTGCCGATCATGGTGAAGCCGGCAAGCGAAGGTTCGTCCGTCGGGATGAGCAAGGTGCGCGCGGCGGACGATCTAGAGGAGGCCTACGCGCTGGCGGTGAACTACGACCGCACAGTGCTGGCCGAGAAGTTCATCGGCGGCGCCGAACTTACGGCGGGCATCCTCGGCGAACAGGCGCTGCCGTTGATCCGGCTCGAGACGACGCGCGATTTCTACGACTACGATGCGAAGTACCTGCGCGACGACACGCGCTACCTCCTGCCTTGCGGTCTCCCCGCGGTCCGCGAGCGCGAGTTGCAGCAGTTGTGCCTGAGGGCTTTCGATGCACTCGGCTGCAGCGGCTGGGGCCGGGTCGACCTGATGCTCGATCCAGTCGGCAAGCCCTGGCTGCTCGAGGTTAACACCGCGCCCGGCATGACCGACCACTCGCTGGTGCCGATGGCCGCGCGCCACGTCGGCATGAGCTTTTCGCAACTGTGCGTGCGCATCCTGGAGCTCGCGAGTGTGGAATAACGCGAGGCTCCTCAACGCCGTGGCCAGTCTCCTCGTCGCGCTGGCGGTGCTGGTGTTCCTGTTCGCGGGCACCCAGGCGCTGCTTCGTTCGCCGCTGTTTCCGTTGCGCGAGGTGACCGTGACCGGCGATCTCGCGCGCACGCCGCGTGCCGCGGTCGAGCGCGCCGCGCAAGGGCGCATCGGCGGGAACTTCTTTGCCGCCGACCTGGCGCAGGTGCGCGCCGGGTTCGAGCAGCTGCCGTGGGTGCGGCGCGTCGATGTGCGCCGGATCTGGCCCGACCGGCTCGAGGTGCGGCTGGAAGAGCACCGCGCACTGGCCCGCTGGGGCGACGCGGGCCTTGTTAATACGTTCGGTGAGCGTTTTTCGGGCGATACCGAGGCGCGTCTGCCGTTTTTCTTCGGGCCGGCCGGGACCGAAACGGACGTGACGCGGCGCTACCGCGAATTCGCGTCGATTCTCGCGCCGCTCGAATCCGCGCTGGAACGCGTGGTGCTCACGCCGCGCTACGCATGGCAGCTGCGGCTCGAGAACGGACTGGCGCTGGAATTGGGGCGCGACGCCGCGGAGGCTGCGGTGGAAAGTCGTCTCGCGCGCTTCGTCGCGGCCTATCCGGCGACGCTCGGCAAACTCGCGCGCCGCCACGAATACGTCGATCTGCGCTACCCGAACGGCTTCGCGCTCCGTGTGCCCGAACTGAAAGGTT
>JBGOTT010000078.1:0-13626 GCA_041476585.1 Gammaproteobacteria bacterium | reverse complement strand
CTGCAACCGGATTCCGGGGAAGTCGGCTTCGATCTTGCGCGGGCGCTCGACGCCGTGGTTTCGGTGCGCACCGAAGTGCCCGAGGACGCGTTCACGGC
Organism: Gammaproteobacteria bacterium; assembly: GCA_041476585.1. Taxonomy (GTDB): domain Bacteria; phylum Pseudomonadota; class Gammaproteobacteria; order Burkholderiales; family SG8-39; genus JADGRQ01. The sequence continues at coordinate 13,528 of JBGOTT010000078.1, read as the reverse complement.
TTCGATCCTCGGCACCGAGCGGCTCGGCAACGGCGTGGTGATCCGCGAGGACGGGCTGGTGCTCACCATCGGCTACCTGATCACCGAGGCGAGCGCGGTCTGGCTGACGACGAATGGGGGCAACGCGGTGGGCGGCTATCCTCTCGCCTACGATCAGGCGACCGGCTTTGGCCTGGTGCAGCCGCTCGGCCGCCTGGGCGTTGCCGCTTTGCGGCGCGGATCGGTGGCTTCCTGCGAGGTCGGCGACGACGTGATCATGGCGGGCTACGGCGGGCGCAAGCACGCCCTCAAGACGCAGGTTTTCGCGAAGCGCGAGTTCGCCGGCTACTGGGAGTACATGCTCGACGAGGCGCTGTTCACCGCGCCGGCGCACCCGCAATGGGGCGGAGCCGCGTTGATCGGGGATGACGGCCGGCTGCTCGGCATCGGTTCGCTGCTGGTGCAGGAGAAGGTCGAGGGGCAATCTCTGCAGGGCAACATGATCGTGCCGATCGACATTCTCGAGCCGATTCTGGAGGACCTGCTGACGCGCGGGCGCGCGAACCGCCCGCCGCGCCCGTGGCTGGGCATCTACACGGCCGAAGTCGGCCAGACAATCGCGGTGGCCGGCCTCGCCGAAGGCGGGCCCGCGGACCGCGCGGGCGTGCACTCCGGCGACGTGGTGCTCGAGGTGGCGGGAGGCCGCGTGCAGGGGCTCGCAGATTTCTACCGGAAAATCTGGTCGATCGGACCGGCGGGCAGCGAGGTGCCGCTCACGTTGTCGCGCGAAGGCGCGGTGTCGCGCGTGAACGTGCGCTCGGCCGATCGGCAGGATTTTCTCAAGAAGCCGAAGCTGCACTGACGGTCGTTGCATTGCGGCCGGCCCGGGCCTAGAATTCGAACCATGGTTCAAATTATGAATCTTGGTTCGAATAAGCTTGCCTCCGAACGGGTGCGGCGCAAGTACGAGGCGCGGCAGCTCGAGATCCTGCACGCCGCCGCGCGCGTTTTCCGCCGCCGCGGCCTGGCCGCCGCCGGGATGCGCGAAATCGCCGAAGAGGCGGATCTTTCCCCGGGCAACCTCTACCATTACTTCAGCGGCAAGGACGAGATCCTGCTGTTCTGCCAGGACCGCACACTCGAACACATGCTGGCGGCGGTGAAGGCCGCGCAGCGTTCAGCGGTGCCGGTCGCCGAGCAGGTGCGCGCCGTGATGCGCGACCATGTGCATTGCATGCTCGACGAGCTGGAAGGCGCCACCGCGCACCTCGAGGTCGAGGCGCTGCCCGAAGCGCTGCGCGCCCCGATCGTTGAGAAACGCGACGCCTACGAGCGCGCCGTGCGCGCGCTGGTTGCCACGGGGATGAAGCGCGGCGAATTCGCGCCCGGCGATGCTTCGCTCGTCACGCGCGCGATGCTCGGCGCGGTCAACTGGACGGCGCGCTGGTACCGGCCCGACGGCGCGCGTTCGGTCGCCGAGATCGCGCGCTCGCTCTCCGAGTATCTGGTGCGGGGTTTGCTCGCCGCCGCGCCGTCAACCCGGTCCGCGCGCGTCGCGGCCGCATCCGGAGTCCGAAAATGAACGCTGTCGTGGAAGCGCGGCGCAATGTGCGCGTGACGCTGCGCGTGAACGGTGAGCAGACCGAAGTCCTGTTTGCGCCCTACAAGACCCTGCTCGAGGTGCTGCGCGAGGACCTGAACCTGACCGGCACCAAGCACGGCTGCGAGCTGGGCGAGTGCGGCGCCTGCGCGGTGCTGCTCGACGGCTTGCCGGTGCTTTCCTGCCTGGTGCTGGCAATCGAATGCGAGGGCCGCTCGATCGAGACCGTGGAAGGCCTGGCGCGCGGGTCCGAACTGCATCCGCTGCAGGCCGCGTTCGCCGACCTCGGCGGGACGCAGTGCGGCTACTGCACGCCGGGGATCCTGATGACGGCGAAGGCGCTGCTCGACAAGGAACCGGACCCGGGCCGCGAGCGGATCAGGGAGGCGATCTCCGGAAATCTCTGCCGCTGCACCGGCTACCTGCAGATCTACGAGTCGATCGAAGAGGGCGCTCGAAGAATGCGCGAGGAGGCGAAATGAGCGCGCGCAAAAGATTCGACGTGATCGGCAAGGCGCGCAGGCGGGTGGATGGCCGTTCCAAGGTCACCGGGCTGACGAAGTTTGCCGATGACGTCGCGCTGCCGCGCATGCTGCACGCCAAGCTGCTGCGCTCGCCGCATCCGCACGCGCGCATCGATTCGATCGACGTATCGCGCGCCGCGAAGCATCCGGGCGTACACCTGGTGCTGACCGGACGCGACTTCCCGGTCAGCTTCGGCATCATGCCGGTCTCGCAGGACGAATTTCCGCTCGCCCCCGAGCGCGTGCGCTACGTCGGCGACCCGGTGGCCGCGGTGATCGCGAAAGACGAGCAGACCGCTTCCGAGGCCCTGGAGCTGATCGAGGTGAAGTACGCGCCGCTGCAGACCATCGCCACGCCCGAGGAGGCGCTTGCGCATCCCGAGGCGCGCATCCACGAATACGGCGAGCACGGCAACATCCACCGCATTCAGGCCTACGAATTCGGCGATGTCGAGGAGGCGCTGGCGAAATCGGACCACGTGTTCGAGGACCTGTTCTTCTTCCAGGGCAACACCCACCTGCCGATCGAGCAGCACGCGTCGGTCGCCGCGGTGGACGGCGAGGGCAAGCTCACGCTCTGGTCGAGCACGCAGGTGCCGCACTACATCCATCGGGCGCTCGCCAGGGCATTGCAGGTGAACGCCGCGCACATCCGCGTGATCGCCTGCCCGAACGGCGGCGGCTTCGGCGGCAAGTGCGACCTGCACAACCACGAGATCGTGGTTTCGAGAGCCGCGATGCGGCTCGGGCGGCCGGTCAAGATCTGCCTGACGCGCGAAGAGGTGTTCTACATGCACCGCGGCCGTCACCCGGTGCTGATGAAGTTCCGCACCGGCGTGATGAACGACGGGAAGATCACCGGCATGCACCTGCAGACGCTGCTCGACGGCGGCGGCTATGGCTCCTACGGCGCGGCGAGCACCTTCTACACCGGCGTGCTGCAGCCGGTGAGCTACGAACTGCCGCGCTTCAAGTTCGATGCCTGCAGGGTTTTCACGAACAAGCCGCCCTGCGGCCCCAAGCGCGGCCACGGCACGCCGCAGCCGCGCTTCGGCCAGGAAGTGCAGCTCGACAAGATCGCGGATAAGCTCGGCATCGACCCGGCCGAACTGCGGCTCAACATGGTCGCCAAGCCGAACTCGCTGACCGCGAACTGGCTCAGGATCGGCTCGATCGGCCTCGCGGAATGCATCCGGAAGGTGGTGGACATCTCCGGCTGGAAGGATAAGCACCGCAAGCTCCCGGAGGGGCGCGGCCTGGGTCTCGCCTGCGGCGCCTACATGAGTGGCGCGGGCCTGCCGATCTACTGGAACAAGATGCCGCATTCGGGCGTGCAGTTGCTGCTCGACCGCAGTGGGCAGGTGACGGTGTTCTGCGGTGCGACCGAGATCGGGCAGGGGTCGGACGACGTGCTCGCGGCGATCGTCGCGGAGGTGCTCGGCATCGATGCTTTCGACGTGCGTTGCGTGACCGGCGACACCGCGCTCACGCCGATCGATCTCGGTTCGTATTCGAGCCGTGTCACGGTGATGATGGGCAACGCTGCGATCCAGGCGGCCGAGCGGCTGCGCGAGGTGCTGGCCGAGGCAGCCGCGGAACACCTCGAGGTTTCGCCCGAGCGCATCGTGCTCGCGCAAGGCCGCGCGTTCCTCGCAGAGGATCCCGGCCGGGGATTGAGTTTCCGCGAGACGGTGGAACTCGCCGAGGCGAAGCACGGCACGCTCGGATCGGTGGGCTCCTACTCGCCGCCGCGCGCACCGGGACGCTACAAGGGCGGCGGCGTCGGCCCGTCACCGGCCTATTCCTACACCGCATGCGTGGTCGAAGTCGCAGTGGACGCGGCGACCGGCTGGATCACGGTGCCCAAGGTCTGGATTGCGCACGACATCGGCCGCGCGATCAATCCGGTCAGCGTGCGCGGTCAGGTCGAGGGTAGCGTGTACATGGGCCTGGGCGAGGCGCTGATGGAAGAACAGGTGTTCCGCCGCCTGCCGGCGAAGCTCTCCGGCGCGCTGGTGCACAAGATTCCTTCGCTACTCGAGTACAAGAGCCTCACGTCGCTCGACATGCCCGAGGTGGAGACGGTGCTGATCGAAGACCCGGATCCGAACTGCCCGTTCGGTGCGAAGGAAGTGGGGCAGGGGCCGCTGCTGCCGGTGATGCCCGCGGTGGCCAACGCGGTGTTCGACGCGATCGGCGTGCGCATCGACGAAGTGCCGATCACGCCCGACAAGGTGTTGAGGGCGCTGGAGAAGAAAGCCAAGGGCGAGAACCCGCGCGTCGGGCCGGAGAGTTTCCCGGCGGTGCCCTACCCGGACCCGATTTACGTCGCGCCGCCGTGGGAAGGCGGCGACGGCAACGCGTCGAAGGAAAAGCGCAAGGCTCCGGCGCGCAAACTCGAAGGGATGGCTGCGTCATGATGCGCCTGCCGTGGTTTCGCCATCACGCGCCGCGCACGCTCGCCGAGGCGGCGCGCATGCTTGCGGGTGAAGGCCCGAACGCGATGCTGATCGCGGGCGGCACGGACCTGCTGCCGAACATGAAGCGCCGTCATCAATCGCCTTCCGCGCTGATTTCGCTCGCGCGCGTTGAAGGATTGAAAAACATCTCCAACGGCAGCGGCGGGAATGGCGAAATGCGGCTCGGCGCCGGCCTGACGCTCTCTGAAGTTGTCCACTCCCCGGCGGTGCGCGAAAAGTACGCTGGTCTCTACCAGGCGGCGGCGCAGGTGGCGACCACGCACTTGCGCAACATGGGCACGCTCGGCGGCAACCTGTGCCTCGACACGCGCTGTAACTACTACAACCAGAACTACGAATGGCGCAAGGCGATCGACTTCTGCATGAAGAAGGACGGCGACATCTGCTGGGTCGCGACCGCAAGCAAGCGCTGCGTCGCGGTGTCTTCGACCGATTGCGCGCCCGCGCTGATTTCGCTGGGGGCGAAAGTGCGGCTGGTATCGACAGCGGCGGAGCGCGAGGTGCTGCTGGCCGACCTCTATAAGAACGATGGCATGGACTACCTCGCGCGCAGGGCCGATGAAATCCTCACCGAGGTCCGGCTCGAGTCGTCCTCCGGGTGGAAGAGCAGCTACTGGAAGCTGCGCCGGCGCGGCGCGTTCGATTTTCCTGTGTTGGGCGTTGCGGCGGCGATGAAGACCGCAGCCGACGGCACGGTGGAGGAAGCTCGGATCGCGCTCGGGGCGGTTGCCTCGCGTCCGTTCTTGGTGGAGAAGGCGGGGGCGTTGCTCGCGGGCAAACGGCTGACCGATGAATCCATTGCCGAAGCGGGCGCGCTGGTCGCTTCGCGCGCGAAGCCGATGGACAACGCCGATTTGGACATCTACTGGCGCAAGGGGGTCGTATCCGCTTTCGTCGGCTACGCGTTGCAGGAGATCCGTGGCGACGACATGCGCGCGACGCGGCTGAGGATTGCGCGGCACGCGTTGTAAGAAAATCTGAGACTGAAGACCGTTGCGCGGCAGCTGCGCCGCAGTTATACTTTTGTTAAATAATTAGCGAAGAGAGATCATGGCGACGGCAGTCCTGCGCAAACTCGGCGGCTCGGTGGTGATGACCTTGCCGCGCAAGGTGCTCGCGCTGGTGGATCTCGACGCCGGGGCAGAGGTCAAGCTCTCAGTCGAAAACGGAAGGCTCGTGGTGTCCCCTCAGGGACGGCCCAAGTACAGGCTTGCCGATCTGCTGCGCGCTTCCCGCGGCAGGAAACGGCGTCTCACGGCCGAGGATCGCCGCTGGCTGAACGAGGAGCCGGTCGGAAAGGAGCTGATCTGAAGCGCGGTGTCCCCGAGCGGGGTGACATCCTTCATCTCGACCTCGATCCGACCCTCGGCCGCGAGCAGCGCGGGCGGCGCTACGTGCTCGCGCTGTCCACCGGGGAATTCAACAGACTGGGGCTGTGCCTTGCCGCGCCGATTACGCGGGGTGGAACGTTCGACCGCTTGCAGGGCTTTGCAGTGACGTTGTCCGGCGCCGGCACGGCGACTCAGGGTATCGTCATATGCGCGCAGCTGCGCGTGCTCTCGTACAAGGAACGGGGAGCGCGCTTCGTGGAACGCGTGCCCGGTTACCTGATTGAGGACGTGCTTGCGCGCGCGCGGACGCTGCTCGATTGAGCAAGACGAACGCAACAGAGGTACGGCATGCCCTTAACGCAAGGTGCGGACGAATTGCAATGATTTCCCGCCGCCGATTCCTGCTCGGATCGGGCGCCGCAGCGCTCGCGCCGCGCGCGCTCGCGCAGGAAGGCCTCAAGCAAATCACCGTCGTCGTAGGCTATCCGGCCGGCGGCGCGACGGACCTGCTCGCGCGCCTCCTCGCCGATGGGCTGCGGCGCTCCGTCGCACCGGTCGTCATCGTCGAAAATCGCCCCGGCGCGGGAGGCCGTGTTGCCGCCGAGTACGTGAAGAACGCCAGGAACGACGGCGGCGTGCTGATGTTCACGCCGGCATTTCCGATGTTGATCTATCCGCACATCTATCCGAAGCTGCCGTACGACACGCTGCGCGATTTCGCCGCGGTGGGTATCGGGGCGCGCTCCACGTTGTGCCTCGCGGTCGGACCGGCGGTGCCCGCGAGCGTCAGGAACGTGGCCGACTTCATCGAATGGACCCGGGCGAATCCGAAGCTGGCGCTGTTTGGTGCGCCTTCCGGCGGGAGCCAGCACTTCGCGGGCCAGTTGTTCGGGCGCGCCGCCGGGATCAACCTCGGCCACGTTCCGTACAAGGGCGGTGCGCCGGCAATGCAGGATCTCCTCGGCGGCCACCTCCCCGCCAACGTGAGCCCGGTGGCGGAGGCCCTTCCCAGCCATCTCGCCGGAAAGATCCGCATCCTCGCGACGACGGGCGCAAAGCGCTCGCGCGCGCTGCCCGATGTGCCGACGATGCAGGAGCTGGGCTACAAGGACGTGTTGTTCCAGGACTGGTTGGGCATGTTTGCGCCCGCAGGGACGCCTGCCGGCATGCTGGGCCGCATGAACGCGGCAATGGCCGAGACCATGAAGTCCGAACAGGGCCTCGCGGGGCTCGAGAAGTTCGGCATGGAGCTCGACAACGTGACGGCGGAAGCGTTCGCGGCAATCGTCAAGGCGGACTACGAGCGTTATCGCGGTATCGTTCAGGCCTCTGGATTCAAACCGGAGGACTAAAGTTGAAGCTTGCATTCTGGCCCGGCATCGCGGGACGGGAGATAGAGGCGCGTCTGCGCGAAATACCCCGCGTCGAGCTGACGATCGCCGAAAACGCGGGGCAATTGGGCGATGCCGTAGCGGACATCGAAGCGCTCGTCATCGGAGCCCATTTCTTCGATGCAAACGTGGCCGAAGTACTGCGCACCAAGGCGAAGCGTTTGCGCTTCATCCAGTCGTTCACCGCCGGCTACGAAGGGATGCAGATCCACGGTGTCCCACCAGGGGTGGTGATCGCGAATGCCGGCGACAGCTGGTCGCCTGCAGTGGCGGAGCACGGCATGGCGTTGCTGCTCGCGCTGGTGAAGTGCCTGCCGCACGTCTTCGCCAACCAGCAGCTTCACAAGTGGGAACGCAGCCACGCCAAGCGCATGGGCACTCTGGAAGGAAGTACGCTGGCGGTCGTCGGCTTCGGCAGCATCGGACGCGAGTTCGCGCGCCGGGCGAAAGTCTTCGGCATGCACATCGTGGGGCTTTCGCGCTCCGCGAAACCGGATCCGCTCGCGGACGAGATGCGCCCGATCTCGGAGTTGAATGCCGTACTCGCGCGCGCCGACGTGGTGCTGATCGCAGTGCCCTATTCGAAGGCAACCGAACACATGATCGGCACCGGGCAACTGGCGGCGTGCAAGCGGGGCGCGTTGCTCATCAATCTGGCGCGCGGCGGACTGGTCGATTCCGCGGCGCTTGGGGCCGCGCTGATGAGCGGTCAACTCGGCGGCGCGGGAACCGACGTGACCGACCCCGAGCCGCTGCCCGCCGGCGATCCGCTGTGGGACTGCCCCAACCTGATCATCACGCCGCATGTGGCGGGCGCCAGCGGCCCGATCGGTCGCAATCGCCTGGCCGGATTCGTAGCAGCGAATGTCGCGCGCTTCGTCGCCGGTGAACCGGTGACTCACGTGGTAACGCTCTGAGGACAGGCGGGTGAGAATCGCGAGGATCGATGACCTGCACGCGGATGCGGGCTGGAGGACGTTCAGCTTCCTCAAACTCACGACCGACGAAGGTCTCGTCGGATGGTCGGAGTTCAACGAGGCGCAATGGAACCCGGGCCTGACCTCGGTCATCCGCAAGCTCGTACCGTCGGCGATCGGGCAGGATCCGCGTACGGTCGGCAGGCTCTCTGCGACCTTGACTGCGATGACCCGCATGGCACCCGGCGGCATGGTCCAGCAGGCGATTGCGGCGATCGAGAATGCGTGTCTCGACGTCAAGGCGAAGGCGCTCGGAGTGCCGGTCTACGCGCTGTTCGGAGGCCCGTATCGCGAACGCCTGCAGCTCTACTGGTCGCACTGCGGCACGTTCCGCGCGCGCAATCACGAGTTCTTCGAAAACGTGATCGGCACGCCGCCGTTACGCACCCTGGATGACGTCAAAGCACTTGGCGCTGATGCTGTGCGCAGGGGATACCGGGCGATCAAGACCAACCCGCTGGTGTTCGATGGCGAACGCCCGCGCATGGTCAACCCCGGCTTCGGCGTGGTCGGGCTCGACCTGGCCCACAACTACGACGCCGGCCTTGTGAGTGCAATTACCGACCAGCTGGCGGCGTTTCGCGACGGCCTCGGCTCCGCAGCCGGTCTGATGATGGACCTCAATTTCAGCCTCAAGCCGGAGGGCCTGGTGCGGATCGCGCATGCCGCCGAGCCGTTCCGGATGACGTGGCTGGAGATGGATGTCCACGAACCGCGAGCGCTTGCGCACGTGCGCCGCTCCTGCGCCACGCCGATCGCGTCGCTCGAGGCCATCTACGGCCGTCGCCACTATCGCCCTTATTTCGACCACCATGCCGTCGACGTGGCGATCATCGACGTTCTCTGGAACGGTTTTCTCGAGTCGGTCAGGATCGCCAACATGGCCGAGGCTTATGAGATCAATATCGCTCCGCACAACTTCTATGGGCATCTGGCGACCGTGATGAGCGCGCACCTTTGCGCAGCGATTCCGAACTTCCGGATCATGGAGATCGAGGTCGATGATGTGCCGTGGAAGGACGAGTTGGTCACGGTCGCACCGAAGATCGAGAACGGAGAGTTACTCCTGCCTGCAGGGCCGGGATGGGGCGCAGAAGTCAACGAAGAGGCAGTGCGGGCGCACCCGCCAAAGCAGCCGCGCTAGGTGTGATGCTCGTCGGCATCCGCGTCGGATGCCAGATACCTGGCAAACAGGAAGACCCCGAGGGATACGAAAATACTGATCCAGGCTACGGTGATTGCGAGCGTTTTGCCCTGCCATAACCCCGCAAACCAACGGCCGAACTCATCAAACAGCACCGCCGCTTTTCCGCCGAAGCGTTGCAGTTCACGCACATACAATTTGGAAGAACCGGGGGCGAGCGGATAGGCAACACCGTCTACTACAACATAGCTCACCGCGTTGACCGAATCATCCCCGGCTGTCAGATAAATCAACAGAGCGCAACACAGACCAATCGCCAGGATTATGACGCTGCTGACGTAAAGGCGTGTTTGCAGGCGTGTGGTTTTTTTGTTCATACTTTGTGTCGGTTGTCGGCGCCTTGGTTCTTCCGATGAATCGATTGGTTGTTGCATGCATGGTCCGGGGCATGGTGGCCAGCGTTGCGCGTTACCGGCTCTGCTGCGAAGCGCGAGGCGAAGTGGCGCCCATCTCCGGAGCGAAGAATCGGCAGCAGTTCGACCCCGCCTTCTTCGCGTGGTACATGGCCGCGTCGGCCTTGACCATGAGGACGTCCGCGTCCGCGCCGTCCTCGGGATACATGCTGATGCCGACGCTGCAGGAGATCTCCAGATCGCGGCCCCCGATCTGAAACGGCCGCGACAACTCCTTCAGAATCTTGGCGCTGATGACAGAGGCGTCCTCTGCCTGCGCGATGTCGCTCGATACGATCACGAACTCGTCTCCTCCCGTGCGCGCGACCGTGTCTTCCCGCCGGACGCAGCCCGTAAGGCGATGTGCCACCGCCTTCAGCAATTCGTCCCCGACGTGATGGCCGAAGGCGTCGTTGATGGGCTTGAACTTGTCGAGATCGACGAACATCAGGGCGAAGCGCTTGCCGCTGCGGCTGGCGCGCGACAATACCTGTTCCAGCCGGTCCTCGAGCAGGAATCGGTTCGGCAGTCCGGTCAGGTTGTCGTGCAGCGCGACGCTGCGCAGTTGCTGGTTCGCAGCTCGCAGCGAGGTTGCACGCTTCGCGCTATTCGCGGCAGCGTGCGCATCGAACGCCGAAATCACCAGCGTGATCGTCAGGACGCTCAGCGTTGCGAGTCCTACGATCACGGCGAGCGTGGCGTTCTCCATGCCGCCGGTCGAATCGGCTGCGAGACATACGCTGTCGGGGGCGAACCGGGCGGCCGCCATGCCGGTGTAATGCATCCCGGTGATGGCGAGCCCCATCAGGACGGCGCTGCCGAGCTTGGCGAGGATGGCGGCGCCCGAATGCTTCAGCCGCAGCCGGAACGCGATCCACAAGGCGGCCAGCGAGGCGGCGATCGCGATGACGACCGACGCGACGAGCAGCAGCGGGTCGTATTCGATCGGCGGCGACATTCTCATCGCGGCCATGCCGGTGTAGTGCATCGCGGAGATGCCGACCCCCATCAACGCCGCACCGACAGACATGTCCGCCGCCGTCATCGCGTGCCGCCTCAGCACGAACAGCGCAAGACCCGACACCGCGATCGCGATCAGCATGGACAGCATCGTGACGGACCTGTCGTAGGCGATGGGGGTGGGCAGATGAAACGCCAGCATGCCGATGAAGTGCATCGACCAGATGCCGGTCCCCATGGCGAAGGCCCCGCCAAGCAGCCGGCTCCGCGCAGCCTTTCCGCGCCCGGTACTGACGCGCCCGGCGAGGTCAAGCGCAGCGAAGGACGCGATGACCGCGACCACCACGGAAAGTGCGACAAGCCTGAAATCGTAAACGCCGACCATTTCGCGTTCCGCCGGAAGATTCGCGCCAACCGGCCATTTGAGGTTGCGCAGTCTAGCCCAATATCGCTTTAGGCAATGAGCCCGCCGGTCCCCACGGTGTAGAGGTAGACTGTCTCATTGCGGGGGGAGGGAGGTCATCATGATGGCCTTCACGCGTTGAGCGATGGCAGCAACCACCAAATCCGAGCTGGCGGCCCAACTCCGGGCGCTGCAGAAATCTCTCGCCCGGGAGAAGGCGAAGAGCGCGCGGCTCAAGAAGAAACTGACTGAGGCGCTCGAGCAGCAGACCGCGACGGGCGAGATCCTCAGGGTCATCAGCCAGTCACAGACCGATGTCCAGCCGGTCTTCGACACGATCGTCAAAAGCGCGGTGAGGCTGTGCGACGCGCTCTTCAGCGCCCTCTTCCAGTTCGACGGCGAACTGATCCGTCAGGTCGCGCAGCACAACTTCACCCCCGAAGCGCTCGAGGAGGTTCGTCGCATCTATCCGGCGCGTCCCAGCCGGGCCCACGGGTCCGCCCGCGCGATCCTCGAGCGCGCGGTGGTCCACATCCCCGATGTGACGCGTGATGCGGATTACCTGCATCAAGATCTGACGCGGGCGGTGGGATTTCGCAGTGGCCTCTTCGTCCCCATGCTCCGGGACAGCGATCCCGTCGGCGTCATCATGGTGGCGCGTGCCGAGTCCGGGCCATTTTCCGAGAGTGAGATCGAACTGCTCAAGACCTTCGCCGACCAGGCGGTGATCGCGATCGAGAACGTGCGGCTGTTCAATGAAACCAGGGAGGCGCTCGAGCGGCAGACCGCGACCGCGGAGATCCTCAAGGTCATCAGCAGCTCACCCACCGACACGCAGCCAGTGTTCGACGCGATCGTGCGCAATGCGACCAGTCTGTGCGAGGGCATGTATGCCAACGTGTTCCGGTACGACGGAGAGCTTCTTCACTACGTCGCCTCCCACGGGTGGCCTCCGGAGCTGCTGCAGGTTTTGCTCAACTCCTATCCCGTGCTCCCGAATCGGTTGCGCGTCGCGGGAAGGGTCATCCTGGAGAAGCGGGCTGTACGCCTTGAGGACACACGCTCCGATCCGGACTATGACCCGGATCTGGCCCGTGCGCTGGAGTATCGGAGAATCCTTGGGATTCCGATGCTTCGGGAAGGCAATGTGATCGGCGTGATTACAGTCGGCTGGGCGGCGCCCGGGCCCATTCAACAGCGACACGAAGATCTGCTCAAGACTTTCGCCGACCAAGCGGTGATCGCGATCGAGAACGTGCGGCTGTTCAACGAGACCAAGGAGGCTCTCGCTCAACAGACGGCTACCGCCGAGATCCTCAGGGTGATCGGCGGCTCGGTGACCGATACCCAGCCGGTATTCGACGCAATCGTGAAGAATTGCCGCGTGCTGTTCAAGGGTAGCGGCGTCGTACTCCGCCTTGTGCGTGACGGCCGCCTGCATGCTCAGGCGAGCACCGGCGAGGCGTTGGATTCCTTTCCCATTGATCGCGAGAGCGCGGTCGGCGTCTGTGTGCTCGAGGCGCGCACGATTCATTTGCCCGACCTCGAGGTGGCGGCGGCGAAATTCCCGCTCATCCGGCAATTGGGTTTGAAAATGGGGTACCGCTCGGGCGTATACGCACCGCTGTTGCGCGGCGGAACTGCGATCGGGACGATAGCGGTGCTGAGATCCGAGGTGGGTGCATTCGCAGACAAGGAGGTGGCGCTGCTCAACACCTTCGCCGACCAGGCGGTGATCGCGATCGAGAACGTGCGGCTGTTCAACGAGACCAAGGAGGCACTCGAGCGGCAGACGGCGACGGCGGAAATCCTGAAGGTCATCGCGAGTTCGCCATCGGACGTGCAGCCCGTCTTCGATATCATCGGAGAGCTGGCGGAAAGACTGTGCGCGGCCAATGTCAGCGTCGTATCGAGATTCGACGGCGAGCTGATCCAGCTGGTGGCCCTCCATGGCGTGGCCCAAGAGGGGGTGGAGGCCGTGCGGGGCGCGTTCCCGATGCGGTCGAACGACGAGACGGTGACGGCCCGTGCGTTCCGGAACCGTTCGGTCGTTCACATCCCGGACGTCCTCGCCGACCCTCTCTATCAGACGAAAGACGCGGCGCGCGCGGGCGGCTACCGCGGCTGCCTCGGGGTGCCCATGGTCCGCGAGGGGCAGGTCATCGGCGTTATTTTCGTCGCGCGGACGACCCCGGGATACTTCGCCGACACGCAGGTCGAGCTGCTCAAGACCTTCGCCGACCAGGCGGTCATCGCCATCGAGAACGTCCGCCTGTTCAAGGAGCTG
>JBGOTT010000077.1:0-13722 GCA_041476585.1 Gammaproteobacteria bacterium | reverse complement strand
CCCTCGGGCATCGGATCGGTATAGCGCGCGGTCTCGCTGCGGGCATGCCAGGGCTGATCGCCCACTTTGATGCGGCGCAGCCATTTGACGCTGACATTGCCTTCCCATCCCGGCACAAACAGGCGCAGCGGATAACCGTTCTCCGGCCGCAGCATCTCGCCGTTCGACGCGTAGACGAGAAGCACGTCATCGAGCGCCTTCTCGAGCGGGACCGAGCGCGTGTGGGAAGAGCCGTCCGCACCCTCGAAGGCGACCCACTTCGCGCCGGGCACGAGCCCGGCCTCGTCGAGCAGCCACGACAGCGGGATTCCGGTCCACTGCGCGCATGACAGCAGCCCGTGCGTCTGCTGCACCGTTGTCGACGCGGGCTTGAGCCAGTCGGTGAGGCCGTTGCCCGAGCACTCGAGGAACTGGAAGCTCGACACCGACGGATAGCGCATCAGATCGTCCATGGTGAATACGAGCGGCTGCTTCACCATGCCGTGGATCGCGAGGCGGTGCGTGCCCGGATCGATGTCCGGCGTGCCGGCGTGATGGCGTTCGTAGATCAGCCCATTCGGCGTGACGATGCCGTGCTGGTCCTGCAACGGCGTCATGCTCCAGTCGGAAAAATTCTGCCGGTTCTTCAGCACGTCGGTGCGGCGCCGCGCAACGTGCGCCTCGTACTTCGAGGGCATGCCGTACATCTCGGCCGGTATGGGCCGGCCCATTTCCCGCTCCGTAAGCGGGATCGGCAGCGGCGCCGCGCGTGCTGTGCCCGCCACGCTGCCCGCGACGACCGCGCCGCCGGCCACTGCCGCGCCTCTGCGCAGAAAATCGCGCCTGCTGTTGCGATCGGTATCGGGACCTTCGGGCGCGCCGAGGCCGGAGGCATTGCGCCGAGTTGTCGGCAGGTCGGAAATGTTGCCCATCGATTGTTCCCTCCCTTGTGAACGCAATGCGGCCGCCATGAGCGGCGTCTATTCAGGGTGTCGCCGATTCTGGTGTCCGCGATCAGAAAGCCGCGAGGAAGTATATCCCGGCAAATTCGTCCAGGGGACAATTGTGCGTCGCACCACCTCTCAATTTCTTGCTATGGACAAATCAAGCTTGTGAATGAGTAGTCTGCGTGCATCTTGGAGGTCTCGCCGCAATGGAGTAAATTTCCACGGGACGTCCGGGCCGTGCTGGAGTTATGACACGCGCGGCAGGTTCAGGGAGAGCCGGTTGAGCCGTTCATTTTCGAGATCGATGGTTCTGTGCTGCATGCTGGCGTGCGCGCTGGCTGCGGGACCGGCCGCGGCCCAGGATGAAGTGAAGGCGATTTCGCTGCGTTTGAGCGGCAGGGAGGTACCGCTGGCGGCCGGTGTGAGCGTGCGCGTGGCGGCTCTCGCGCGCGAGATGATGAGCCGCTGCGGACCCAATACGCGGCAGCACCGACAAAACTTCGGCGACGCCGCGGCCAATGCCGAATCGCGCTGGACGGGCACGCTTGCCGGTTCCCGGCTGCACATCGTTTTCGCCGCGCCATTCGAGACCGTATCCCACCTCGGCGGCCAGTTTCCGGTGTCGGAGGTCTTGATCGGCTTCGAACAGCAAGAGCTTTTCGTCGGACCGGAATTTTCGCGCCACGCAGGGATGCTGGCTGAGCACCTGAACTGCGAATATCTGCCGGCGCTGGAGCTTGCCTGCCTGGCCGAACTCGCGCCGCACATGCCGCCGCACTACCGGGATACTTGCCGCAAGCTGGAGCGCGGCGCCGACGGCAGGATCGTGATGCCGCCGCCGGACATCGCTCCTTCCTGCAGCTGAACTTCGATTCCGCCCTGACGGAGCAAGCCGCGCGCGCGCGACGCTGGTTCTACGCCACGCTCGCAGCGACGCTCGCGTTCCGCGCCTGGCTTGCCTGGGCCACGCCCATCACCGGCGACGAGGCGTATTTCCTCGCCTGGGGCCGGCATCCGGATTGGGGGTTTTACGACCATCCGCCGATGGTGGGATGGTGGCTCGCGCTGCTGCTGCGAATCTCCGATGCCGTATGGGTGGTGAGGCTGCCGGCGCTGCTGTTGCCGCCCGCGCTCGCGCTGCTTGCGCGGCGGGCACTGCGCGCATGGTTCGGTGCACGGCCGGCGCAAGCCGACTATGCCGGCGTGCTGTTGCTGCTTGCGCCGCTCAGCGTCTGGAACGTCCTGATCACCACCGATACGCCGCTCACCCTGTTCGCGTTCGCATCGCTGTTGCTGTATGCGCGCGCCGTGCAGACCGAACGCGCGGAAATCTATCTCGCCGCCGGCGCGTGCCTCGGCCTGGCGTTCCTTTCAAAATACTTCGCAGTACTGCTGGGTTTCGGCTTTCTCGCCTGGACTGTGCTTTCCCCGGACGTGCGGGGGCGCTGGAAGGGGCTCGGCCTCGCGCTGCTCGCAGCGCTGGCTTTCGGCCTGATCAACGCGTGGTGGAATTACGAGGCGTGCTGGTCGAACGTGATGTTCAATGCGATCAACCGCCATGAAGGCGCGCAGATTTCGTGGCGCACGCCGGCGCTGTTCGCGGCGACCATGGCCTACCTGTTTGCGCCGTTCGCCTGGTACGCATGGAAAAGGCGCGGCGCGCTGCTCACCGAATTGTTCGAACCCGACCGCCGCGTGCTGCACTTCGCCTGGCTCGCGCCGCTGTCGATGTTTGCGCTGCTGGCCCCGGCGAAGACCATCGGCCTACACTGGCTGCAGTCATTCGTTCCGGCGGTGGTGCTGGGCGCGGCGTTGTTCCTCGAGCGCGCCGAGTTGGAGCGCTGCGTGCGCTTTTTCGCCGTACTCGCCGGATTGCACGTCGCGATCGCGGCCGGTGTTGCGGCGACGCCCCTTGAGCGCTGGAACGGGGCGCGGATCTATCCGGGAATCGTCTACCTGGCCGATACGCCGCAACTGCTGCGTCTGCTCGCGCCGTACGCGCAACGCTACCAGCTCGCCGCCGACGGCTATTCAGCGGCCTCGATCCTCGCCTACCACGCGCGCCGCGAGGTGCCGGTGTTCGGCCCCGGGTCGTCGCACGCGCGGCACGACGACATCCTGACCGACTGGCGCGCCTATGCCGGGCGCGATCTGATGATCCTGCGCAAGACCCTGCCGCCGCGCGAGGACTACGCGCCGTATTTCCGCTCGATCGAGCTGCGCACGATCGAGCTGCGCGGCGCGACCTTCCATCTCGTGCTCGGCGACAATTTCGACTACCAGGCCTATCGCGCGCGCGTGCTCGCCCAGGTGAGCGAGCGCTGGTATCGCATCCCGGCTGCGTTGCCGATCGGCCGCTGCTATTTCTGCGAACGCTACTTTCCCGACTCTGCGTGCGGCCGATGAGCGCCGTTCGCGACTACTTTCAGCTGGCGCGCCCGCATCACTGGGTGAAGAATGCGTTCGTCCTGACCGGTCTGCTGTTCGGGCACGTCGCGGGTGACCCTGCGCGCGTCGCCGCAGCGCTGGCGGTGACCGCGGCGTTCTGCCTGGTTTCGAGCGCGGTGTATGCGCTGAACGATGTGTTCGACCGGGACAGCGACCGAGCGCACCCGGACAAGGCGGGTCGTCCGGTCGCGCGCGGCGCAATTACTCCGCGCGCCGCGCTGGCGTTCGCCACGCTGCTCGCATTTGCTGGGCTTACGCTCGGCGCATGGGCCGGCCCGCGGGCCGCTGCGATCCTCGCGGCCTACGCGGCGGTGAACGTGGCTTACTCGATGGGACTGAAGCGGGTCCCGGTGCTGGACGTGGCGGTGATCGCCGCCGGCTTCCTGCTGCGAATTCTCGCCGGCACTGCCGGCATCGGCATCGAGCCTTCGCGCTGGCTGCTCGCCTGTGCGTTGCTGCTCACGCTGTTTCTGGGGTTTGCCAAGCGGCGCGCGGAGCTCGCGCAGCTCGTCGATGAGGCCGCCGACCGCCGCGCCGTGCTCGGGGTGTACCCGGTGCGCTTTCTCGATGGCGCGGTGCTGTTCTGCGCCGGCGGGCTGCTGGCTGCCTACGCGATGTACACCATCGATCCCGGTACCTCCGAGCTGCACGGCACGGACCTCCTGCCGACGCTGCCGTTCGTGGCGCTCGGCACCTTCCGGACCTTGTACCGGCTGCATTTCCGCGGCGGGGGCGGCGACCCGACGCTGGAGCTGTTGCGCGACCCCTGGATGCTGGTCGCCGCCGCGGGATGGGTGGCAAGCGTGGTTTGGCTGGTCGCCTAGGGTTTGGCACAATGCGAAGCATGGCCGAACCTCCCGATGATCTGGCCCACCTCGATCACCTCGGGGACGCCACCGAGTTCTCGGGGCAGATCCACGCCCTGATTCCCAGATGCAAGCTGATCGAGAATTTCTCGACTGCCGAGGTGCGGCTGCTGTCGCACTTCATGAATGTCTACAACGCCGAGCGCGGGGCGGAGATCATCCACGAAGGCGACGGCGGCGATTTCATGATGCTGATACTCGAAGGCAAGGTCGAGGTGGTCAAACAGGACCGCTGGAACCGGCCGCAGGTGCTCGCGCTCGTCGACGCCGGCAGCACCCTCGGCGAGATGTCGATGATCGACGGAGAGCCGCGCTTCGCGACCTGCATCGCGGTGGAGCCGACCACGGTCGCGGTGCTCGACCGCGAGAACCTCGCGCGCATCATCGTCGAGCAGCCGATGCTCGGCGCGAAAGTCCTGATGGAGCTGGTGCTCATGCTGTCGCAACGCCTGCGCGCGACCAGCTCGCGGCTGCTGCAGCTGCTCGACGAGCAGACGGAGCGGGCGGCGAACACCGCCCTTTAGCGAAGTAAGCTGCATCCGGTTCGCGCGACTAAACGTAGTTCCCGTCAATCACAAGGAAATCGCATGCACGCCACGCTGCCGCTGATGCAGCAGTTCGGCTTCCCCGCGGTGCGCCGCGCGCGCCTCGAGACGCTGCAGGTCAACCTCGGCTACAAGTGCAACCAGAGCTGCCTGCACTGCCACGTCAACGCCGGACCGAACCGCACCGAGATGATGGAGCGAAGCACCGTCATCGACGTGCTTGCCTTCATCGAGGTGGCCGGGATCAAGCAGCTCGACGTAACGGGCGGCGCGCCCGAACTCAACCCGTATTTCCGCGAACTGGTGGAACGCGCGCGCGCCCTCGACGTGAACGTGATCGACCGCTGCAACCTGACCATCCTCGGGGAACCGGGCCAGGAGGATCTGGCCGGATTCCTCGCCCGCAACCGCGTCGTGGTCACCGCCTCGCTGCCCTGCTATCTCGAGGACAACGTCGACCGGCAGCGTGGCAAGGGCGTGTTCGACAAGAGCATCCGCGGGCTCGCGCGGCTCAACGCGCTCGGCTACGGCATGCCCGACAGCGCGCTGACGCTCAACCTGGTGTACAACCCGCAGGGCCCGTCGCTGCCGCCCGAGCAGGCTGAACTCGAGGCCGCCTACAAGCGCCATCTCGGAGAGCGCTTCGGGGTGAGCTTCAACCGCCTGTACACGCTCGCCAACATGCCGATCCAGCGCTTCGGCAGCACGCTGGTCTCGCACGGAAGGTTCAACGCTTACATGACGCTGCTGCGCGGCGCGCACCGCGACGAAAATCTCGAAGGCGTGATGTGCCGGACGCTCGTCTCGGTGGACTGGATGGGCTACGTCTACGATTGCGATTTCAACCAGATGCTCGGCCTGCCGCTCGTCGTCGAGGGCCGCCGGCGCACGCACCTCTCCGATCTGATCGGCCGGGACCTTACGGGCAACCCGATCGCCGTGCGTGACCACTGCTACGGCTGCACCGCCGGGCAGGGTTCGGGCTGCGGCGGGGCGCTCGATGGGTGAGCAAGAGCTTCCCGGCCGCAGCTGCCCGATCGGCTATCGCTACGGAGCGACCGCGCTGCGCTCGGCCACGGCGTTCGAGACGGAAACGCTTTATGTCGTCGGCGGCCTGTACGGAAATCGGTACGCGCTCGAAACGGTGCTCGAAGCGTTCGGCGCAGAGCCGGGCGAGTGCACCCTCCTGTTCAACGGCGATTTCCACTGGTTCGACAGCGATTCCGCGGACTTCATGCGCGTAAACCGGGGGGTGCTGCAACATCGCGCGACTCGCGGCAACGTCGAGACGGAACTTGCCAGCCCGTCGGCGGCGGCCGGTTGCGGCTGCGGCTATCCCGAATGGGTCGGCGATGCGGAAGTCGAGCGCTCGAACCGCATCCTCGAGCGCTTGCGCGAGACCGCGCTCGGTCTACCGGCAGAACTGGCGCTGCTTGCCGCGCTGCCGATGTTCGCCGTCGCGCAGATCGGCGGCGTGCGTGTAGCGGCGGTGCACGGAGACGCGACCTCGCTTGCCGGATGGGAATTTTCGCAGGAGCGGCTCGGCACGCCCGCCGGTCTTGCTGCAGCGAACGCGGCGTTTGCTGCCGCCGCGGTGCGCGTATTCGCCTCCAGCCACACCTGCCTGCCGGTCCTGCAATCGTTCGAGACTGCGTCCGGGCCGTGCGCGATCGTGAACAATGGCGCCGCCGGCATGCCGAATTTCCGCGCTACGCGCTACGGTCTGGCCACGCGCATCTCGGTCCGGCCGACGCGCGCCGCGGGCGCCTACGGCAGGCGCATCGACGGCCTGTATGTGGACGCGCTACCGCTCGATTTCGACGCCGCGGCCTGGGCCGCGCATTTCCTGGCGCGCTGGCCCGCAGGGTCGGACGCGCACACCTCGTACTTCAGCCGGATCGCCGACGGGCCGCGCTACGAGCCGCGCCAGGCGCTGCGCCTGAGCCAGCCGTTGCGGGCGGCGGCGCAGTAAGGCGCGCGGCACCCGCGCCGACCAAGCGCGCAGGGAGAGAATAATGAGCAAGTCCAGGCTAGTCGTCGTCGCGGTCATCGTCGCGCTGGTCGCTGTATTTTTCGCCTTCGACCTCGCGCAATACCTGCGGCTCGAATTCTTCAAGCAGCAGCAGGCCTCGATCGACGCCTACTATCACGCCAGGCCGCTGCAGGCTGCTGCGATCTATTTCCTCGTGTACGTTGCGGTCACCGCGCTGTCGCTCCCGGGGGCCGCGATCATGACGCTCGCCGGCGGCGCCGTGTTCGGCCTGGGCTGGGGCACGCTGCTGGTGTCGTTCGCTTCGTCGATCGGCGCCACACTCGCCTTCCTTGCCAGCAGGTTACTGCTGCGCGACTGGGTGCAGCAGCGGTTCGGCGCGAATCTGCGTGCGATCAACACCGGAATCGAGAAGGAGGGCGGGCTCTATCTGTTCACGCTGCGTCTGGTGCCCGCGTTTCCGTTTTTCGCCATCAACCTGCTGATGGGCCTCACGCCGCTCAGAACCTGGACCTTTTACTGGGTAAGCCAGCTTGGCATGTTCGCCGGAACGGTGGTGTACGTGAACGCAGGCACCGAACTGGCGAAAATCGAATCGCTGCGCGGCATCCTCTCGCCGGGGCTGCTCGGCGCGTTCGTGCTGCTCGGCATCTTCCCGCTGATCGCGAAAAAGTTGGTCGACCTGGTCAAGGCGCGCCGCGTCTACGCGCGCTGGACCAGACCGCCGCGATTCGAGCGCAACCTGGTGGTGATCGGCGCGGGATCGGGCGGACTGGTGACTGCGTTCATCGCCGCCGCGGTGAAGGCCAAGGTGACGCTGATCGAGAAGCACAAGATGGGCGGCGACTGCCTCAACACCGGCTGCGTGCCCTCCAAGGCGCTGATCCGCTCGGCCAAGTTCGTCGCGCAGGCGAAGCGCGCGAGCGATCTCGGCATGAAGTCGGCCGCGGTGGAGTTCGATTTCGCCGACGTGATGGAGCGTGTGCAGCGCGTGGTGAAAACCGTCGAGCCGCACGATTCGGCCGAGCGCTACACCGGGCTCGGAGTCGAATGCATCGAGGGCGAGGCGAAGATCGTCTCGCCCTGGGAGGTCGAAGTGAGGAAAGCAGATGGCTCTGCCCGGCGCATCACCACCCGCGCCATCGCCATTGCCGCCGGGGCGCGGCCGTTCGTGCCGCCGATTCCCGGCATCGAGCGGATGAACTGCCTCACCTCCGAGAACCTCTGGGACATCCGCACGCTTCCCGCGCGCCTGGTGGTGCTGGGCGGCGGGCCGATCGGCTCGGAACTGGCCCAGGCCTTCGCGCGCCTGGGCTCGAAGGTCACGCAGGTGGAGATGCTGCCACGCATCCTGATCCGCGAGGACCCGGAAATCTCCGCGCTGGTGATGCAGAAATTCGTCGCCGAGGGCGTGGACGTGCGCGTCGATCACAAGGCGAAGGAATTCCGCATCGAGAACGGACACAAGCTGTTGATCTGCGAGCATCAGGGCGCGGATGTGCGCATCGAATTCGACCAGCTGCTGTGTGCCGTCGGGCGCATCGCCAACACCAAGGGCTACGGCCTGGAAGAATTGGGCATCCCGGTCAGCAAGGCGCGCACGGTGGAGACCAACGAGTACCTGCAGACGATCTACCCGAACATCTACGCTTGCGGCGACGTCGCCGGGCCTTACCAGTTCACCCATACCGCCGCGCACCAGGCGTGGTATGCGGCGGTGAACGCGCTGTTCGGAACCTTCAAGAAATTCCGCGCGGACTACTCGGTGATCCCCTGGGCGACGTTCACCGACCCGGAAGTCGCGCGCGTGGGCCTGAACGAAACCGAGGCGAAGGAAAAGGGCATTGCCTACGAGGTGTCGCGCTACGGCATCGAGGATCTCGACCGCGCGATCGCGGACGAGGACGCGCACGGCGTGGTCAAGGTGCTGAGCGTGCCGGGCAAGGACCGGATTCTCGGCGTGACCATCGCCGGCGAGCATGCCGGAGACCTGATCGCGGAGTTCGTCGCCGCGATGCGCCATGGCCTGGGGCTGAACAAGATCCTCGGCACCATCCATATCTATCCCACGCTCGCGGAAGCGAACAAATACGCCGCCGGGGTGTGGAAGAAGGCGCACGCGCCGCAAGGTCTGTTGCGGCGCATCGAGCAATTCCACGGCTGGATGAGGGGTTGAACATGAAACGACTGATCGCCTTGCTGTTTGCGTTTCTGACTGCGCCTGTCTTCTCGCAGGGCTTCGACCACAGCCATGCGGCCTGGGACGCCCTGCTCAAGAAAAACGTCGTGCTGATCCAGGGCGGCAAAGCCTCGCAGATGCGCTACGCCGAGATGGCCAAGGACCGCGCCGCGCTCAAAGCCTATCTCGATACGCTTTCGAAGGTCGGCGAAGCCGAGTTCAAGGGCTGGAGCAAGCCGCAGCAGATGGCTTTCCTGATCAACGGCTACAACGCGTTCATGGTCGAGAAGATCCTGACGCGCTATCCGGACATCAAGTCGGTGTGGGATTTCGGCAAGGTGTTCGGCAACCCGTTCAAGGACGAATTCTTCTCGCTGTTCGGGCGCAGGTTCACGCTCGATGCGATCGAGCACGAGACGCTGCGCAAGCCGGGCGCCTACGACGAGCCGCGCGTGCACTACGCCGTGAACTGCGCCTCCGTCGCCTGCCCGATGCTGCGCGAGGAGGCGTACGCCGTCGAGCCGCTCGACCGGCAGCTCGAAGAGCAGGCGGTGCGGTTCCTGTCGGACCGTTCGCGCAACCGCTACAACGCGGAAAACGCCCGCCTGGAGGTCTCGATGATCTTCAACTGGTTCAAGCAGGACTGGTCGAGCGGCTACAAGGGCTTCGACGGCAAATCGGCCGCGATCACGTCGCGCGAGCAGTATTTCGGACGCTACGCGAAGCTGCTCGCCGACAACCCCGAACAGCAGAAAATCATCGCTGATGGCAAGGCGCCGATCTCCCACCTGGACTACGATTGGAGCCTTAACGATCTGCGGAAATAACGCTGCGTGAGGCTCTCGATCGTCGTTCCGGTTTTGAACGAAGCTGAAGGCATCGAGGGCCATCTCGGCGCGCTTGCGCCGTTGCGCGCGCGCGGCGCCGAGGTGATCGTGGTTGACGGCGGAAGCGAGGATGCGACGTTGGCGCTTGCGGCGCCGCTGGCAGATTTGCTGCTCCAGGCGCCGCGCGGGCGCGCCGCGCAGATGAATGCCGGGGCACGCGCCGCGCAAGGCGACGCGATCCTGTTCCTGCACGCCGACACCCTGCTCCCGTCCTCGGCCGATCGGCTGGTCGCGCGCGCGCTCGAGCGCGCGCACTGGGGCCGCTTCGACGTGCGCATCTGCGGCCGCCACCCGCTGCTCGCACTGGTGGCCCGCATGATGAACCTGCGCTCGCGGATTTCGGGCATCGCGACCGGCGACCAGGCAATGTTCATGCGGCGTCCGGCGTTCGAAGCGGCCGGGGGATTTCCGCAGATCGCACTGATGGAGGACGTCGCGCTCAGCGCGCGCCTCAAGCACATCGGCCGGCCGGCCTGCCTCGCCGAACGCGTCGTCACATCGGGCAGGCGCTGGGAGGGCCGCGGCGTGCTGCGCACCATCGTGCTGATGTGGCGATTGCGGTTCGCGTACTGGCGCGGCGCCGATCCGGTCGAACTCGAGCGCCGGTATCGCCAGCCGCCGTGAACGGCACCCTGGTCATCGTGTTCGCGCGCGTGCCGCTTCCCGGAAGGACGAAGACGCGCCTCATTCCGGCGCTCGGCGCGGCCGGCGCGGCGCGGCTGCAGGCGCGGCTCACGCGCCGGGCGCTCGATACCGCGCGCGCCGCGCGACCCGCGCGCGTCGAGCTGCACGGAGCCGGCAGGGTATGCAACCTCCACGTGCCGCAGCGCAGGCAACGCGGCCGCGATCTCGGCGAGCGCATGCATCGCTCGCTCGCAGCCGGTTTGCGGAGATTTGCGCGCGTCGTGCTGATCGGATCGGATTGCCCGGCGCTGCGCGCGCGTGACCTGCGGCGTGCGGCGCGCTGGCTCGCCGGGGGGGCGGATGCGGCGTTCGCTCCCGCCGAGGACGGCGGCTATGTGCTGATTGCCGTGCGGCGCACTCCGGCAGGCTTGTTCGACGGTGTGCGCTGGGGTACCGGCACGGTGATGGACGAGACGAGAGCGAGAATGAAACGACTGGGTTGGCGTTGGCGGGAACTGGCGCCGGTATGGGACGTCGACCGTCCGGAGGATTACGGACGCCTGGTCGCGTCCGGGCTGATGATCAGGCGCCGCGCGTGAATCGCCGTGTGTTTCTTTCGCTCGGCGGCGCGAGCCTGTTGATGCCGGGCCTGCTCTGCGCGCAGTCGAGCATCGAAGTGGCGCGCTTCTCCGCGCTGCGCGCCGGTGAGCCGCTGCCCGCCTGGCTCGCACCGCATGTTTTCGAGAACCAGCCGAAGCACACGCAGTTCTCGCTGGTGGAGGACGAAGGGCGGGTCGCGCTGCGCGCCGACGCGCGCGCTTCGGCCTCGGGCCTGATCCGCGAGATGCACGTGGACCCGAAAACGCACCCGATCCTCGCCTGGCGCTGGAAGGTAATGAATCTCATCGCCAAATCGGATCTCTCGACCAGGCAGGGCGACGATTTTCCGGCGCGCCTGTATGTGACCTTCGAACTCGACCTCGACAGGCTTCCGGCGGGCGAGCGCCTGAAGCTGCGAATGGCGCGCTTGCTGTACGGGCCGAAGCTGCCGCTTGCCGCGCTGTGCTACGTCTGGGACACGAAGGCCCCGGTCGGGACGATGGCGCCCAATGCCTACACCGACCGGGTGCGCATGGTGGTGGTGGAAAGCGGCCCCGCGCGCCTCGGCCGCTGGGTCGAGTACGAGCGCGACGTAATCGCCGATTACCGGAAGGCTTTTGCGGCAGAACCCGCCGCCGTAAACGGCGTTATTTTCTCGAGCGATACCGACAATACCGGCGAAAGCACGATCGCCTATTTCGGCGACACTGAATTCAGACCGCGCGCGCCTTCCTGAGCAGTTCCCGCGAGCAGCACAAGCATGGCGCATGCAACCCGGACTGACGCGGTTGCAAGCGGGCGGAAACATCGCATTGATTGGGGGCGCCGGAGTGAATGACCATGTTAGACTTTGTTCAGTTGCCGGGCCGCGCGGTTAGGCCCTCCGTGCAGCGTCGTTGGAGGAGACAAAATGAAAATCAAAGGTCCGAAGGAGTTCTGGGCGGGGCTGATGTTCATTGTCTTCGGCTTGGCGTTCGTCGCCGGTGCCGTTGGAACTCCCGATTTTATCGACCGGATCTACGGCGCCAAGCTGTTGCACGGCTACCAAATCGGGAGTGCCGTGCGCATGGGTCCGGCGTATTTTCCGATGGTGCTCGGCGGCCTCCTGGCGGTGCTCGGGGCGTTCGTCCTGGTCGAGTCGCTCGTGGTGGACGGGGAGAAGGTGGCGCGTTTTTATTTCCGGCCGATACTGTTCATCGTCGCAGCCAACCTCGCGTTCGCCTACCTGCTCAAGCCGCTCGGGCTGGTTCTGTCGCTCGTCGCGCTGGTGTTCGTCAGCGCGTTCGGCGGCCATGAGTTCAAGCTCAAGGAAGTGGCGATTCTCACCATCGTCATGATCATCATGTCGGTGGGCGTGTTCGTGAAGGCGCTTATGCTGCCCTTCCCGATCTGGCCCGATCCGGACGAAATCCGGCGCTCGCTCGGCATGGCGCGGGTGGTCCAGCAAACCGAGAGCGCTCCTGCTCCGCAGGACACCGCGCCCGAAGGCGCAAAGAAAAAATAGGAGCGCGCAATGGAACTCATCAACAACCTGATCCTCGGCTTCGGCGTCGCGATCGCGCCGTTCAACCTGCTGATGTGCCTGGTCGGCGTGTTTCTCGGCACGCTGATCGGGGTGCTTCCCGGCGTGGGCCCGGTGGCGACCATTGCGATGCTTTTACCGGTGACATTCAACCTCTCGCCGGTCGCCGCGCTGATCATGCTGGCCGGCATCTACTACGGCGCGCAGTACGGCGGCTCGACCACCGCGATCCTGGTGAATATTCCTGGCGAGTCTTCCTCGGTGGTCACCTGCCTGGACGGCTACCAGATGGCGCGCCAGGGACGCGCGGGCCCGGCACTCGCCGTGGCGGCGCTCGGCTCGTTCTTCGCCGGCTGCGTTTCGACCTTGATCGTAGCGGCGGCTGCCATTCCGCTCGCCGAGGTCGCCCTGAAGTTCGGTCCGTCGGAATACTTCTCGCTGATGGTGCTGGGCCTGGTTGCGGCGGTGGTGCTCGCGCACGGCTCGGTGCTGAAGGCGATCGCGATGGTGATTCTGGGGCTGCTGCTCGGCATCGTGGGAACCGACGTCAATTCGGGCGTGCTGCGCTACAGCTTCGGCATTTCGGAACTGTCCGACGGCATCGGCTTCGTGACGGTGGCGATGGGCATGTTCGGCCTCGCCGAGATCGTCATGAATCTTGAACATACCGGAGTGGCGCGGGAGGTGTTCACCGATAAGAAGCTGCACCTCTGGCCGTCGAAGGAGGACTTCAGACGGAGTATCGCTCCGGTGCTGCGCGGCACCTTCCTCGGCTCCGCGCTCGGCATCCTTCCGGGCGGCGGCGCGCTGCTCGCCTCCTTCGCCTCCTACACGCTGGAGAAGAAGGTCTCGAAGTACAGGCACGAATTCGGCAAGGGCGCAGTCGAGGGCGTGGCGGGGCCGGAGTCGGCAAACAACGCCGGCGCGCAGACCAGCTTCATCCCGCTGCTCACGCTCGGCATTCCGTCTAACGCGGTGATGGCGCTGATGATCGGCGCGATGATGATCCAGGGCATCGCGCCGGGGCCGCAGGTGATGACCGAGAAGCCGGAGTTGTTCTGGGGGATGATCGCCTCGATGTGGGTGGGCAACCTGATGCTGATCGTATTGAACCTTCCGCTGATCGGCATCTGGG
>JBGOTT010000076.1:0-13970 GCA_041476585.1 Gammaproteobacteria bacterium | reverse complement strand
CTCGAGACCCTCGGCATCCGCATGCAGGCGCAATCTGCGAACGCGCTCGAGCTTGCGCGATGGCTGGAAGCGCATCCGCAGGTGGCGCGCGTCTACTATCCGGGGTTGCCCTCGCATCCGCAGCACGCTCTCGCGCTGAAGCAGCAGAAATCCGGCGGTGCGATCGTCGCGTTCGAGGTGAAGGGCGGGCGCGAGGAGGCCTGGAAGGTGGTGGATAGCACGTGCCTGCTGTCGATCACTGGAAACCTGGGCGACACCAAGACCACCATCACCCACCCGGCGAGCACCACGCACGGGCGCATCACGCCCGAGGCGCGCGCCGCGGCCGGGATTGTCGAAGGGCTGCTACGCTTGGCGGTGGGACTGGAAGCGCAGGAGGATCTGCGCGCGGACCTCGCGCGCGGGCTGGGATGATCGAAGTTGTTTTGCGGGGAGCGGCCGAATGTCGTCCCCGCGCAGGCGGGGACCGATTAACAAACGCTTGAACTGTGAGCAAGTCTCCTAGCACCTTCCACGATTTAGGTGCTTATCCCTGTTGACGTAGTTGAGGAATCAATGGCCCGGGCGTACTCTGGCCGAGCTCGGCCCACTTCTTCGGGTCTTGTAAGGCCTCGTGTAGAGGGTCGACTTCTTGTTAAACGGGGAGATGTTGATGCCTACAAGCATCCAGATCGCTCTTGCGGTTCTTGGTGGGATACCGTCCGAACGCCGTATGCATTCTGGATCAATGCTTCATCGTGCGAAAGGCCTACACTGCTGACACATTGGTGTTCCCTAAGCACGCGTTGATGCATTTCCTCGTCTTTCTTAGCCAGAGCCTGGAGCGCTTTCCTAAATATCACCTGGATTTGTCCAAGTACTTCACGGACGACTACGGTGCGTGACAAAGTGATTGCTAACATTCGCGTCAACCGGAGCGCCCAACAGCATCGCTGTCGGGTTCCAGTCGCGCTTCGCGCGCCGGCGCCCGATTACGCCAAGCATTAAGCCTTATCGGCGTTCCGCCATGGACCTACGCCCGACAATCGACACGAAGCTCTTTCCGTTGCTGCAAGTTGTCGCGGCCGACTCGCTACGGGATGCCGCGTTGTTCCACTTCGACAAGCGGAACCCGCAACAGCTGACCGCGATTTGCGTCTACTGCAGCATCCTGGAACTGTCGCATGGCGAAATGGCCCTCTTCGATAAGGGGCAAACAACTGCATTCCCGATAGTGCTCCGTTCAGTTTTCGAGGCGTACGCGGACCTGCGTGCGTTGCTTAAAGATGCTGACTACTACAAGAATATGTACGCCTCGTTCCTTGAAGAAAAACTTCGATTCCTCCGAAACGTCGCAAGGTTTCCATCGAATCCATTCTTGCTCGGTGTTTCAGCGGGAATGGAGGTCAATGAGGAAGTGTCCAGCCTGGAGCAGGAAATAGCTAAGTACAAGAGCGAAGGTCGCAAACCGTTGAGCAACTTCGCACGATTCGATTCCGGTGGGCTCGAGCACGAGTACCAGTCCATATACTGGCTGCTGTGCTTGGAAAGCCATAACAACATGTCGGCACTCGATGATCGCCACATGGAGAAGGACGGAGACGACTATCACGCTGTCCTTTTCAAGTCCGCCGACCCCGCTGATCTACTTCGCAATCTGGACGCCCTCTTGGCTGTCATTATCGACAGCGGCGCGAGGGTCCACAGCTTTTTGGGCACGGAAGCAACTCCCCGGTATGAGTCACACAAGAAGGCCTTCGATGCCATACGCCAGGAATATCCGAAGGCCTAACCGCACGCTCCAGAACCGACGCCAAACTTCCCCCGAATTCGTTGGCACCCTGAGCTAATCGCAGACGTCAGGCGTACGATTATGCAAAGCGCAAAGGTTGTCAGACGATTGTCATTTCAAGGAGCAGCTCGATGGCACCCGCAAATCGATTGAAGACCTTGCTTCTCACCACCGTCGCCGCGCTAACGCTTTCCACCCCCGCCTCATCCGCCGAAGGCGACGTACAGCCGACCAATGACCTGCCCAATCCCTACCGAAGCATCGCGCCATGGGGAAACCTCCCGGAGGGACGGACCTGGGGGGCGCTGAACGGGGTCGCAATCGACAACGATGGCGAATCCGTCTGGGTGGTAAACCGATGCGGCGCGAATCCGGACGTCCCGCCCGGAGTATCGCCTTATGCGTACGACAGTTGCGCTGGTTCAACGCTCCCGCCGGTCCTCAAGTTTGATGCATCGGGCAAGCTTCTGAAAAGCTTCGGCGCCGGGATGTTCATTTTCCCTCACAAGATCTATGTGGATCGGGACGGCAATGTTTGGGTGGTCGACGCACGCAGTGCAAACGAGCGGGAACGGTTGAAGCACCCGCAGGAAAAAGACAAAGGCCACATCGTCGTGAAGTTTGATCGAGACGGAAAGGTGCTGCTCACCCTCGGAAAAATGGGGGTCGCCGGAAACCCTCCGGACGCCTTGACCGAACCGACCAGTGTCGTAGCGGCACCGAATGGCGACATCTTCATCACCGAGGGCCATTCAGGGCAGGCCGTCAACGCGCCACCGAATACCGTCGCGCGCGTCTCCAGGTTCACCAAGGACGGCAGGTTCATAGGATCCTTTGGCAAATTGGGATCCGGACCGGTTGAATTCCGGACTCCTCACGACATCGCCATGGATTCAGCCGGACGGCTCGTCGTCGCTGACCGGGGGAACATGCGCATCCAGATCCTCGATCAGGACGGCGGGTTCATCACGGAGTGGAAGCAGTTCGGTCGCCCGAGCGGCGTTTACATACGGAACGACATGATCTATGTGGCCGACTCCGAATCCAACGGCGTAGCGCCTCACCCGGGATGGAAGAGAGGTGTCCGGATCGGAAGCCTCAAGGATGGCAATGTCCTGTACCGTATTCCTGACCCGCTCGAAATGAAGGGAACCAGCGCAGCAGAGGGTTTGGCGGTGGACGCGATGGGCAACGTGTACGGCGCGGAAGTCGGCCCGAGGCAATTGGTGAAACACATCAAGTAGCGGCCGGGGGCCCGCCGCGCGGGAAGACGTTGGATTTCTGCGCGACCGGTCGGTGGTAGCATTTGACATCTGTACTGGAGGAGGCGCTATGAGCAATCCCAAAGCAGAAGTTGTCTCGATGCTAGAGGCGTTGCCGCAAGACGCCAGCCTCGAGGACATCCAGTACCACCTGTACGTGCTCGAAAAGGTCAAGCGCGGACTCGCGCGTGCGGATAAAGAAGGCGCTATCTCCCATGAGGATGCCAAGGCCCGCCTCAGCAAATGGCTCGCGGCCTAGTCTGGTCGCCGGAAGCCATCGAGGACATCGAAGCCATCGCGTCGTACATCGAGCGCGACTCGCCTTGGTACGCCAAAGCAGTCGCCTCGAGAATCGTTGAAACGGCGGAGTCGATCCCTGACTACCCCGAACTAGGTCGGGCTGTTCCAGAAGTCGGCGATACGTCTATTCGCGAACGATTCGTCTACAGCTACCGCATCATCTATCGTGTCGAATCGGGACGAATTCTGGTCGCTGCAGTCATTCACGGAAGCCGATTGCTTCAGCCTTTCATCCAGCGAATCGCGCATGGTGATGATGCTCGAGGCCCGACCAACACGTGATCTACGAATCCCGCAAGCACCCCCCACTTTCCCGAGCCCGCTTCACCCGCCGGCTGCTGAACCACTTCGCCGCCGCAGCGGCCATATTGCTGTTCTCGCTGGTTCTGGGAATGTCCGGATACATGTACTACGAAAACCTTCCCTGGCGCGATGCGTTCCTGAACTCAGCGATGCTGCTGGGCGGCATGGGTCCTGTTGACGCACCGAAGACGAACGGCGGAAAGGTGTTCGCGGGCCTGTACGCGCTGTACGCAGGCTTGGTATTCTTGATTGCCGTGGCCGTCGTGCTCTCGCCGGTACTGCACCGCATATTGCACAAGTTTCATTGGGAGCCGGATCGCTGAATCCTGCTCGGCATCATGACAGCAACTGGCGTGCTATCATGATGTCATGCGTACCACGGTAACCATCGATCCCGACGTGCAGGCGCTCCTGCGCAAGGCCATGCGCGAGCGCGGGGAACCGTTCAAGCAGGTGCTCAACGCTGCGCTCCGTGAAGGCTTGCGCGGCGGCGATCGCAAGCCGGCGAAGCCGTTCCGGCAGCGCACCTTCGACCTGGGCAGGCCGCTTGTGGATCTGACCAAGGCGCTGTCGCTTGCCGCAGAGCTGGAAGACGCATCGACCGTGTCGCGGGTGCGGCGCCGCGCTTCCGGCCGATGAAGCTGCCGGACCTGAACGTACTGCTTCACGCCGTCAACACCGCCAGCGCCGATCACGCTTCGGCGCGCGCTTGGTTGGAGCAGGCGTTCAATGCGCCCGCCGGCGTCGGCTTGTCGTGGGTTGCGCTGCTCGGGTTCATCCGGCTCGCGACTCGACGCGGGATCCTCGCGAAGCCGATGGCAGCGGAAGACGCGTTGGCGGCCGTGAGAGACTGGCTTGCCGCGCCAGGTGCGCGCGTGCTCCATCCCACCGAGCGCCACGAACCGATTTTGTCGCGCTTGCTGGTCGCCGCCGGCACCGCGGGCAATCTGACCACCGACGCACATCTGGCGGCGCTTGCGATCGAGCATGGCGCAACGCTCGGCTCCTTCGACCGCGACTTCGAGCGCTTTGCCGGGCTGGACTTCGAGACGCTGCCGTCCTGAGGCGCACCCGAAGGATCCTTTCGTTCACGACAGGAATTCAAGCTTCAATTCCGTCGAATCCGCGACAAGATACCCGCCGCGTCCATACCACTCCGGCAGCACCCAGCGATCGCACGCCTTCCCGTTCACTTCCAGCCTGTGATGCGCCGGCCGATGGGTGTGGCCGTGGATCAGCAGGTTCACGTTGTGCGCGCGCATCGCGTCGCGCACGGCGCCGTCATTGACATCCATGATCTCCGCCGGCTTGGCCTGAATCACTTCCTTGCTCTTCTCGCGCAGCGCCAGGATCTGCTTGTGCCGCTCGGCGAGCGACCCCGAAAGGAACGCGGTTTGCCATTCGCTTGAGCGTGCAATGCGCCGCCAGTTCTGGTAGTCGTGGTCATCGGTGCACAGCGTATCTCCGTGCATCAGGATCGCATCGCGTCCCTGCAGCTCGATTCGATGCGGATCCTCGAGCTGCGTCATGCGTGCGGCCCGGCAGAATTCCGTGCCGATCAGAAAGTCGCGGTTGCCGTGCATGAAGTAGAGCTTCACGCCGCGCGCCGCGGTGCGCGCAAGCGTCTGCGCAACCGAAGTGTTGAACGGATCGCCGAGATCGTCGTCCCCGATCCAGTACTCGAACAGGTCGCCGAGGATGTAGATCGCCTGTGCTTGTGCGGCTTCGCGTGCGAGGAAGGCGAAAAACGCCGCAGTGGCCGCGGGCCGTTCGCTTGCGAGGTGCAGGTCGGAGATGAACAGCGTCCGGGGCATGGACCCGAGCGCCCCGGGGCTACTTCTTCGCGTCTTCGACTACGGTGGCCGATTCGATGGTCACCATCTCCTGCGGTGCTTCGGCGGGAAGGGGTCCGCCGGGGCCGGTTTTCAGCTTGGCGATCTTCATCACCACGTCCATCCCCGAGACCACCTTGCCGAATACCGCATAGCCGTAGCCGCGCTGGTCCGGCGAGGTGTAGTTGAGGAAGTCGTTGTTCTTCAGGTTGATGAAGAACTGCGAGGAGGCCGAGTGCGGCGCCGAGGTGCGCGCCATGGCCACGGTGCCCAGGTCGTTCTTCAAACCATTGGCGGCCTCGTTCTCGATCGAATCGCGCGTCTTTTTCTGCTGGTAGGCCTTGTCGAAGCCGCCGCCCTGGATCATGAAGCCGTCGATGACGCGGTGGAAGATGGTGCCGTTGTACTGCCCGTCGCGCACGTACTGCAGGAAGTTAGCCACGCTTTTCGGCGCCTTGCCCGCGTTCAGTTCCAGGCGGATGGTGCCATGGCTGGTCTTGATGTCCACCTGGGGGTCGGCAGCCGCGGCGCCGGTGGCGGCAGCGATTGCGGAGAGCATGACGAGCGGTTTGAACAGCCGGGAAAGGTTCATGGGACGGCCTCGGTAGCGAAAAAAGTGGCTGCGGGCGGGGGATCAGGCCGCGCCTTCGTGAAGGATCTTCCAGCGCGCGCCGTCCTTGATCCAGTACTGGCGCTTCTTCATCGCGTTCGACAGGTTGCTCGAGCGGTAATCCTGCACGAAGGTGACCACGACGAAGTCGCCTTCCCCCGGGTAGCGGAACATGCTCACCTGCGACAGGCCGACCTTGATCCACGACTTGCCGGCATTGACCTTTTGCTTGTGCTCGGACCACTCGGCGAGCGACTGGCCGTCGGACTCGAAGCTTGCGGCGTAATGCTTCAGGTAACGCGCGGTATCCAGGCTTTCCCAGTCGGTGCGCCAGGCCTCGAGCGCGCCGGCGAGCGCTTTGCGCTCGGCTTGCTGCGCCCCCGCATCCACCCATTCGATCTGGTCCGCGATGATCACCGGGGTGAGGCCGATCTGCAGGTCCTGTCCGAGCCGGTCGAGGTCGGCATTGGCGAGGACGATGCAGCCGTCGCTCGCCCGCGGCGGGCGGCTGTAGGTGTTGGAGGGCGTGCCGTGCAGCCAGATGCCATGACCATTGCGCCCCTGGCGGCGGTCCCATTCATTGGGGTAGTTGATCGGCCAGGCGCCCGAGCCGTAGAAGTCGGTGAGCTTCTGGCGCGGCAGGCTGGAGGTGACGTGGTAGACGCCGACCGGGGTCTTCTGGTCGCCCTCGCGCGCCTTTTCCATCCCGTTCTTGCCGAGCGAGACGTAGTAATCCGTGACATAGCGGGCGCGTCCGTCGAGGTTCTCGTAGACGTACAGCCGCGAGCGCTTGGAGTCCACCACCAGCGCCTGCTTCTGTTGTGGTTGGAGCTGCAGCAGGTAGCGCGGCACGCGATCGCCCGGGCGATCGCGCCATGCGCTGATGCGCGCAAGTGCCTCCGCGCGCAGTTCCTCGACGCGCTCGCGCGGCAGGTGCTTGGCATTGCCGAAGGTGGCGAGCGGGCGCGTGCGCGCCATCAGCAGGTCGCCGCGGATCAGGTGCGCGAGGCGGAAATTCGGATTCGCCGCGATCAGCGCTTCGACGCGCTGCATCGCGAGCTCGAGCTTGTTGGCGTCGAGCGCCTCGAACACCCTCGCCAGTTCGCGCTCGGTCTGCGCACCCGCCGCCAGAGCGGGGCCGGCGAGAGCCGGGGCGAACAACACTGCTGCGACCAGGGCGCGCAGGAACGCGGAGGCGCTCATCATCAATTGGCGACCTTCTCCTGCTGGATCAGCCAGCGGCCGTTGGCCTTCGTCAGCACCAGCGTCTTGGTGCTGGTGCGCGCGGGGAGCACATCGGAGCGGTATCCCTGGCGGAAGGTGACGTTCGCCTTGTCGCCCTGCAGGCTCACCTTGGGCGCCTGCACCGTGACGGCGATGGTTTTCGGCGCGGCTATGCGGTGGCGGCGCGATTTCTCCCAGTCCTCGCGCGATTCGCCCTTCGGCGTCCTGAAGTCGCTGGCGTAGAACGCGAGGTAACCGTCGACATCCTTCTTCGACCAGGCTTGCGCCCAGGCATTCACGACTTGCACGACATCGTCGCCGCGGGCCGCAGGCGTCGCGGCTTCGAGCGCGGGTTTGGGTTCGGGCTTTTTCTCCACCGCCGGCTTGGCCGCGACGGCAGCAATCGCCGCAGGCGCCGGTTTGGCCGTGCTCGGGCCGCCGACCAGCTCGCGCACCAGCGCGAGCTTGTTCTGTGCGCCCGCGTTCGACGAATCGATCTGCAGCGCCTTGTCGTAGGCCTGGCTCGCGAGCTTGGCATACACGTCGCCGAGATTTTCGTAGGCGGTTGCGTAGCTCGGATGGGTCCGGATCGACTGCTCGAGCGCGGCGCGCGCCTTGTCGTACTGACCTTGCGAAGCGTAAATCACCGCGAGGTTGTTGTACGGCTCGGGCAGGTCGGGATAGTCCTCGGTCAGCTTCTGGAAAATCGCGATGGATTCCTTGGTATTGCCCTGCTCGGTGAGGATCAGGCCCTTCAAGAAGCGCAGTTGCGCGTCGCGCGGCTTGGCGAGCAGGGCCTTGTTCACCTTGTCGAGCGCCTGCTGATGCTCGCCTGCTTTGAGGAGCTTGGTCGCCTCCTGGAGCTCGTCGGCGAGCGCCGCAGGGGGCGCGCATGCCCACCCGACAAAAATCGCCGCCAGCGCGCCTCGCAGGAGCTTCAGTCCGAGGGCGTCTGGATCAGCCATTGTGTTATAATTTTCAAGGCTCTACGAAAGTTTGCTCATTCTAGACTAAGCCCCGCCCGTTCACAACCCGCGCTCTGTCTCTCGGCGCGCTCTGCAAGGGTTGCGGGCGGCAAGATTCCACCCCGGCACTCCCGGCATGCTCAGGATCCACAACTCGCTCGCGCGTGAAAAGCAGGTCTTCACCCCGATCCGGCCCGGCGAGGTGCGCATGTACGTCTGCGGCATGACGGTATACGACTACTGCCATCTCGGGCACGCGAGGATGCTGGTGGCCTTCGATATCGTGCGCCGCTGGCTGAGCGCGTCCGGTTACCGCGTGACCTACGTGCGCAACATCACCGACATCGACGACAAGATCATCAAACGGGCGGCCGAGAACGGGGAGACGATTGCAGCGTTGACCGCGCGCTTCATCGGTTACATGGACGAGGACCTCGCGGCGCTCGGGGTGGAAAAGCCCGACCACGAGCCGCGCGCGACGCAGTATGTCACGCAGATGCTCGACATGATCGGCAGGCTCGAAAAAAAAGGGCTCGCCTACGTCGCCGCCGATGGCGACGTGAATTTCGCGGTGCGCAGGTTTCCCGGCTACGGCAAGCTCTCGGGCAAGACGCTCGACGAATTGCGCGCGGGCGAGCGTGTAGAGGTGGTCGCTGCCAAGCAGGACCCGCTCGATTTCGTGCTGTGGAAGCGCTCCAAGCCCGACGAGCCGAAGTGGGCTTCGCCGTGGGGCGAGGGGCGCCCCGGGTGGCACATCGAGTGCTCGGCGATGGGCTGCACGCTGCTAGGTGAGCATTTCGACATCCACGGCGGCGGTCAGGACCTGCAGTTCCCGCACCACGAGAACGAGATCGCGCAATCGGAAGGTGCAAGCGGCCAACCGTTCGTCAACCTGTGGATGCACAACGGTTTTGTGCGCGTGGACGAAGAAAAGATGTCCAAGTCGCTCGGCAATTTCTTCACCATCCGCGAGATCCTCAAGTCGTTCGATCCCGAGGTGGTGCGTTTTTTCCTCGCACGTTCGCACTATCGCAGCCCGCTCAATTACACCGATGCTCACATGGAGGATGCGCGCCAGTCGCTGACGCGGCTCTACACCGCGCTACGAACGAAATCCGCCGCTGGCGTGCGGGCCGCGCCGGCGCCCGAGGCGAAGGTGGACTGGAGCGAAGCCCATGCGCAGCGCTTCAAGGCGGCCATGGACGATGATTTCAACACTTCGGTGGCGGTCGCCGAACTGTTCGAGCTCGCCAATGCGGTGAATCGCGGCCAGCGCGCGCTCGCCGGACAGCTGAAGGCGCTCGGCGCCGTGCTGGGCTTGTTGCAGCGCGACCCCGAAGAGTTCCTCAAGGCGGGGCCGGGCGGAGCGCTCAGCGAAGAGCAGGTCGCGGAGAGGATTCACGAGCGCGCGGCGGCCAAGCAGCAGAAGGACTTTGCGCGCGCCGACCGGGTGCGCGACGAGCTGCTCGAGCAGGGCATCGTCCTCGAGGACGGGCCGAAAGGCACCACTTGGCGGCGGGCGTAGCCGGGATGTATCGTAGGCTTGCTGAGCCTCCCATGCGCATCCTTGTCTGCCTGTTGTTGTCGTTGTTCCTCGCCGCCCCGCTCGCCGCGCAGGAAGACGCCCTGCGCGCGCTCGCGATCAAGGCGCGCGAAGGCGATGCGGAGGCGATCGCCGCGCTCGAAAAGGCGGCCGAGAGCGGCGACGCGGACGCGGCCTTTTACACCGGCGATCTTTATCTGCGGGGACACGCCCGGGTGCAGAGCCCGGAGCGGGCGATCGACTGGTTCAAGCGCGCGGCCGAAAAAGGTCATGTCCCCGCGATGCACGCCCTCGGGGTCGTGTACGAGCGCGCGCCAGCGCCGTTGCGCGATTCCGTCCAGGCGCTCGAATGGTATCGCAGGGGCGCGGAGCGAAATTTCGCGCGCTCGCAGACCAACCTCGGTTTCTTCCTGCAGCAGGGCCGTGCGGTCACCCCGGACCTGAAGGCGGCGCGCGAATGGTACGAGAAGGCCGCGGCGCAGGGCGAGCCGCGCGCGAAGTTCCTGCTCGGCATGCTCTATCTCGACGGACTCGGCGTCGAGCGCAACGACGTCCACGCGGTCGAGCTCATCAACGATGCGGCAAGCCACGGCGACCCGGATGCGCAGTACCGGCTCGCGGTCCTGACGGGAACCGGCCGCGGGGTCGCGCGCGATGAATTCGCGGCCATCGAGCTGGCGCGCAAGGCGGCGTTGCAGGGTCAGGCCGATGCGCAGTACTACCTCGCGGAGGGGTTCGCGAGCGGATCGGCGGGCTTGCCGAAGGACGAGCGCGAGGCCTTGCGCTGGCTGTTGCGGGCCGCCGAACAGGAGCATGCCGAAGCGCAGTTCGCGCTGGTGCTCGTCTACGCCGAAGGCCGTGGCGTGCGCCGCAACCCGAAGGAGGCGCTCAATTGGCTGCAACGCGCCGCCGGCAACGGCCACGCGCAGGCGATCGACCTGCTGGCGGGCTTGCGCTCGCGGCCGGCACCGGCACCCGAATAGACAGACGCGAGCCTGATCGACGCGACCCGCGACGCAATCGTGTTACGCTGATTCGGGCTTCGACCGGAGGAACGACATGAGACGATTTTTCGCGCTTGCCGCACTGCTGATGGCGACGCTGGGCCTCGGCGGCTGCGGCTATAACACGCTGCAATCCGCAGACGAGCAGATCAAGGCGGGCTGGGCCGAGGTGCTCAACCAGTACCAGCGCCGCGCCGACCTGGTGCCGAACCTGGTCAACACGGTCAAGGGGTTCGCGGCCCAGGAACAGCAGGTGCTGCTCGGCGTGACCAACGCACGCGCGCGGGTCGGGTCGATCCAGGCGACGCCGGAGCTGATCAACGATCCGGCGGCGTTCCAGAAGTTCGTCGCCGCGCAGGGACAGCTCACGTCCGCATTGTCGCGGCTGCTGGTGGTGGCCGAGAACTATCCGCAGCTCAAATCGGACGCCATTTTCCGCGACCTGGTGGCGCAGCTCGAGGGGACCGAGAACCGCATCACGGTGGCGCGCAACCGCTATATCAAGGCGGTGCAGGAATACAACGTGGTGGTGCGCTCTTTCCCGAGCAACCTGACCGCGATGCTGTTCGGCTTCAAGGAGAAGCCGCAATTCACCGTCGAGAACGAGAAGGAAATCTCGAACGCGCCGAAAGTCGATTTCAGCGCACCCAAGTAGGCGCGGGCATGTCGCGCGTCCTGATCGCGGCCGGAGCGCTGCTCGCGTTCGCGCTCACGGCGGCTGCGCAAATCGCGGTTCCGCCTCTGAAGGCGCGTGTCACCGACCTCACGTCGACCCTGAACGATGCCGAGCGCAGCGCGCTCGAGCAGACGCTGGCCGCGTTTGAAGCGCGCAAGGGCAGCCAGGTGGCGGTGCTGATCGTGCCGACGACCCGGCCCGAGACCGTCGAGCAGTACGCGGTGCGCGTCGAGGAAAGCTGGAAGCTGGGCCGCAAGGGGGTGGATGACGGCGTGCTGCTGCTGGTCGCCAAGGACGACCGGCGCTTGCGTATCGAGGTCGGCTACGGGCTCGAGGGCGCGCTCAACGATGCGACCGCCAAGCGCATCATCGACGAGGAGATCACGCCGCGCTTCAAGCAGGGCGATTTCTACGCCGGCATCAGCGCCGGGGTGGATCGCGTGATCCGGGTGATCGACGGCGAGCCTCTGCCGCCGCCGCGCAAGCGCGATGGCGGGCGCGGCCTGTTCGAGCATACCGATTGGTTCGTTCCGGGGCTGATCTTCCTGGTATTCGTGCAGGGTATTGCGCGCGCAGCATTCGGGCGGCTTCCCGGATCCGCCCTCACCAGCGCCATCGCCGGGTTCCTGGTCTGGGTGATCGCCGGATCGATCGTCGCGGCCGTGATCCTTGGCGCGCTGGCGTTATTCTTCAGTCTGTTTGCCGGCAACCTTCCTTCCGGACGCGGCAGCGGCTGGAGCGGCGGTTTGGGCGGCGGCTGGTCCTCGGGCGGGGGCGGCGGAGGATTTGGCGGCGGGGGCGGCAGCTCGGGCGGCGGCGGCGCGAGCGGGAGCTGGTGACATGGGCTTCGGACGCATTCTCAAGCACCTGTTGATGCCGCACTGGATGGTCGCGCGCGCGTTTCCGCGCCGCACGCTTGCCGCAATCGAGCGGGCGATCGGTGCATCGGAAAAAACCCACGACGGCGAACTGCGCTTCGCGGTCGAGGGCGGCCTGCACCCGTTGCCGCTGCTGCGCGGGCAAAGCGCGCGCCAGCGCGCGCTCGAGGTGTTCTCCGCCTTGCGCGTCTGGGATACCGAGCACAACAGCGGGGTGCTGATCTATGTGCAATTCGCGGACCGGCGCATCGAGGTGGTCGCCGACCGCGGCATCAGCGTCCGCGTAGGGCAGGCCGAGTGGGATGCGATCTGCCGTGGCATGGAGGGAGCGTTCCGAAGCCGCGCCTACGAAGCCGGCGCGCTGGAAGCGATCGAACGCGCCACGCGGCTGCTCTCGCGGCATTTCCCGGTGCGCGAGAGCAACCGCAACGAGCTGCCGGACAAACCCGCAATGCTGTAGGCGATCGCCCGCCGCCTACTGCTCGAAAAACGCCTTCACCTTCTCCAGCCAGGACCGGGCGCGCGGATTGTGGCGCGCAGAGTCCTTCTGGCTGATCGATTCGAACTCGCGCAGCAGATCGCGCTGCCGCTCGGTGAGGTTGACCGGCGTTTCCACCACCACGTGGCAGAACAGCTCGCCGTGCGACTGGCTGCGTACGCCCTTGATGCCCTTGCTGCGCAATCGAAAGGTCTTGCCGGACTGCGTTTCCGCGGGCACTTTGATGCGCGCCGAGCCGTCGAGCGTCGGGATGTCGATCTCTCCGCCCAGCGCAGCGATCGAAAAACTCACCGGCATTTCGCAGTGCAGGTCGTCGTGGTCGCGCTGGAACACCGGGTGCGGCTTGATGTGCACCTGAACGTACAGGTCGCCCGCGGGGCCGCCGTTCCCGCCTGATTCGCCCTCCCCGGACAGGCGCACGCGGTCGCCTTCGTCGACGCCCGCGGGAATTTTTACCGACAGGGTCTTCTGGTGCTTCACGCGCCCGGCGCCGTTGCACGCCGCGCAGGGATTGGGAACGATCTTCCCGGCGCCATGACAGCGCGGGCAGGTCTGCTGTATGGAGAAAAATCCCTGCGTCATGCGCACCTGGCCCGCGCCGTGGCAGCTCGGGCAGGTTTGCGGCTTCGAACCGGCTCGCGCGCCGCTGCCCTTGCAGGTGGCGCACTCGGCCATTGTCGGGATGCGGATCTTGGTCTCGAAGCCGTGCGCGGCCTGCTCGAGCGCGATCTCCAGGTTGTAGCGAAGATCGGCGCCGCGGAACACCTGCGAGCGGGCGCTGCGCGCGCCGCCGAAGATGTCGCCGAAGATGTCGCCGAACGCGTCGGAGAAGCCCGAGAATCCCGCACCTGCGCCGGCGCCTGCCGCGGCGCTGTGATCGACGCCCGCGTGGCCGTAGTTGTCGTAGGCGTTGCGCTTCTTTGCGTCGGCCAGCACTTCGTAGGCTTCCTTCGCCTCCTTGAACTGCTCCTCGGCTTTCGGGTTGTCCGGATTGCGGTCAGGATGGTGCTTCATCGCCAGCTTGCGATAGGCTTTTTTGATCTCGTCGTCATTGGCGTCCTTGTTGACGCCCAGCACTTCGTAATAGTCTCTTTTTGACATCT
>JBGOTT010000075.1:0-14025 GCA_041476585.1 Gammaproteobacteria bacterium | reverse complement strand
TTCGCGCCCATGCCGCTCATGATCTCGCCGTACATCGGGCTGCCGACGACGCGGATCTTGATGCCTTTCATGTCGTCGGGCTTGATGATCGGGTGCTTCGAATTGCTGATCTGGCGAAACCCGGTCTCACCCACCGCCAGCGGCTCCGCGCCTGCCTTGCGCACCAGGTCAAAATAATCGTTCATCACCGCCGGCGAATCGAGGACTGCATCGAGCGCCTTGTGGTCAGGCGTGATGAAAGGCAGCGTGAACACGCCCAGCTGGCGCACCGTGCCCGACCAGTTGATCGGCGCGCCGCAGAGCACGTCGATGATGCCCTGGCGCATGGCCGAGAATTCGCGCGTCTGGTCGCCTTGGACCAACGACGCGCCGGGATACTGCTTGATGTTGATCCGCCCGCTGGTGCGCTCGCGCACCAGGTTGGCGAAGATCTCGCCGCCCCTGCCCCAGGCGAATGACGGCGGGACTACGGTGGACATCTTGTACTCGGTCTT
This sequence comes from Gammaproteobacteria bacterium, assembly GCA_041476585.1. Taxonomy (GTDB): domain Bacteria; phylum Pseudomonadota; class Gammaproteobacteria; order Burkholderiales; family SG8-39; genus JADGRQ01. Next base: position 13,531 of record JBGOTT010000075.1, on the reverse strand, counting down.
GTACTGCTGCGCCCTGAGAATCGCGGGAAAACCCAGCGCGCCGGCAGCGGCGGCTTGCAGGAATGCACGTCGTTTCATCTGGCCTCTCCTCCGTTTACCGTCTCTGTGCATTCTAATACCCGAGCTCGCGTGGCAGCCACAGCGCCAATTCGGGAAAAAGGATCACCAGGAACGTCACTGCCAGGAAACTCACGATCAGCCAGCCGACCCAGCGGATGGTCGATTCCATCGGCACCCCGGCCATTTTGCACGCCACCATCAGGTTCACAGCCATCGGCGGCGTGAACTGGCCGACCGCGATCTTCATCGTCAGGATCACGCCGAACCAGACCGGGTCCCAATCGAAGATTTTCGCGACCGGCATCAGCAGCGGCAGGAAGATCATGAAGATCGAGACGCCGTCGAGGAACATGCCGACGAACATCAGGATCACGACGATCAGCACGATCGCACCGATGCTGCCGAGGCCGCTTGCGGCGATGAACTTCACAATCGGGTCGGCGATCCCCAGCGTATTGACCGAGTAGGCGAAGATGCCCGCAAGGCCGAGGATCAGCATGATCACGGCGGAGAGTTCGGCGGCTTCGCGGAAAATGTCGAACAAGTCGCGAAATTTGACGGTGCGATGAATCACCATGCCTACGAACAGGCCGTAGAAAACCGCCACCACCGCGGCTTCGGTGGGGGTGAACCAGCCGAGGCGCATGCCGCCGAGAATCAGAATCGGCGCCACCAGTCCCCAGATTGCGTCCTTCAGGCTGCGCCAGAACGGCGGTCGGGGCAACCCGGTCTCGCCGGCGCCGAAGCCATGCTTGCGCGATATCCAGACCGACGGCACGATAAGCGCAAGACCCGCGAGCACGCCCGGGATCATGCCGGCGGCGAACAGCGCCGGAACCGAAGCCCCGGGCACCATCACGCTGTAGACGATGAAGGCGATCGATGGCGGGATCAGGATGTCGGTGGCTGCGGCAGCGCCGATCACGCTTGCGGAGAAGGCCGCGGGATAACCGGCCCGCGACATCGCCGCGATCATTACGCCGCCTACGGCGGCGGCATTCGCCGGCCCGGAACCGGAAATGCCGCCCAGCACCATCGCCACGGTAATCGCGACCAGCGGCAGCATGCCGGGGCCGCGCCCGACCACGGCAACTGCAAATATGACCATGCGCTGGGCCACGCCGGAACGGTCGAAGATCGAGCCGACGAGCACGAACATCGGTAGGGCCAGCAGCGGATACTTGGCGATGCTGGCGTAGAAGTTCTGCGGCACCGCGAACAGCCCGAGCAGTTGCGCGTCGGCGTTGGCCACGCCGATCGCGAGCGCCCCGCCGATCCCGAGCGCGACGCCGATCGGCACGCCGGCCAGCATCAGCACGACGAACACCGTGAACAGCAGCGCGCCGATCATGTCCGCTTGAGCATGTGCCCAAGGACGACGGCGGCGCGAAACGCAATCACCAGCGACAGCGCCGGCACCCAGACCGTGTACCACCAGCGCGGCAGGCCGAGCCCGGATGAAGTTTCCTGGTAGCGGAATTCGTCCCAGACCATGTCCGCGGTGAGCCCGGCGAGGAACAGGAAAAACAGCGTCGAGACAAGCGCGCCCGCAACCGCAAGAAACCTCCGGCGCGCCGCGCTGCCGCCTGTGAGAAAGTATTCGATGCGCACGTGATTGTCGCGCGCCGCCGCCGCCGCCGCACCAGCGAGCGTCATCACGACCAGCAGGAACACCGAGATTTCCTCGGTCCAGGCGAAGGAGCGGTCGGTGAAATAGCGCACCAGCACGTTGCCGAAGGTGATCAGGCACAACAGCGCCATGGCAAGCACCGCGATCCAGTCCTCCGGCGTACGCCTCGGACTCATCCTCGCAAAGCTTGCTTGATCGTTTCCGCGCTCACGCGCGCTTGATCCGCATGATCAGCCGGCCATCGTGCGCCGGACGGCCGCGGCGACGGCGTTTTCGTCGGGGATGATCATCTTCTCGAGGTTGCGGGCGAACGGGATCGGCACGTTCGGCGTCGCTACCCGCTCGATCGGCGCCTTGAGGAAGCGAAATCCCTCCTCGGCGACCAGCGCCGCGATCTCTGATCCGGAGCCGCAGAATTTCATCGCCTCGCTCACCACCACCAGTCGGCCGGTCTTGGCCACCGACGCCAATATGCACGCCTTGTCGAGCGGAACGATGCAGCGCAGGTCGACGATTTCAATTGCCACGCCCTCCTTCGCCAGCGCCTCGGCTGCGAGCTGCGCACGGCGCACCATCGCGCCGCTCGCCACCACGGTAGCGTCGCGTCCCTCGCGCACCAGTCTCGCCTCGCCCAGAGGCACCACTACATCACCCGCGGGAATCTCCTCCCGGGTGCCATGGTAGAGCCCCATGTGCTCGAGGAACAGCACCGGGTTGTCATCGCGGATCGCGGCCTTCATCATGCCCTTGGCGTCGCATGCGTTGGAGGGCATCGCCACCTTGATGCCGGGCAGGTGCGCCACCCAGGCATGGTAGTCGTAGGCATGGCCGTGGTAGGGCCCGACGCCGAACTTCGCGCGCACCACCAGCGGCACACGCGCCTTGCCGTCTGAATAATAGTGCATCGCCCCGCCGTCGCAGCCCAGCTGTTGCAGCACCAGCGAGAGGTATTCGAGGAACATGACGTCGACGATCGGGCGCTTTCCCATCAGGGCCGCGCCGACACCGGCGCCGACGATGCCGCCCTCGGATATCGGAGTGTCGATGACGCGCGCCGCGCCGAACTCCTCCCACAGCCCCTTGCACGAGTTGAGCGGTCCGCCGAACTGGCCGATGTCCAGCCCCATGATGAACACGCCGGAGTCGCGCCGCATTTCCTCTGCGATGCCCGCCACGACCGCCTGCTGCATGGTCAGTCTTGCCATGTCACGCTCCCGCGAACACGCGATCGAGTCCCAGGACATCCGGACCCGGCATCGGATCGGACTGCGCCTTGTTCATTGCAGCCTCGACCTCTGTCGCAATCGCCTCGCGCAACGCTGCGAGCTGCGCAGCGTCGAGCATTCGCTCGGCCAGCAAACGTCCCTCGTGCAGCGCGATTGGGTCGCGCGCCTTCCATTTATCCACTTCCTCGCCGGAGCGGTAGTTACCCGGATCGGACGCCATATGACCTCCCACCCGGTAGGTGAAGGCGTCGATCAGCGCAGGCCCTTCGCCCCGCCGCGCGCGCGCGATAGCGCCTTGCACCGCATCGTGAACGGCGACCACGTCGTTGCCGTCCACCAGTTCGCCGGGGATCCCGAATCCGGCGGCGCGGTCCACGATCCTGCCGCCATGCTCCCGCTGCGCAGAGGTCGAAATCGCGAACTGGTTGTTCTGGCAGACGAAAACCACCGGCAGGCAGAGCACCGCCGCAAGGTTCAGGGCCTCGTGAAAATTGCCGCGGCTGGCAGTGCCATCGCCGAACACTGCGACCGCAACCCCTCCTTTGGCGTCCAGCTTCGCGGCGAGTGCGGCGCCCGCGGCGTACTCGAGGGTCGGGCCGAGTGCTCCGGAATACAGGCCAATGATGCCGAGTTCGATCGGGCCGCAGACGTCGGAACGGTACCGTCCGCGCGTATAGCTCGTCACCCGGCCGTCGAGTCCGGCCAGCAGCCGTGCGAGATCGCCGCCACGCGCATACGAGGCAGCAAGCATTCCGCGGTAATGCGGCACCAGAGCGTCGCCATCCCGCAGGCCGTGGTAGCAGCCGGCGACCACACCTTCCTCGCCCAAAGCCGGGTGCCAATGCCCGTCGGCGGCGCCGATCACGCGGTCCAATTCGCGCGTCACCAGCATCAGGCGGTGCAGCGCGATCCAGGTTTCGTTGCGCGTCGGCACGTCAGCCTCCCTGCGAAATGCGTGCGATCGGCGCGCCCACCGGCGCTGCGTCGTCGGCCTGAACAAGAATCTCGGCGAGCGTGCCGCTTGCCGGGCTCTCGACTTCGACGTTCACCTTATCGGTCATCACCTCGACAAGCAATTCACCCTCGGCCACGCGCTCGCCCGGCTGCTTGTGCCAGGCCACAATGGTGCCCTCCTTCGCATCGTTGCCGAAATCCGGCATCCTGACCTCGACGCGCATTCCCGATCGCTCCCCCTAGAGTCCGAAGTCCACGCGTTCGGGCGCCCCGAGCAGCCCATGCACCGTCTCGACGAAACGCGAGGCTGGCACCCCGTTCACTGCACGGTGGTCGAACGTCATGCTGGTCGGCATCACCCACGCCGCCTCGATGTGTTCGCCGCGCACCACCGCTGCGCGCCGCACCGTGCCTGCCCCGAGGATCGCACATTGCGGGACAAGCACAATCGGCGTTGACCAGCGCGCGCCCGGCACCATGCCTGCGTTGGTGAGGGTGAAAGTGCCGCCCGACACGTCCGCGAGCGCGAGTTTGCCGGCCACGCCGCGCGCTTCGAGTTCCCGCAGCTCACGCGCGACCTCGCCGAGCGGCTTGCGGTCGGCGTCCTTCACCACGGGCACGACGAGGTTTCCGTCGGGCAGCGCGAGCGCGACGCCGAGATTCACCGCCTCGTAGACATGCAGCGCTCCCTCGCGCAGCGCGCAATTCATCTGCGGATGCTCGCGCAGCGCCTGCGCCAGCAGCTTCACCAGCAGATGAGTGAATGAGTAGCGCTGTCCCGCCCCGCGGCCCGCGTTGAGCTTCTCACGCAGCGCGACCAACGCGTCACATTCAGCCTCGCCGAGCAGCGTGACCGGCGCCGTCTCGAGGTGGCTGCGGGTAAGGCGCTCGGCGGCAATGCGCTGCATCGCGCCGAGACGGCTGACGCGTGCGCGCGGCGCCGCATCCGCTGACCGCTGCGTTCGGCCTTCCCCCGCCTCTGCCGCCATGCGGCGCGTCCCAAGTTGTAAAAATGATAACAAACGTTAATAATAGATCGGCGTCGCGTCAAGCTGCATTGCAGCACGGCGACGCAGCGGAACGCAGCGAGGCTCTGGCAATGGCCGACAGGCGAACGGCAGTCCCGCGGGTGGATCAGGACCTGGTCTCGCGCCTGCTGCGGCTGACGAACCTGATCGCCAAGCCGTTCTTCAGCGAATTCGCGTCTCGCTGCCATCTGTCAATCAACGACTGGCGGGTCATGATGGCTCTCGCGGCAAGCCCTGACGTCGCGGCGAGCGACATCTGCCAGCAGACCGGCATGCACCCGATGAACGTCAGCCGCAGCGTCGCGCACCTCGAGCGTCTGGGACGCGTGCGGCGCTACACATTCCGGGCCGACCGGCGTCGCAGCCTCCTGCGCCTCACGCGTGGCGGCCGGGAGGTGTTCCGCCGGATCGCCCCCGGCGCGCAGGCACGCGAGGAACTGGTGCGCCGCACTCTCAGCGCGCGCGAGGCATCCGTACTGCGGACCCTGCTCGACAAGCTGATCGCTCGTGTCGGCGCCGAGGGCGCGGCCACCGCTGCGCCGACCGCGCGCAAACGCCACGCGCGACGTCTGCGGATCAGCCTGCGCTAGCTGTGACGTGCCCCCGTCCTTGGGCGTGCGCCTCGGACTGATTCTCGCAACGCGTGCTTGATCGCCTCCACGCTCACGCGCGCCTGATCCTCGAGCGAGCGCGCATAGCCGACCGGAATGCGCGGCCCTCCCAGCCTCCTGACCGGGATGCCCAGCTCTTCGGCTACGGTCGCGGCGATCTCGGCGCCGAAGCCCGCCGCCCGCACTGCTTCGTGCACGACCAGCAGCCTGCGCGTTTTCACCGCCGAGTTCAGCACCGTCTCACAATCCCAGGGCCAGATGGTTCGCAGATCGATGACCTCAACCGATACCCCCGCCGCCGCCACATCCTGCGCGGCGGCTAGCGCAGCATGCAGCGCGCGCGACCATGTAACGAGCGTGACATGCTTTCCTTCACGCACGACGCGAGCCTTGCCGAGCAAGGCAGGCTCCGCGGCGGTCACTTCGTCCTTCAATCCCCACAATTCCTTGTGCTCCATGTAAACGACCGGGTCGCCGCAGGCAATCGACGCGGCAAGCAATGCGTGATTGTCGGCGGGCGTCGCGGGCGCCACGACCACCAGCCCCGGCACGTGAGCGAACCACGCTTCGAAGGACTGGCCGTGCTGTGCGGCCGAGCCGCTCCAGATCCCGATCGGCAGCCGCGCCACCAGCGGCACGCGCCCTTGACCGCCGAACATGTAGCGCGCCTTGGCGGCCTGATTCACCAGTTCGTCCATCGCGCACAGCGCGAAGTCCGCGACGCGCATCTCGACCACCGGCTTGAGACCCGCCAGCGCCATGCCGACCGCCGCCCCCATGATGGTGGCTTCTGAAATCGGCGCGTCGATCACCCGCACCGCGCCGAATTCCGCTGCCAGCCCTTTGTACTGGCCGAAGATGCCGCCGCGCCCGACGTCTTCGCCGAGCGCGACCACGCGCTTGTCGGCGCGCATCGCTTCGGCGAGCGCCGCGCAACCGGCTTCGGCATAACTCATCATTGCCATCGGCCCGCCCCGGTGTCCTGAATGTCGGTGTAGGCCGCGGCGGGCTCGGGAGGCGGCGCGGCCGCGGCGACGCGCAGCGCCAGCGCAACCTCGGCCTGCGCTTCGGCCACGATACGGTCAAGTGCGGCGGCTGCGATCCCTTGCGATGCGAATTTCGCGCGTGCAAGCGCCAACGGATCCTGCTCCAGCGCGCGCTCGACTTCGCCACGATCACGGTACACAGCCGGATCCACCGAGACATGGCCCTTCACGCGATATGTGATCGCATGCAGGAACTGCGGCCCCTCCCCGCGCCGGATGCGGCCGAGCAGCTCGGCCGCCGCGGTATCCACCGCTTCCACATCGTTGCCGTCGCAGGCCAGGCCGGGGATGCCGAGCGCCTCGGCGCGCGCGAGCGCGCCGGGCCCCGCGGTCATCGCTTCGGTGGAAGTGGTCGCCGAATAGCGATTGTCCTCGCACACGAACAGCACCCGCAGCGCGTGAATCTTCGCCCAGTTGAGGCCCTCGAGAAACGGCCCGCGGTTGATCGCGCCATCGCCGAAGAAACATGCGATCAGGGCGCTCGACCCGGTGATCCGGTACGCGTGCGCCGCACCGACCGCGATCGGGATGCCGGCCGCCACTACGCCGTTGGCACCGAGCATGCCGACCGAAAAATCCGCGATGTGCATCGAGCCGCCCTTGCCGCCGTTCGATCCACTGGCGCGGCCGAACAGCTCGCACATCATCCGCTCGAGCGAAGCGCCCTTGGCGATGGTGTGGCCGTGCCCGCGGTGCGTCGAGGTGATCGCATCGGTGGCCGCGAGATTGGCGCACACGCCGGCAGGCACCGCCTCCTGCCCCGTGGACAGATGAAGCGGGCCGCGCACGTCCGCCGCACCGAGCGCGCTGCCGAACGCGGCCACGCCGCCTTTGCTCGCTTCCTCCGCGGCGTTCTCGAAGGCGCGGATGCGCGCCATGGTGCGGAACAGCGACAGGCGTCGATCGGCGGGCATCGGCGCGCGAGTGTAGGGGCGCCTCCGCCTCTGCGTCAACGCGGCTATCGCGTTCCCTGTTCGTTTTACTTGAACGGTATTTCGAAAATCATCTTGACAGTCCAGCGATCGGTCGCGTCATTGAGGCCGCGGCCGATGCCGACATTGAACACCCACGGCTCGCGGTCGACGTCGAGCGCAAGATACAGCGTCTTTCCCTGTTCTCGACCGGGTTTGAAACTCGACCAAGGGCCCTTTTCGTTGTAATACTCGACTCCGATTCCGAAACCCCTGGCGACCGTACGCGACAGCTTGTAGCCGAGTTCGAATTCGGTATCCGGCTGCGGCGAGCCCGCCGAAAACGCCCGGCTGAAAATCGGGTTGACCGCAACCAGCCAGTCGGCACTCCGGTAACCGCCGATCAGGCGCAGTTCCCCGTTGTAGCGCGACGCGCTGAAGCGGTACGCGACGTCGGAAAACTCGATATTGCCGCCAAGGAATGCGCCGCCGGTTTCTTCGTCGCCCCGCAGCGGCAGCCACTTCAGACGCAGTTTGTAGCCGGCCAGCGCCGCATCGCCGGCGGCGTACACCATCGGCAGGTACAGGCCCACCTCGAAATCGCGCGGCAGTCCGTAAGAAAATTCCGGAGTGACGCGCAAGCCGTGATGTGTCGTCACTTCGCCGGGGTAGTCCTGCCGCTGGGTGCCCCTCGGCGTCGTGTTGACGTGCAGTTCCAGACCGGTGGTGCCCTGCTTGTTGATGTCGTCGGTATAGACCTGTATTTCGTCGGGCAGCGCCGCAAGCGCAGCCAGGGGCGCGACGAAGCAGGCCGCCAGAAGGAAGAAGCCAAACAACGGCTGTGCCATGACGCGGCCGGACGTTCCGTCGGCGTGTCGCTACGGCTTTGCGAGCTGGCCGGTCAGCCCGCGCCGGATTTCACGCAATTTCGCTTTCACTCTCGCGGCATTCTCGGAGCCGATCCGGATCAGGATCTTCTGGCCGGCCGAGCGCGCCTCAAGTTCGCGGTCCGCGAATTCATACAGGACTTTGCGCTGCGCCAGCCTGATCGGCCCCCCGATCTCCGGCGCGGCAAGCAGATGGTCGATCACCTGCACGAGGCGATCGTTGAAGTATCCGGATGGGTAGCCTAGTTCCCTGTAGGCCTGCTGGAACAACGGGTAGTGGTGAACATAGATCGCAACCAGTTTTCCGGCTTCGACCGATTCCGCGATCAGGACGTAAGGCAGATAACGAGCGGAATTCTGCGCGCTGATAACGCGATTCTCCTCTGCGCCGGTCAGCAGCAACGGTCCTGCCACTGGCTTCACCGGCATCAGCCGCAGCGCCAGCTTCTCGCGCGGCAGGTTGTCGACCGTTGCAACGATGCGACGAATGACGTTTTGCGGCTGGAAGAACTGCTCGAAGATGTTTCGTCCGAACAGCGACGCCAACCCTTCGCGCATCGTCGAGTCGCTTTGGTCGAGCGTCGGCAGAGAGAGCGAATCGGCAGCCTGCGGGAGCGGAAACTCGATCTGCGGCGCGGGCTTGGCCGCGGGCGCGGGAGGGGTCTCCTTATGCGCCGACGGCGGTTGGGGCGCTGCGTCTTTTCTCTGTTGCCAAAAATAGAGGCTGGCGGCGACGGCGGCCATGATGACGGCGAGGACTGTCCAGCGGATCGGATCTTTCATGCTCGGCGAATACTGCACGCGCGGGCCACGTTCGGGCAAGTGCAGGCCACGAGTTGCGCGTGCCGCCATCGGGCTTTTTCGGATGGGCATTTGATGCAGGTCAACCCGCTCCTTGCGCGGCGGCAGCCATCGCGCGCCCCAGCGCCGCGCCCTTCGCCAGCGTATGCCGGCGACCAAAGCTGCCTATCGTTGAGTTGCGCGAAGCCCGGTCCGCCATCCCGGGCGGTCGGGCGGGTCACTCGACCTTAAACGCCGATGTAACCGGCAACTTGATACGGTCAAGGATCAGAGCGAATCCGATCGCGGCCGCAAAGATGGCCGCGATAATGCGCCACGATATTGGAGCCATTAAGACGCCCGACGATGCGAGCATCGAGACGATGGCGATGTCGGCGGCGGATGACGCCAGAACCCAGGCGCCGGGCTTGGAGTGCCACATGCGGCGCTTTTCCCTCACCACATACAAGATGGCCTGGTTCCCGAATACGAGCGTGACAAACGCGAGCGTCTGCAGCTCTCCCGCGCCCAGCCCGAGCCGGAATTTCCCCAATGTCAGCAGCGCCGTCGAGAAGGCGAGCTTGCACATCCCGAGAACGATGGCGGCGGCGGTGATGTTGCGCATGCGCCATCTGCTCGGGGATGGCGCGGGACTGGCGCGGTCGGTGGTGAGCGACATGGCGAGGAAATCGTTCGTCACCAACATCAGGACCATGAGCACCGGCGTCATGACCGCATGACCGGTCAGGCCGAGACCGATCGCGAGGAAAAGCACGATCTCGGTCTTCTTAATCATCATGTTGAACGTGTACGCCAGAAGGCGTTGAAACGCGATCCGGCCTTCGCGGATGGCGAATACGATGCCGGCCAACCCCGGCTCGGTCATGACCAGGCTCGCAGCGGCTTTCGCGACATCGGTCGCGGACGACACGGCGATCCCGATCTGCGCCTGGCGCAGCGCCGGCGCGTCGTTTGTGCCGTCACCGCACATGCCGACCACATGGCCATGACCCTGCAGAGCCTTCACCAGCCGGTATTTCTCCTCCGGGACAACGCGCGCAAACACGCCGAACTTGTCCGCGCTCAGCGCACCGGACAATTGATCCGACGGGCATACGGCGCCGGCGATGCCGACCTTGCGAGCGATTGCCGCCGCAGTAACCGGCGAGTCCCCGGTCACCATGACGGTGCGCACGCTCATGTCGCGCAGTGTCGCGACGAAGCCCGCTGAATCCTCGCGTGGCGGATCGCTGAGAGCGACGAGTCCGATCAGGCGCAGCGCGTCGGGCGGACCTGCGGCAACGGCAATTACCCGATGACCATGTTCGGCAAGATCGTCCACTTGGCTCCGGGCGTCCGCCGGCGCCTTCGCCATGTCGCCAATTACTTCGAATGCGCCCTTCACGATGCGAAGCTCATTGCCATCCCGATCAATGGCAAAGGCCTCCGACGTCTTCGTCGCCGGATCGAACGGAATGAAACGCACGAGTCGTTCGGTCGCGCCGCGACCCATTACCTTGACTGCGGCCGCTCGGATGGCGGCATCGATTGGGTCCTGGTCCGCCTCGGAACTCGCGAACGCCGCAATCTCCATCACGCGCTCGCGGTCAAACCCCGGCATTGCTACGACATTGACGACCTCAAGTTCGTTGCGCGTCAGCGTCCCAGTCTTGTCGGCGCACAGGACATCCATTGCCGCGGCTTCGTGCACGGCCGAGAGGCGGGTCAGTAGGACCCCGCGCCGGGCAAGGCTCTGGGCGCCGAATGCGGCCGACAGCGTGAACGTGGCCGGCAGCGCCACAGGGATCGTGGCCAATAGTGCCGTAAGCGCAAGGCGGATCAGGTCGGCAGAGGGCAACGCGTTGGCATAGGCGTAGAAGATGATAAGAACCGCGACCGTACCGTTCACGATGGCGAGGTTCCGCGTCGCCCCGAAAATCGCCGCCTGTTCCGTGCTGACGGAGCGGGCGATGCGTACCAGTTCAGCAGTGCGGCCGAAATACGTCTGTGACCCGGTCCCCGTCACCTCCGCGATCGCCTGACCGCGGCGTACCATGGAACCCGCATAAACCCGGCTGCCGGGGTTTGCATCGACCGGGACGGATTCGCCGGTAAGCATCGACTGGTCGATCAATACCGATCCCGAAGCAATGACCGCATCGGCCGGAATCAGCGCCCCGAGCGGCAGCCTGATCGCATCGCCCGGCACGAGTTCGGATGCCGGAAGCCTGATCCACTCGCCATCGCGGCGCACCAGCGCCGTTGGCGCGAGTCTCCTCTTGAGCGCTGACAGCACCGCGCCCGCGCGACCTTCCTGGATCAAGCCCAGGGTCGCGTTGAAGAGGAGCAGGCCGCCTACCACCGCCGCTTCGAGATATTCGCCGAGCCCGATCTGAACCAGGATCGCGGCCTCGAGCATCGACGGGACGGGCATCCAGAACTTCGCGAGAAATGTCCGCCAGCGCGACGGCCTTTGCTCCGCGACGGTGTTGCGACCGAACTCATCAAGCCGCCGACGAGCTTCGGCGCTTGTCAGCCCTGCCGGCGCCCCGGATGATCCAGGGGAGGACTGAAATTCGTCAGAAGTAATAGCGCAGCCTCAACTCGATTCGCCGATCGTTCTGCTTCTCGCCAAAATCGGTGAGCCGCTCGCCGTGCAGGTAGAACAGCCGCAGGTGCAGTTCCAAGTTGGTGACACCGGTGTAGACCAGCTCCGGCGCAAGCGAGTAGCTATGATCATCGAGGTTGAAAATGGCGGTCACAGCGGGTGTGAAGTGAAGGATGTCGAATGGCTCCTTCTGGCTTGCCCGCAGATAAACATACCGGCGCATCGGATTCGCACGTGCGTACGAAGTTTGAAGGGCGCCGGCGCGCTCGAGAGCGGCGGCGTTCCCTGTGGCGAGGAACTGTTCGCAGGCGCTGTGACTAAATGCAAGGAAAGCGCGCATCTGGTCTTGCGAGTAGCCGGTGCCGTTGCGGTAATACTCGACGATCCACGTCGTGTCGCGTTCCGTGAGGTAGCGCATGGCGAGAAGATAGCTCGTGACATCGCTTGTCTGCGATGTCCCGGCGCCTCCCGCGCCGAGCACCGGCTCGGTGGCGCCGTGGATGCGCGCCCATTCGCCGTGGAGTTCGAGATTCGTGGAGAGATTGCGCGCAAAGTCGAATCCGTAGCGCGCGCGGCGCTTGTCCGCGGGCCAATCCTGGACCATCAGCAGCGGATACTCGATGTTCTCGTAGGCCGAGAGCACTGGGATCAGGTTGAATTCTTGGAAGAGGAACCCGATGTTCGTGCCGCGGAAATCGGCCGCCGACCTGCGGTCGAGCGCGGCCACGTCGGTATCGAGCACGGCAAGCCGCCCGCTGCTCGGCTTGTCCAGGCAGCCGACCATGTTCAGCAACGTGGTCTTGCCGCTGCCCGACGGGCCGACAAAGGCGACGAATGAGGCGGGTTCTATGGAACAGTCGATTCCGCGCAAGGCGGGCACGTCCACGTCGCCGTCGCGGTAGGTTTTCGCGACCTTGTTTGCAACAACGAGGGACACATCCGCTCCAACAGGAATGCGGTACCGAGTCTCCGCAATAACGAGAATTACGAGTTGACCTAAGTCAACTCATACCCGCGAATGACGTGAGTGCAATGTCAAGACTTGGCCGGCCGGAAAACGAGGAAATACTGATTGGGCAGGAAGTGGTGCTCCTTGGCGAGGGCGTAGCCGGCGCTCTTGAGCTCGGCGATCACACGGTCCGGAGCGATGCGCACGGCCCGCGGCGGGCCTTCCGGCGAATCCATGCGGAAATCGATGATCGCAATGCGACCGCCTGGCTTGAGGAAAGCGCGCAGCTTGCGGAAATAGCGCTCTCGGTCATCAATATGGTGAAAGACGTCGACCATGAGGATCAGATCGGCTTTCTCCGGAAGGCGCGGGTCGTCGGGCGCACCGGCGATCGCGGTGACATTGCTCCGCTTCTCCCGCTGCGCGCGGTCGGCGAGGTACTTCACCATGTCCGGCTCTGTGTCGACGCCGTAGACGCGGCCTTTCGGCACCATGTTCGCGAACCGTACAGCGAAGTAGCCGGTCCCCGAACCGATGTCGGCGACGACAGCGTCGGGCGTGAGCGCCAGCGCATGGATGACTTCATGGGGCTTCTGCCAGGCGTCGCGCGACGGATCGTCGAATACGTGCGCCCAGTGTTCCGCGCCGTTGAAGCTGTGCTGGTGCGTGGCGGGCGATTGCGCGTTGGCGGATTGTGCGAGCAGCGCCGCGATGCCTGAAAAAATTGCGACCAGGACGAGGGATGAGTCTGGCTTCATTTGCCGGTCCCGATCATCGATGCGCCGAACCCCATCATGTTCGCCCGAGCGGCGCGCATCATTGCCGCCATGCCATCGCGGGC
>JBGOTT010000074.1:0-14172 GCA_041476585.1 Gammaproteobacteria bacterium | reverse complement strand
CGATGGCGATGGAGGCGGTCGGCCGCGCCGCGGGTGCGGTCGTCGTCGAAGTGCGGCGCCAGTTCCGCGACATCAAGGGCATCATGGAAGGCACGGCCAAGCCCGAGTATGGCAAGGCGGTCGACATGCTGACCACCGCGGCGATCAAGGAGATGGTCGTCCCCAGCCTGCTGCCGGTGGTCGTGCCCATCCTGGTCGGCCTGCTGCTCGGGCCGGCCGCGTTGGGCGGCATGCTGATGGGCACCATCGTGACCGGCCTGTTCGTCGCGATCTCGATGACCACCGGGGGCGGTGCCTGGGACAACGCCAAGAAATACATCGAAGACGGGCATTACGGCGGCAAGGGGTCGGATGCGCACAAGGCGGCGGTCACCGGCGATACGGTGGGCGATCCATACAAAGACACTGCCGGCCCCGCGATCAATCCGCTGATCAAGATCATCAACATCGTTGCGTTGCTGGTGGTACCGTTGATGGTGTGAACGCGCGGCTCTCGAGCATCGCAACAAGGGCGGCTGCGGTCGCCCTTGTTGTTTGCGGCGGCCACGCGTACGCCCAGCCGCACCCCGAGCCGGCGAGCGGCTTTCAGGCGAAGCAGGCGTTCGTCGCCAAGCGGCAGGTTGTGGTCGCCGCGCATCCGCTTGCGGCGGAGGCCGGGCACGCGATGCTCAGGCTCGGCGGATCGGCGCTCGATGCCGCGATCGCCGCGCAGATGGTGCTGAATCTGGTCGAGCCGCAGTCTTCAGGCATCGGCGGCGGGGCGTTTCTGCTGGTCTGGTCGGAAAAGGACCGACGCCTGTACGCTTACGACGGACGAGAGACTGCGCCCGCGGCCGCTCGTGCCGACCGATTCCTCGATTCAGAAGGCAACCCGCTCGCGCATCTCGATGCGGTGGTGAACGGCCGCGCGGTCGGGGTCCCCGGAGTTCTGGCGGCACTCGAGCTTGCGCATCGCAGGCACGGCAAGCTGCCCTGGCGCGAACTGTTCCAGCAGGCGATCCTGCATGCCGCCGAGGGCGTCGGGATGCCTGAACGCTTGCATGCGTTGCTCGAGTGGGACGGCGCATTGCGCGAGGTGCCTGATGCGCGGGACATCTATTTCGACGCAGCGGGTGGTCCCAGGGCCGTGGGCAGCCTGCTGAAGAACCCGGCGCTCGCCGGAACGCTGCGGCGCATCGCGCTCGGCGGGGCACGCGCATTCTACGAGGGCGACATCGCGCGCGACATCGCGAATGCGGTGGCATCGCACCCACGGCCGGGCGACCTTGCCGAAAGCGACCTCGCCGCATACCGCGCGATAGAGCGCGAACCGCTGTGCGGCGCATACCGGAGCTGGCGCGTGTGCGGCATGCCGCCGCCGAGTTCGGGCGGGGTTGCCGTGCTGCAGATGCTGGGCATCCTCGAAAACGCGCGCTTTGCGCGAGCCGCTCCGAATTCGGCCGAGGCGGTGCATCTGTTCAGCGAAGCGGCGCGGCTCGCCTATGCCGATCGCGCCCGCTACATCGCAGATCCCGCTTTCGTGCCCCAGCCGCTCGCCGGCCTGCTCGGGCTCGATTACCTGGCCGCGCGCGCCGCGCTGATCGGCGCGCGTTCGATGGGCGCCGCGCAGCCGGGGACGCCGCAAGGCGCGCTCGCCTGGAGCGACGTTGCGTCGGAAATGTCCGCCGGCACGAGCCATATCTCGGTGGTGGACGCCGACGGCGACGCGGTGGCGATGACTACCAGCATCGAATACGCCTTTGGCAGCCACATCTTCGTGCGGGGGTTCCTGCTCAACAACCAGCTCACCGATTTCACGTTCGTGCCGGAGGCGGGCGGGCGCCTCGCTGCGAATCGTGTGGAGCCAGGCAAGCGGCCGCGCAGTTCGATGGCGCCGACCATCGTGTTCGATCGCGCCGGAAGAGTGCAGATGGTGCTCGGTTCCCCCGGCGGCACGGTGATCATCAACTACGTCGCGAAGACGCTGCTGGCAGCGCTCGACTGGGGGCTGGATGTGCAGGATGCAATCGCGCTGCCGAACTTCGGCAGTCTCAACGGTCCGACACTGATCGAACGCGGGACGCCTTACGAGGCGCTGGGGGACGCGCTCGCCGAGCGCGGCCACATCCTCAACTTCACGCGCCTCACCAGCGGCCTGCACGGCATCGAGCGGATCAGGGACGGTTGGCGCGCGGGCGCCGACCCGCGGCGCGAGGGCGTTGCGCGCGGGGAGTAGAGGGTCAGGCGCGGATGAGGCCGAGGCCGTTGGCCACGGCGTCGACGCAGGATTCAGGCGTTCCGGATACGACGATGCGCAAGGCGTCCGCGGGCGGTTCGAGCGTGGCGAACTGGCTTGAGAGCAGCGAGGCCGGCATGTAGCGGTGCTGCCGCTGCGCCAGGCGCGCGCGGATCAGGTTTTCGTCGCCGTGCAGGAAGACAATCCGTGCCGAGCGCAGGCCCGTGGTGAGGTGCTGCCGATACGCCTCCCGCAGCGCGGAGCAGGCGAGCACTGCGGACTCGCCACGCGCCTCTTTTTCGCGCAGCAGCGCGTTCAGCCGATCGAGCCAGGGCCGGCGATCGTCGTCCGTGAGCGGCATGCCGCCCGCCATCTTGGCAACGTTCCCGGCAGGATGGTGCTCGTCCGCGTCGATGAAGCGCCAGCCGAGCAAGCTTGCGAGCCGCGTCCCGATCGTGGTCTTGCCGACGCCGGAGACGCCCATCACGATCACGATCATCGCTTGTGCTGCACCGGATGCCCGCCGAATTTCGCGCGCAGCTGCGCGAGCAGCCGGCGCGCGTAGTCCGAGCGTCCCTGGCTGGAGAAGCGCGCCATCAGCGCCATCGTGATCACCGGCGCGGGCACGCCCTGCTCGATCGACTCGAGCGCGGTCCAGCGCCCCTCGCCCGAATCCGCCACCACCGGCGCGACGCGCTCCGGCGATTCGCCCTGCGCGAGGATCTCGGCGGTGAGATCGAGCAGCCAGGAACGCACCACGCTGCCGTGCCGCCAGGTTTGGGCCAGACGCGCCAGATCGAGGTTAAATTCCTTGCGCGCGTCGAGCAGCGCGAAGCCTTCGGCGAGCGCCTGCATCATGCCGTACTCGATGCCGTTGTGGATCATCTTGGCGAAGTGTCCGGCGCCGCTCGGCCCGCAGTGCAGCCATCCGGTTTCGGGTCCCGGTGCGACGATCTTGGCGAACGGCTCGAAGATCTCGATCGCGTGCGGATTGCCGCCCAGCATCAGGCAATAGCCGTGCGCGAGGCCGTGCACGCCGCCGGAGACGCCCGCGTCGACGAAGCGCAGGCCCTGCTGCGATAGTTCCAGCGCGCGGTGCATCGAGTCCTTGTAGTAGGCATCCCCGCCGTCGACCAGCGTGTCGCCGGCGGACAACAACGGCAACAGCGCGTCGATCGCTCCTTGCGTGGGCTCGCCCGCGGGCAGCATCAGCAGGATCACGCGTTCCCCTTCGAGCCGCGTGGCGAGCGCGGCGAGGCCTTCCACGCACTCGATGCGCGGCTCGTCCTTCAGCGCAGCAGAGGCCGCGTGTTCGCGGTCCCAGGCGAGCACCCGCGCGCCGCCGCGCGCGAGGCGCCGCGCCATGTTGGCGCCCATCCTGCCCAGTCCGACGATCCCGATGTCCATGTTCCCGCGCTCCCGTGTCTTGGTTGCGTTTCTTCGTAACCTTCGTAACGATGGTCTGCTGCATTCTATAATCAGCGACATAAGAAGGAGGCCGGAAATGAAACGTATCGCAGCACTCGTCGCGTCCATGCTGCTCGCAGCATCTGCGGCGGCGCAGTTTCCCGGCAAGCCGATCCGCATCGTCGTGCCGTTCCCGGCAGGCTCGGCCACCGACACCGTCGCGCGCATCCTGGGCCAGTCGGTTTCGGCCTCGGTCGGGCAGCCGGTGATCGTCGACGACAAGCCGGGTGCCGACGGCGCGATCGCGGCGGCCGAGGTTGCGAAGTCGCCCGCCGACGGCTACACGCTGCTGATGGCGACCAATAGTCCGATGTCGGCGGTACCGGCGCTGAAAAGGAACCCGCCATACGACCCGGTGGCCGATTTCACGCCGATTACCGACATCGGACGCTACACGTTCTTCCTTTACGTCAATGCCGGCGTGCAGGCCAAGACCTTCAAGGAACTGATCGCCTACGCGAAGGACAATCCCGGCAAGCTCGCCTATGCCACCGGCAATACCACCGGCATCGTGAGCTTCGCGCAGATGAATGCGCTCGCGGGCATCGACATGCTGCACGTGCCTTACAAGGGCGAGCCGCAGGGCATCACCGACCTGGTGGGTGGCCGCGTGCAGGTGATGTGGGCGACGCCGACCACCGGCCTCGCGCACGTGAAGGACGGCAAGCTGCGCGCGCTGGTGACCTCACTGAAGACCCGTTCGAGCCTGCTGCCGGATGTGCCGACCATCTACGAGTCGGGCATGCCGCAGTTCACGATCGTCTCGTGGGCGGGGCTGTACGGACCGGCGAAACTGCCGAGGGACGTCGTGGACCGCATCAACAAGGAGTTCCTGGCGGCGATGAAACGTCCGGACGTGATCGCGGCGATGGACAAACAGGCGTTCGCGCTCAGCCCTTCAACGCCCGAGCAGCTCGGCGCGCACACCAAGGAGCAGATGGAAAGCTACCGGCGCATCCTGCGCGCCGCGGGCGTGCAGCCGGAATAGTCGATCTTGTCAGCCTAACCGGAGTCGAGGCCATGCGCATACTGCCGTTCGCTGCGCTTGCAAGCACCCTGATGTTCGCGATTCCAACCAGCGCACAAGGGCAGGGCGCCGCTGCGCGCTTCCCTGAAATCCCCCGCGAGCAGATGAGCGATGCGCAGAAGCGGGTGTACGACGCGATTGCGGGCGGTCCTCGCGGCGGTGTGCGCGGCCCGTTCGCAGCGTTGTTGCGCAGCCCGGAACTGACCGACCGGGTGCAGAAGCTGGGTGAGTACCTGCGTTTCAGCAGTTCGCTGCCACCGCGACTCAATGAATTCGCGATCCTCGTCAACGCACGATTCTGGGACTCGAAGTACGAATGGTTCGCGCACCGGCCGCTCGCCATCAAGGGTGGGTTGTCCGAGTCGATCACCGCCGAACTTGCGCAGAACCGGCGCCCCGCGGATATGCAGGTGGACGAAGCGTTGGTCTACGACTTTTGCATGGCGCTGCACAAGAACCACTTCGTCGACGAAGCGCTGTTCAGGCGCGGCGTCGCGCTGATCGGCGAGCGCGGGGTGGTCGACCTGGTCGGCGTAAGCGGCTACTACACGCTGGTATCGATGGTGCTCAACGTCGCGGAGATTCCGCTGCCCGCAGGAGAGAAATCGCCCTGGTGAAAGGATTTGCGCGATCGCGTCAAATCTGCCGCGCGCCAAACGTGTCGCACTGGTCCAGATTCCCGGCCGTAATCCCCTGCTTGAACCAGCGCACCCGCTGCGCCGCCGAGCCGTGGGTGAAGCTCTCGGGCACCACCGCGCGGCCCGCGCTCTTCTGCAGGGTGTCGTCGCCGATTTGAGTCGCGGCGTTGATGGCGGCTTCGATGTCGCCGCTCTCCAGGATTTTGCGCGCCTTGTCGGCGTGAAAGGCCCACACGCCGGCGAAGCAATCGGCCTGCAGCTCCATGCGCACCGACAGCGCGTTTGCCTGCTGCTCCGACGCTCTGCGGCGCTGGTTGTCCACCTTTTCGGTGATGCCGAGCATGTTCTGCACGTGGTGGCCGACTTCATGCGCGATCACGTACGCCTGCGCAAAATCGCCGGGGGCGTGAAAGCGGGTTTTCATTGCGTCGAAAAAAGCGAGGTCGATGTAGACCTTCTGGTCGCCGGGGCAGTAGAACGGGCCCATTGCGGCCTGGCCGGAACCGCAGGCCGTGGGCGTGCGGCCGCGGAACAGCACCAGCTTGGGCTCGACATACCGCGTGCCGGCGCTGGCGAAAATCGTTCTCCAGACTTCTTCGGTGTCGCCCAGTACGAGCGCCACCAGGTGCGCCTGCGCGTCGCCTTTGGGCGGCGCAGGGGCGGGGCCTCGTTGCTGCACCACGGGTGCGCCGCCACCACCCTCGAGCATCGAGATCAGGGTGAGCGGATTGATACCGAGAAAATACGACGCGACCAGCGCAATCACAATGCCGCCGATCCCGAGCCTGCCAGCGCCCAGACTGAAGCCGCCGCCACCCGCTTCGTTGCGCCGGTCCTCAACGTTGCTGCTTTCCCGGCCGTCATCCAATCGCATGCCGTGCCCCGTTATGTATGATGGCGCAAGCCGAGATTCCGGCCGCACCGTGACCGACTACCCATTTCGCATTTTGAACGTGTTCGCCATCGCAGGCGAGCGCTTCTCGGGAAACCCGCTGTGCGTGTTCGAGGATGCCCGCGGCATGGACGACGCGACGATGCAGGCCGTCGCATTGCAATTCAATCTCTCGGAGACCACCTTCATCCTGCCGAGCCGCGCGGCGACTGCCCGGGTAAGGATCTTTACGCCAGGGTTCGAGATGCCGTTTGCCGGCCACCCGACGCTGGGCACGGCGCACGTGGTGCGCGAGACGACGCATGCCGGCGATCGCCTGTCGCTCGAAATGCGGGCCGGGATCGTCCCGGTCAGCGCCGAGGGCGACCAATGGACGCTGCAGGCGAATGCGCCGACCCATCGGGCCGCCGAGGCAAGCCGGGAGCAATTCGCGGAAATGCTTGGGGTCGCGGCGCAGGACATCCTCGAAGGCGCGATGTGGGTGAACACAGGAAGCGAACAACTAGTGATCCCGATGCGAACCGCTGCGGCGGTACGAAGCTCGGTGCCCAAGCCGGATCTGCTGGCTCGGCACGCGCAATTGAGCGAGGCGCGCCAACTGGCGTACATCTGGGCGCCTGAGGACACTGCACGCGTTATCGCACGATTTTTTTTCCGCAAGGGCACGGCGATCGTGGAGGATCCCGCGACCGGATCTGCATGCGCGAATCTCGGCGGATGGCTTGCCGCCCGGAGCGCGGTGCGGCCGATCCGGCGAACCGTATTTCAGGGCGATGCGCTCGGGCGGCGCTCCCGCCTTGGATTGACCGTGGATGAAGCGGGAGCGATTTTCGTATCCGGGCTCGTCGTGCCGGTCGCCCGGGGGAACTTCACGGTCTGATCCGGCTCCGCCGGCTAGATCCCGCGAATCCGCGCCGCCAACTGCTCCGCCCCGTTCGCCAGGTCCACGTTTTCGACGTCCTTGAACGACCGGAGCCAGGTCATCTGCCGCTTGGCGAGCTGGCGAGTCGCGGCAACGCCTTTTTCGCGCAGCGTTGCGCTGCCGTATGCGCCTTCGAGGTGCTCCCATACCTGCCGGTAGCCGACCGAGCGCATGCTCGGCATTTCGGCGCTGAGCCGATAGCGCGTCTTTAGCGCCTTCACTTCCTCGATCAGCCCCGCCTTCAGGATCGCATCGAAGCGCGCGGCAATGCGCCGGTGCAGTTCCGCGCGGTCCCGCGGCATGATCGCAAAGGTCTTCAGCTCGAACGGCAGCGGCGGCAGTGCCAATGAATTCCGCAGCGCAGACAGCGGCCTGCCGGTGATGCGCCAGACTTCGAGCGCGCGCTGGATGCGCTGCGGGTCGGTGGGCTGCATGCGCGCGGCGGTTTTCGGATCGATGAGCGCGAGTTCCGCATGCATTGCGGGCCAGCCGCGCCTGGCGGCCTCGGCGTCGATCGCGGCGCGGATGTTCGCATCCGCGGGCGGGAGGTCGTCCAGGCCGGCGGCGAGCGCGCGGTAATAGAGCATCGTTCCACCCACCAGCAGCGGCACGCGGCCGCGCGCGAGGATGTCCGCGATCGCGCGTGTCGCATCGTCGCGGAAACGGCCTGCCGAGTAGGCTTCGGTCGGATCGGCGAGATCGATCAGGTGGTTGGGCACCTTCGCGCGCTCGGCGGGCGCAGGCTTGGCGGTGCCGATGTCCATGCCGCGATAGACCTGCGCGGAGTCCACCGACACGATCTCGATCGGCAGGCGCGCGGCGAGCTCCAGCGCGAGGGTGGATTTTCCGCTCGCGGTAGGGCCGAGCAGGACAAAGGCAGCAGGTCTACCTGCCACGCAGGAACAGCTTGTCCAGGTCGGCAAGCGTGAGCTGGTACCAGGTGGGCCGCCCGTGGTTGCAGCTGCCGCTGCGCTCGGTGGCTTCCATCTCGCGCAGCAACGCATTCATCTCCGGCACGCTGAGCGCGCGGTTTGCGCGCACGGCCGCATGGCAGGCCATGCCCGAGAGAAGCTCGTCCCTGCGCGTGGCGAGCGCCTGCGAGGCGCCGAACTCGCGCAGGTCGGCGAGCACCTGGCGGGCGAGCGCGGCGACGTCTCCTCCGACCAGCGCGCTCGGCACGGCACGCACCGCGAGCGCATTGGGGCCGGAGGAAGTGATCTCGAAACCGATCGCCTCCAGCGCCGCGCGCTGCTCGTCGGCGGTCGCGACATCGAGCGCCTCAGCTTGGAAAACGGCAGGCACCAGCAGCGGCTGGCGAGGCATCGCGCCCGCATCGAGCGAATTCTTCAGCCGCTCGTAGACGATGCGCTCGTGCGCGGCATGCATGTCCACCAGCACCAGTCCGGCGGCATTCTGGGCGAGGATGTAGATGCCGTGCAACTGGGCGAGCGCATACCCGAGAGCCGGAACTGCGTTCGGCGCGGTCTCGTACGACGGCGCGGGCTGCAGCGCTGCGGCCATGAACGATTGATAGGCCGCCACCGGTTGTGCGATCGACAGCGCGGACTGGAACGCGCTCGCCTGCGCAGACGGCGCCAACGCGGCGTACGCGACCGGCGCCTCTGCAGCGCCCGGCGACAGTGCCCGTTTCAGGGCGTGGAACACGAACTGGTGCACCGCACGCGCGTCGCGAAAACGCACTTCGGTTTTTGCCGGGTGCACGTTCACGTCGACCAGCCGCGGATCGATCTCGAGGGCGAGCACGTAGGCCGGTTGGCGGTCACCATGCAGCTGATCGGCGTAGGCCTCGCGCGCCGCATGCGCGAGCAACCGGTCGCGCACGTAACGGCCGTTGACGAAGAAATACTGGCTGTCGGCGCGCGCGCGCGCGGCTTGAGCTCCGCCGGCGAGCCCCGCCAGGTGCAGCGTTCCGGCCTGCGCCTCCACGCGCAGGCTGCTCGCGCCGAAATCGACGCCGAGCAGCGCGGCGACGCGCTCCCCGAGCGGCTGCGCCCGCAGGTGGGCGCTGGCGCGGCCATTGTGTTTGAGGGTGAAAGCGCGCTCCGGATGCGCGAGCGCGATGCGTCGGAACGTTTCCTCGCAATGGCCGAATTCGGTCGCTTCAGTCCTGAGGAACTTGCGCCGCGCCGGCGTATTGAAGTACAGGTCCTCGACCGTCACCGTGGTGCCGGCGGCGCGCACCGCGGGCTCGGGCGGGTGCACGTGCTCGCCTTCGGCGCGCACCAGCCAGGCATGCGGCGCCTCGCGCGTGCGGGTCGAAAGGACGAGCCGCGCCACCGCCGCGATTGAGGCGAGCGCCTCGCCGCGAAAGCCCATCGTTCCGACTGCTTCGAGGTCTTCGAGCGAGGCGATCTTGCTGGTCGCGTGACGCGCAAGCGCGAGCGGCAATTCCTCGCGCGCGATGCCGGCCCCGTCGTCGTGCACTTGAATGCGCTTCGCGCCGCCCTCGGCGAGCGAGACCTGGATCTCTCTCGCACCCGAGTCGATGCTGTTCTCGAGGAGCTCCTTCACCACCGACGCGGGGCGCTCGACCACTTCGCCTGCGGCGATCTGGCTGATCAGCAACTCGGGCAGGACCTGGATCGCCGGCATCGCGGACGATTATAGCCCGCAGTGTCGCTACAATCGCGCCATGGAACTGCTTGCGCTCGGCTGGGACGTTCTCGTGCATCTCGACCGATACCTCGGCGAGTGGCTCGCTCTGTACGGCGTGTGGTTCTACGCCATCCTGTTTGTCATCATTTTCTGCGAGACCGGCCTGGTGGTATGGCCGTTTCTTCCCGGTGATTCGCTGTTGTTCGTGGTCGGCGCGCTCGCCGCGACCGCCGGTCTCGATGTCGTTTTCCTGACGGCGCTGATCGTGGTCGCCGCGTTGAGCGGCGACAACGTCAATTACTGGATCGGGCGCTGGCTGGGGCCGCGCGTGTTCCATTTCAAGGAATCGCGCCTGTTCAACCCGAAGCATCTGGAGCGTACCCATGCGTTCTACGAGAGGCACGGCGGCAAGACGATCGTGATCGCGAGATTCGTACCGATCGTGCGTACCTTCGCGCCGTTCGTTGCCGGCATCGGGCAGATGTTTTACGCGCGTTTCCTCGCCTTCAGCGCGGTTGGCGCGATGCTGTGGTCGGTCTCGCTGGTGGGCGCGGGCTACCTGTTCGGCAACATCCCCGCGGTGAAGAACAATCTGACGCTGGTGATCATCGCGATCGTCGCGATCTCGGTGACGCCGATCGCGCTCGAATGGCTACGGGTTCGACGCGAGCGGTGATTGCGGGCGCGGCGGGTTCTTCGCGAAATACCGCTTGATTCCGTTCATGACCGCGCGCGCGAGCTTGTCCTGGTAAGCCTCGTCATTGAGCCGCCGTTCTTCCTCGGGATTGCTGATGAACGCGGTTTCCACCAGGATCGAGGGCACGTCGGGCGCCTTGAGTACCGCGAAGCTCGCCTGCTCGACGCGCGGCTTGTGCAGCGTGTTGATCTCGCCCAGCTCCGACAGGACGTGGTGCCCGAGCTTGAGGCTGTCACTGATGGTGGCGGTTTGCGACAGGTCGAGCAACGTCTGTGCAAGGTAGCGGTCCTTGACATCGAGATTGACGCCGCCGACCAGGTCCGCGTCGTTCTCCTTTTTCGCCAGCCAGCGCGCGGCCTCCGAGGTGGCGCGGCGCTCGGAGAGCGCGAATACCGAAGAGCCGCGCGCGTGCGATCGGACGAAGGCATCGGCGTGCACCGACACGAACAGGTCCGCCTTCACCTTGCGCGCCTTGTCCACCCGCGTCTGCAGCGGCAGGTAGTAGTCGCCTTCGCGCGTCAGCACCGCGCGCATCTCGGGTTCGGCATCGATCAGCGCCTTGAGGCGCCTGGCGATCATCAGCGTGATGTCCTTCTCGTAGCTGCCGCCGCGGCCGCGCGCACCCGGGTCCTCTCCGCCGTGCCCGGCGTCGATCACCACCGTTGCGAGCCTTGCAACCTTCGGCCTGGCTGCGGGCGCGGGCGCGCCGCTGCGCGCATCGGAGGTCGCCGGCGCAGCCATCCGGCCTTCGCCTTCGAGCAGCGCAAGCAGCGGGTCGGGCGCGACCAGCGGGTAAATGTCGAGCACCAGGCGGTGGCC
Organism: Gammaproteobacteria bacterium; assembly: GCA_041476585.1. Classification (GTDB taxonomy): domain Bacteria; phylum Pseudomonadota; class Gammaproteobacteria; order Burkholderiales; family SG8-39; genus JADGRQ01. The sequence continues at coordinate 2,879 of JBGOTT010000074.1, read as the reverse complement.
GTAATCGGCGATCGGTTTCAGCGTGAAGGCCTGCGCGCGCACTTCGGTCTTCAGATCGAGCACCACACGGATCACGCCCGGACGGTTGCGCGCAACCCGCAGCTTCTCGACATAGGGATCGTCGGCGGTCACCTTGCCGTTCAACTCGGCAAGCGCGGCAGAAAGCTCCGCGCCCTCCAGATCGAGCACCAGGCGCTCGGGATTCTTCACCGAAAGCAGCGTGTAGCGCAGCTCCTGATTGGATTCGAGCGTGATGCGCGTGTAGTCGCTTGCCGGCCACACGCGCGTGGCGACGACTTGTTGCGCCTGAGCGGCGCCAGTCAGCGCGAGCAGTACCGTTGCGACGCCGATGCGAGCCAGTCTTCGCCAGCCGAAGAATGCGCTTCGAGCAACGCGTCGCGGCCCGCATCCGAGTATTGCAGTCTGATCGACAGGTCCGGCAGCGACAGCAAACCCGCGGCCTGTTCCGGCCATTCGACGATGCACAAGGTTTCCGGATTGAAGGCTTCCCGGAAGCCTGAGCTCAGCCATTCCTTCGGATCACTGAACCGATAAAAATCAAAGTGATACAAGGATAACCCAGAAACGGTATAAAGTTCAACCAAGGTGTAGGTTGGGCTTTTGACCCTGCCCGCGTATCCGAGGGCTCGCAGCAGGCCGCGCACCAGCGTGGTCTTGCCGGCACCGAGTTCTCCGGACAGGTGCAACACGCGGCCAGGCCCGGCCTGCACGGCGAGTGCGGCTCCGAGCGCAAGCGTGGCGGTTTCGCCGGTGAGCGCGACGTTAAGATTCGACGTCATGGACTACGCGTCGCTGGCTGCGGACATCAAGCGCTGGGGCACGGATCTGGGCTTTCAGGCGGTGGGGATCGCCGATTGCGATCTGTCGTCGGCCGAGCCGCGCCTGCTCGATTGGCTGGCGCTCGGCTGGCACGGCGAGATGGATTATATGGTGCGCCACGGCGCGCGGCGCACGCGGCCCGCCGAGCTGGTGCCGGGCACGCTGCGCGCGATCTGCTGCCGGATGAACTACGCCGCCGCGCTCGAAGACGAGTGGCCTGTGCTCGCCGACCGGCGCCGCGCATACATCGCGCGCTATGCGCGCGGCCGCGACTATCACAAGCTGCTGCGCACACGGATGCAGAAGTTGGCCGAGCACATCGGTGCTGCAGTGGGCAAGTTCAGCTACCGCGCGTTTGCCGATTCGGCGCCGGTGCTGGAAGTGGAACTCGCGGCGAAAGCGGGCCTGGGGTGGCGCGGCAAGCACACGCTGCTGCTCGACCGGGATGCGGGCTCCTGGTTCTTCCTCGGCGAGCTCTACACCGATTTGCCGCTGCCCGTGGACGCGCCGGTCTCCGATCACTGCGGCAGTTGCGAAAAATGCATCGACGTCTGCCCGACGCAGGCGATCCGCGCGCCGTACCGACTCGACGCGCGGCGTTGCATCTCTTACCTCACCATCGAACTGAAGGGCGCGATTCCCGAGGAGCTGCGGCCGCTCGTCGGCAATCGGGTGTACGGCTGCGACGACTGCCAGCTGGTGTGCCCGTGGAACTCGTTCGCGCGGGCGACGAACGAACCGGATTTCGCGGTGCGCAACGGCCTGGATGCGGCGACGCTGGTCGAACTGTTCGCGTGGAGTGCACAGCAGTTCGACGCGCGGATGGCCGGCTCGGCGATCCGGCGCATCGGCTACGAGCGCTGGCTGCGCAACCTCGCGGTCGGGCTGGGCAATGCGGCGTGCTCGCCCGAGGTGATCGGCGCGCTGCGCGCGCGCGCAGATGACACGTCGGCGCTGGTGAGAGAACATGTGCGCTGGGCCCTCAGGAGGCACGCGGCATGACGGGCTGGACGCCGGACGCATTGCTCGCGGGGTTCGAGGCAACGCAGCTCGAGTTCCCGGACGACTACGATGGCGCGGTGTGGGCGACGCTGGTGAGAAAAAGCCACATGCCGCCGGCGCGGCGGGCGGTCCTGTACGTACACGGCTTCATCGATTATTTCTTCCAGGCCCACATGGCCGAACGCTTCATCGCCGAGGGTTGGCACTTCTATGCCCTCGACCTGCGCAAATACGGCCGCTCGATGTCGGCGCACCAGCGGCCGAATTTCTGCAAGAGCCTGGAAGAGTACTTCGCCGACATCACGCGCGCGATCGATCTGATCCTCCTGGAGGAAGGCGCGGGGCGCCTCGCGCTGATGGGCCACTCGACCGGAGGGCTCACCTGCTCGCTGTATGCGGACTGCGGCGAGCGGCGGGACCGGCTTTCCGCGCTGCTGCTGAACAGCCCGTTCTTCGATTTTCGCGCGCCGGCGTCGCGGCGCCACGAATTGGCGATCGCGTGCACGTTGGGCCGGTTCTTTCCCTACCTGAACAATCCGAAGTCGGTGCTGCCTGCTTACGCGAAAAGCCTGCACAAGGATTACGCGGGCGAGTGGAGTTTCGACCTGCGCTATAAGCCGATCGAGGGCTTCCCGGCCTATTTCGGCTGGCTGCGCGCGGTGCGCGCCGGGCATCGGCGCGTGCAGGCAAAACTGGATATCCGCTGCCCGGTGCTTTCGATGCATTCGGATGAGTCAGACATCGTGCTCGACTGGCACCACATCTCGCGCTACAGCCCGAGGCTCGGGCGCAGGGTCGAGCTGATGCAGTTCCCGGGCGCGCTGCACGACCTTGTGCTGTCGCGCGCCGATGTGCGCGAGCAGGTGTTCAGCCGGATGCTCGGCTGGCTTGCGCTGCAAGCCTAGAGCTTCAATTCCCAGGTTTCTCCGGTCAGTTCGTGGCCGAAGCTGCGGTGCTTCTCCTTGCCTGTGAGCCGGTACCCGGCACGCTCGTAGATATGTCTGGCAGCCGTGAGGATGTCGTTGGTCCAGAGCATG
>JBGOTT010000073.1:0-14419 GCA_041476585.1 Gammaproteobacteria bacterium | reverse complement strand
GCGTGCGGCGGGCCGCACGATGCCGTGCTCCCAGTTGTAGATCGTCTGAGACGACACGCCGACCAGACGTCCGAACGAGGCGGCGGATAGACTGAGCCGCTCGCGTTGCGAGCGCAATCCCGCAGCCGAGAACCGGACGCGCGGTGCGACATGCCCGGTCGGCATAGAGTCGGCCCTGCGCGCCTGAGCCGTTGCCAGGGTCACTTGGCGCTGGAGCTCCTGAATCGCGCGATTCAGATTGGCGATGCTCTTGCGGTGCTGAAGGGTTCCGCGCCGAAGCTTCTCCGTCTGGCGGCGGACCTCCCTGCGTGCGAGGCGGACGATTTCTTCCTTGAGTACGGTGGCGATGTTGGGCATGGGTTCTCTCTGCGTCAAAGAAATGGAGCGACGCTGGCCGGGGCGCCCGGCGGACGTCCAAATCGGGAGCGAGTTTCTCACGAACTGGCGCCGGGCCCCGACGCCCAAGGTGCATACAGATCAATTCTGCCGAAGCAGCCCCGGCCCATCAGGAGGGCAGCGCCCTTGGTATACCGAATGCCTTCTATGATCACCGATTGAGGAATCGCGAGATGCGGCCTGAACGCGGGCCGTGCGGCTTGAAGTGCCTGGAGGCGGGGGGGGGGAAGTGCAGGGAGGAAACGCAAGAACACGCGGACGGATATGCGTGCACGAGGCGGCGAACTTGTGATCGAGTTTTTCGTTTCGGGAAGTGCTCGGACAACGTTGCGCCAATACACTACTCGTGTGCGCATCGCCGAATCGTGCCCATCAAAACTACATGGTAAGTATCTGAAAGTATTGACGCGAATTGTCGCCTTTTCACGCGTATTTATCGAATCGAAAGAAGCTCTAATCCAATGATTAAAAAGGGCAAAGTCTCAGTCCTCTTCATCTGCACCGGCAATATCTGCCGTTCACCCACCGCGCACGGCGTGCTGCGCGATCTGGTGCGCGAGGCCGGGCTCGAATACTCGGTGGCGGTCGATTCCGCCGGCACACACGATTTTCATGTCGGCGAGTCGCCCGACAGGCGCGCGCAGGTGCACGCAGCCCGCCGCGGCTACGACCTTTCCCAGTTGAAGGCGCGCCAGGTGGGTCTCGCCGATTTCCGCCAATTCGACCTGATCCTGGCGATGGACCGCGGACATCTGCTGCGGCTCGAACGGGACTGCCCGCCGGAGGAGCGCCACAAGCTGCGGCTTTTCACCGACTATGTAGAGGGCAGGGGCGGGGACGACGTCCCCGATCCCTACTATGGCGGGTCGGAGGGCTTTGAGCGGGTGCTCGATATGATCGAGTCAGGCGCCCGCGGGCTCCTCGGGGATATTCAGAAGCGTCATCGTTAGAAGCGACGCCCGGCATCCCTAGGTTTTCGTTTCGACCTGCTGCAACGGCTCTTCCGCTGCGCGCGGCCGTTCGCGCCGCGGACGGCCGAGCGGCACCGTCGTTTCCTCCGGCTGGACCGCCGGAATGTCGGAGCGATGAGTTTCGACCATCTGCAACCCGGCGACGTCGAGCATCGCGCGCGTTTCGGCGTGGACAGGTTCGGGCGCGGGACGAGGCGCAGGCTTCGGCGCGGGCACAGGCGCCGTTTCAACGACCGGTGCACGCTCGATCCCAGGTGGCTGTTCCATCACCGGTGTGCGCTCGATCGCCGGTGCATGTTCGATCACGGGCGCGGCAGGCGGCACGCTGATTACGGACTGGGCCATCACGGGCTCGGGCGCTGGTTGCGGCGCGGGTGCCGAGGCTTCTGCCTGCATCATCTGCGCTGCGGCTTCCGCCTGCAAACGCCGCTGTTCGTCCGGCGAACGCGATTCATTGCGCTCCACCGGTTCACCGCGCTCCGGGCGCTCGCTGCGCTCGGGACGCTCGCCGCGTTCAGTGCGCTCGCCGCGCTCGCCGCCGCGGTGACGATTGCGCCCGCCGCGCCGACTGCGGCGCTGCTGCTCATCGCCGCCCTGCTGAACGCCTTGCGCTACGGGCTGCTGCTCCTGCGCTTGTTGCGCCTGTGGTTCCTGTCCAATCGGCTGGAGAGACTGCGGTTGCTGCTCCTGCGGCGGCCTCGGCTGCGCATTCGCTTGGTCACGTGGCGGGCGCTGATCGCGGCGCGGTTGTCCGCGGTCGCCTCGCTCTGCGCGCTCGCGGCGCGCTCCCGGCTCACCGCGCGGACCTTGCTCCTGACGTGGACGCTGGTCGCGTCCGCCCTGGCGTTCGCCACGCTCGCCACCATGGCTTTCGCCGCGTCGCTGCTGGTCGCGACCGACCGGTCGCGGGCCGCGATCCGGGCGCTCGGGCCGGTCGCGGCGGCGCGGTTGCGGCTGCGGCTGCGCCGCCGGGGCGGGCAGATCGTTGGCCGATTCCACGCTGCGCTCGCCGCTCCGGAACCAGCCGAGAATCCGATCGATGATGCCCGGCCGTGGCGCGCCGATGCCGGCCGGGCTCGCGGCGTGCGGGGGAACCATGGCCGGCGCCTGACGGCGGGATTCGCGTTGCGCCTGGCGCTCGGCAGGCGCAACCTCGGCGACGATCGGTGCGGGCTGGTCTGGCGTGATGCCCTTGACCACCGCCTCCTGGCGCGGCTTGGGCACCTCGGCGCCGGCCATGCCGGGCAGAGGCTTGGGCTCTTCCGGCGCCTCGGTCAGCTCGTAGCTCACCGGCACCTGCTCCATCTGATTGAGTTCGTCGTGCTTGAGGCGATGCACCTTGTAGTGCGGCGTCTCGAGATTGGGATTCGGCACCATCACGATGTCCACCTTGAGCCGCGCTTCGAGCTTCTGGATCTCGTTGCGCTTCTCGTTCAGCAGGAAGGTGGCGACATCGACGGGCACGTGCGCATGCACCGCGCCGGTGTTCTCCTTCATCGCCTCTTCTTGCAGGATGCGCAGCACGTGCAGCGCAGTCGATTCGGTGCCGCGGATGAAGCCGGTGCCGCCGCAACGCGGGCAGGAATTGTGACTGGTCTCGCCCAGCGACGGTTGCAGGCGCTGGCGTGACAGCTCCATCAGCCCGAAGCGCGAAATCTTGCCGATCTGCACCCGCGCACGGTCGTGGCGCAGCGCATCGCGGAAGCGGTTCTCCACTACTCGCTGGTTCTTCTGCGATTCCATATCGATGAAATCGACCACGATCAGGCCGCCGAGGTCGCGCAGTCGCAGCTGGCGCGCCACTTCGTCGGCGGCCTCGAGGTTGGTGCGATACGCCGTTTCCTCGATGTCGTGGCCCTTCGTGGCGCGCGCCGAGTTGACGTCGATTGCCACCAATGCCTCGGTGTGATCGATCACCAACGCGCCGCCCGAGGGCAGGGACAGCTGGCGCGAGTAGGCAGTCTCGATCTGGTGCTCGATCTGGAAGCGCGAGAACAGCGGCACGTCGTCGCGATACAGCTTCACCTTGTCCACGCTCGCCGGCATCACGGTTTGCATGAAGGTGCGCGCCTGCTCGTAGATTTCCTCGGTGTCGATCAGCAGCTCGCCGATGTCCGCCTGGAAGTAATCGCGTATGGCGCGGATCACCAGGCTTGATTCGAGATAGATCAGGAAGGGCTTGGAGCCGCCCTCCGGCCTCGGATCGCCGGGCTTGCCCAGGTCGGCGGCGCCCTCGACAGCGCGCCAGAGTTGCAGCAGGTAATTGAGATCCCAGCGCAGTTCCTCGATCGTGCGGCCGATCCCGGCGGTACGCGCGATCACGCTCATCCCCTCGGGCAGCTCGAGCTGGTCCATCGTGGCGCGCAGCTCGTCGCGGTCTTCGCCCTCGATGCGGCGCGACACGCCGCCGCCGCGGGGATTGTTCGGCATCAGCACCAGGTAGCGGCCCGCCAGGCTGATGAAGGTGGTCAGCGCCGCGCCCTTGTTGCCGCGCTCGTCCTTCTCGACCTGGACGATCAGCTCCTGGCCTTCGCGCAGCGCGTCCTGGATGCGCGCGCGCCCGAGATCAACGTCAGGCTTGAAATAGCTGCGGGAGATTTCCTTGAACGGCAGGAAGCCGTGGCGCTCTTCGCCGTAGTCGATGAACGCCGCTTCGAGGCTGGGCTCGATGCGGGTGATGACGGCCTTGTAGATGTTGCTCTTGCGCTGTTCCCTGGAGGCCGATTCGATGTCCAAGTCGACGAGCCGCTGGCCCTCGACGATGGCGACGCGCAGTTCTTCCTGCTGCGTCGCATTGAAAAGCATGCGTTTCACTTATTGTTCTCCTGCGCGCGCAGGAGACGGCGTGATCCGCCGCCCAATGTGTCATTGGCGGTGTGTTCGGTCCAAACCCTCTTTGATCGGAGAAAAACCTCGTATTGGAGGAATTGTCGGCGATGGCCGGGGATCCAGGCGCCCCGCAAGTTGCGCGGAGCGCGGTGAGCAACCGGTTCGGGGCAGTCTCTCTACGCGCGCTTCAAGTACTATCGCTACTTGCGGTGAGCGACATTAACCAACTGCTTCAGGCCCGGCTTCGCCGGACAGGAGGCGGGTGACTGGCCACCGGCGCGGTGCGCCGGGAAATCCCTAGGCCATTGCCTCGCAACTCGAAGCAAGCTGGCGGATCATAAAGAAAATGAAAGAGTTAGGCAAGCCTCGGGCGACGTTGCTCGAAGTCGGCGAGGAATCCGGTGCGCAGCGCATCGACAATTTCCTGATGCGCCAACTGAAGGGCGTGCCCAAGAGCCACGTCTACCGGGTCGTCAGAAGCGGCGAAGTTCGGGTGAACAGCCGCCGGGTAAAGCCCGACTACCGGCTCAAGCCGGGCGACCGGGTGCGGGTTCCGCCGGTGAGGATCGCCGAGCGGCCCGAAAAACCCCCGCCCGGGCCGTTCGAACTGCCAATCGTATTCGAGGACATTTCCCTGTTGGTGGTGAACAAGCCCTCCGGTATCGCGGTGCATGGTGGCAGCGGCGTGAGCCACGGCGTGATCGAGTCGCTGCGCGCGGCTCGCCCCGAGGCGAAGTTTCTCGAACTGGCGCATCGCCTCGATCGCGACACTTCGGGACTGCTGATCATCGCAAAGAAGCGCAGCGCGCTGGTCGAACTGCATCGCATGCTGCGCCTCGGCGAAATCGGCAAGGATTACGTGGCAATCGTGCGCGGCCGCTGGAAGGGCGGTGCGCGCGCGGTGGATGCGCCGTTGCACAAGTTCGTCACCGGCGAAGGCGAGCGGCGGGTGCGCGTGGAAGGCGAGGGCCGGCACGCACTCACCGAATTGCGCCCGCTCGCAGTGGGCGAGCGCTACAGCTCCGTGGCAGCGCGGCTGCGCACCGGCCGCACGCACCAGATCCGCGTGCATCTGACGCACATCGGGCATCCGATTCTGGGCGACGACAAGTACGGTGATTTCGAGCTCAATCGAACACTTGCAAGACAAGGCGTCGGGCGTCTGATGCTGCACGCCGCGCGGCTGCGCTTCCGGCATCCCGCAAGCGGCGAGGAGGTGCGGCTCGACGCGCCGCTGCCCGCCGACATGCTCGCATTCGCTGCCGGCCACCTGCCGGCGATCATCGATGCCTGAGCTGCGCTACCGGCTGGTGGTTTTCGACTGGGACGGCACGCTCATGGATTCAGCCGCTTCGATCGTCGAAAGCATCCAGCAGGCGGCGCGCGAGATGGGATTGCGCGTGCCGGAGCGCGAGCGCGCGAGCCATGTGATCGGCCTCGGGCTTCATGACTCGCTGCGCCATGCGGTCCCGGAGCTGCAACGCGAGGGCTATGAGGAATTCGCGGGCCTGTACCGCAAGCATTTTCGCGCGCGGGAGGGTGCGATGTCGTTGTTTCCCGGCGTGCCCGAGTTGCTCGAGGAACTCAGCGCGCAAGGGCGGCGGCTGGCAATCGCGACCGGGAAAAGCCGCCAGGGGCTGGACCACGTGCTGGATGCGAGCGACCTGCGCAAGCACTTCGTCGCCTCGCGTTGCGCCGATGAAACCCAGCCAAAGCCGCATCCGGCGATGCTCGCGGAGCTATCCGGCGAGCTTGGCGTTGCGCGCGAGGCGATGCTGATGATCGGGGACACCACGCATGATCTGGAAATGGCGGCGAGCGCGGGCGTCGACGCCGTCGCCGTGGCCTATGGCGCCCACCCGGAGGCACCACTGCGCGCGCTCGCGCCGCGCGCAGTGGTGGCGAGCGTCGCCGAGCTGCGGGCATGGCTGCGGAAGCACGCCTGATCTGCCCTTCGGGCGAGCTAGAAGATTCGCGGCGCGGCGTGCGCTTCGACGTGCGGCGTGCCGGCGAGGCGGTGCCCGCCTTCGCGGTGCGTTTCGAAGGACGGGTGCATGCGTATCTCAACCGGTGCGCGCACGTGGCAATGGAACTGGACTGGAAGGCGGGTGAATTCTTTGATGCCGAAGGGCTCGTTTTGATATGCTCGACGCACGGCGCGCTGTACGCGCCGGAGAGCGGCGAGTGCCTCGGCGGCCCGTGTCTCGGCTGCAGCGGGCTCGAGCCGGTCGCAATCGAAGAGCGTGACGGTACGGTCTACCTGAAGGAAGGCAAACATGGCTGACGAAAGCTGGGAACGCGAGACCCTCGAGAAACTTGCATTCGCCGCGCTCAAGGAGCAGCGCACTTCGCGCCGCTGGGGAATATTCTTCAAGCTGCTCACGTTCGCGTACATCACGCTGATCGTGGTGCTCGCGGTCGACTGGAAGACGAAAGGCGAGAGCTCCGGCAAGCACACCGCGCTGGTCGAGGTGAGCGGCATCATCGCGCCGGGCACCGACGCGAGCGCGGAAAAGGTCGTGTCGGCGCTGCAGGCCGCGTTCAAGGACAAGAACACGCAGGGCGTGGTGGTGCGCATCAATTCACCCGGCGGCAGTCCGGTGCAGGCGCAGAACATCTACGACGAAATGAAGCGGCTGCGCGCAAAGCACGCCGACATCCCGCTGTATGCGGTGGTCGAGGACCTGTGCGCCTCGGGCGGCTACTTCGTTGCGGTCGGCGCCGACCGGATCTACGTCAACCGATCGAGCATCGTCGGCTCAATCGGCGTGCGCATGGACAGCTTCGGGATCACCGGCCTGATGGAAAAGCTCGGCATCGAGCGCCGCCTGCTCACGGCAGGGGAGAACAAGGGGTTTCTCGATCCGTTCCTGCCGGTCGATGAAAAGCAGAAACAGCACGCGCAGGAAATGCTCGACGAAATCCATCGCCAGTTCATCAGCGTGGTGCGCGAGGGGCGCGGCAATCGCCTCAAGGAGATACCGGGAATATTCAGCGGTCTGGTCTGGACCGGGCAGAAGAGCGTCGATATCGGCCTTGCAGATTCGTTCGGCAGCCTCGACTTTATCGCGCGCGAGGTGATCAAGGCCGAGGACATCGTCGACTACACGCAGAAGGAGAATATCGCCGAGAAGGTCGCGCGCCGCTTCGGCATGGGCATGGCGAGCGCGTTGGCGGAGGTGATTGCGCGCCAGGCGCCGGGTCTGCGCTAGCGGGACCGATCCAGCACCGGCTGGCCCAGTTCCGCCAGCAGTCCGGTCAGCGCAATCAGCGGCAGGCCGATGAGCGAGGTCGGATCGTCCGTGCGAATCGATGCGATCAATGCGATGCCGAGGCCTTCGGACTTCGCGCTGCCGGCGCAGTCGTAAGGCTGCTCGCGGCGCAGATACTCCGCGATCAGCGCTTCGCTCAGCGTGCGAAACCTGACTTCGCAAGGCACGCTGCTCGCCGCAAGCCGTCCGCTGGCTGCGTCCAGCACGCAGACCGCCGTGTCGAAACGCGCCATGCGACCGCTCATGTGCCGTAGCTGCTTCAGCGCGTTTTCGCGGTTGCCGGGCTTGTCCATGCGCTCGCCGTCACAGGATGCGACCTGGTCGGAGCCGATGATCAGCGCGTGGGGGAAGCGCGGTGCGACCGCGCGTGCCTTCAGTTCCGCCAGGCGCCGTGCGATTCGCTCGAACGGCTCATCGGTCTGCGGATGCTCGTCCACCTCCGGCCGGGCGCACTCGAAGGCAACACCGAGCCGCTCCAGCAACTGTCGCCGGTAGCGAGAGCTGGAGGCCAGGACCAGACGGCGCAGGGTAGGAGCCATGACTTTGTTTTGACACGCTTTTTGGGGAATGATATCATTTCAACCCTATGCGGCACCAGCCGGTGATCGATGGATTCGAGTTCGCCGAGTCCGGCAGAGTGCTCAAAGGAGAATTTCCGGTACTGGATTTTCCGCGACTGCACGACGTGCTGCGCGAGTACGCGGGAGAAATCGGGTATGTAGTCAGCGGCGAACGCGACCGGGAGGGCAGGCCGGCGCTGCGCATCGAATTGCGCGGCACGCTCAGTCTGAACTGCCAGCGCTGTCTGCAACCGCTGGATTTCCCGGTGGCGCTGGATACGGTGCTCACGCTCGCGCGCAGCCAGTTCGAGGGCGAAGCCGACCCGGTGGATTCGAATATCGAGCGGGTGGTCGCGAGCAAGGAGATGGCGGTGCGCGATTTGCTCGAAGACGAATTGCTGCTGTCGGTGCCGTTTGCGCCACGCCACGCAAGCTGCACGACCGGGGGCATCAGCAGCACTGAAGGCAGTTCGCCGTTTGCGAAATTGCGCGGCCTGCTGGGCCATGACGGCCCGGGCGGCCGCAACAACTGATTTGACGAAGGAGTCCCGAAATGGCTGTCCAGCAGAACAAGAAATCCCCGTCCAAGCGCGGCATGCACCGCGCCCACGATTTCCTCATCAATCCGCCGCTCGCGCTCGAGCCTACTACCGGCGAGGTGCACTTGCGCCACCACATCAGCCCGAGCGGTCATTACCGCGGCAAGAAAGTCCTGAAGACCAGGGGCGAATAACGCCCCGGGCCGCAGCGCGGCGCCGAGCCGCCTGCCGTGCATGAACATCACCGTCGCAATCGATTGCATGGGAGGCGACCACGGCCCTCGTGTGACAGTGCCGGCCGCCCTCGACTTCGTCGCGCGCGAGCCAGGGATCAATATCGTCCTGGTGGGCCGACGCGACGCGATCGAAGCCGAGCTGCAGGCGCGCGGCACCGCCGCGGACCCGCGCCTGCGCGTGCACCACGCAAGCGAGGTGGTGAATATGGACGAGTCGGCGGCGGACGCTCTGCGCAAGAAAAAGGACTCATCGATGCGCGTCGCCGTGAACCTGGTGAAAAGCGGCGAGGCGCGCGCGTGCACCTCCGCGGGCAATACCGGCGCGCTGCTGGCGATCTCGCGGTTCGTGCTGAAGACCTTGCCGGGCATCGACCGGCCCGCGATCTGCACGGTGCTGCCTACCATGCGCGGTGAAGTCTACGTGCTCGACCTCGGCGCGAACGTCGATTGCACGCCGCAGAACCTGCTGCAGTTCGGTGTGATGGGGGCGATGCTGGTTTCGGCGGTCGAGCATCGGGAGCGTCCCTCGGTCGGGCTGCTCAACATCGGTGTCGAGGACATCAAAGGCAACGAAACGGTCAAGCAGGCCGCCGAACTGCTGCGCGGGAGCGGTCTCAACTTCTACGGCAACGTCGAAGGCGACGACATCTACCGCGGCACCACCGACGTGGTGGTGTGCGACGGTTTCGTCGGCAATGTCGCGCTCAAGGCCTCCGAGGGCCTGGCGCAGATGATTGCGCAGTTCCTGCGCGAGGAATTCTCGCGCAACGCGCTGCGCAAGCTCGCCGCACTGGTCGCGCTGCCGGCCATCAATGCGTTTCGCGCGCGCATGGACCATCGCCGCTACAATGGTGCGAGCTTGCTGGGGCTGCGCGGCATCGTCGTCAAGAGCCATGGCTCGGCAGACAGCTACGCGTTCGGACAGGCGATCCGGCGTGCCGCGGAGGAAGTGCACAACGACGTCATGCAGCGAATCACCCAGCGCATGGCGCAGATGCATCCCCAATCGCACATTTCGCAAGCCGGCGTGGCCGCCCAATGAGACATTCCCGCATCGCCGGCGTAGGCGGCTTTCTGCCGCCGCGCGTGGTCACCAACGACGAACTCGCGCAGCGCCTGGATACCAGCGATGCGTGGATCCGCGAGCGTACCGGCATCGCGCAGCGGCACATTGCGGACCCATCGCAGGGGTCGAGCGACCTTGCGTTGGAGGCGAGCAGGCGGGCGCTCGACGCCGCGCGCATCGACGCTGGCGCGATCGATCTCATCATCGTCGCCACTTCTACGCCGGATTACATTTTTCCGAGCAGCGCGTGCCTGCTGCAGGCAAAGCTCGGCGTGAAGAACTGCGCGGCCTTCGACCTGCAGGCCGTATGCACCGGTTTCGTGTACGGACTGGCGACGGCCGACCAGTTCGTGCGCTCCGGCCAGGCGAAATGTGCGCTGGTGGTCGGTGCGGAGGTGTTCTCGCGCATCATGGACTGGAACGACCGCGGCACCTGCGTGCTGTTCGGCGACGGCGCGGGCGCGGTGCTGCTGGTGGCGGGCGACCGACCGGGCATTCATTCCAGCGTGCTGCGCGCCGACGGCAGGCAGGCGGACATGCTCTGCGTTCCGGGCAACGTCTCGGGCGGAAAAATCATCGGCTCGCCCTACCTGCAGATGAACGGCCAGCAGGTGTTCAAGTTCGCCGTCAAGGTGCTGGACGAGGTCGGGCGCGAGGCGCTGGCCGCAGCGGGCGCGACGATCGACGACGTGGACTGGCTGATTCCCCATCAGGCGAACGTGCGCATCATTGACGCAACCGCAAGGAAGCTCGGCATACCGGCGCACAAGGTGATCGTCACCGTGGATCGCCACGGCAATACTTCCGCGGCTTCGGTGCCGCTTGCACTCGACGTGGCAGTGCGCGACGGGCGCATCCAGCCCGGCCATCGCGTGCTGCTCGAAGCTGTGGGCGGAGGATTCACCTGGGGTGCGGTCTATCTTACGATGTGAGGACGGCCATGCAATGAAGTTCGCGATGGTGTTTCCGGGTCAGGGTTCGCAGGCGGTGGGCATGCTGAAGGGCTACGCTGGCCTGCCCGGCGTCGACGCGGTGCTCGCCGAGGCGAAACAGGCGCTGGGCGCCGATTTCGTCAAGCTGCTCGACGATGGCCCGGCAGAGCAGCTCAACCTGACAGTGAATACGCAGCCTGCGATGGTCACGGCGGGAATTGCCGCGTATCGCGCCTGGCGCGCGAGCGGCGGCCCCGTGCCGGCGATCGTCGCCGGCCACAGCCTGGGCGAATACGCCGCGCTGGTTGCGGCCGGCGCGATCGAGTTGCGCGACTGCCTGCCGCTGGTGCGCCATCGCGCGTTGGCGATGCAGGAGGCGGTGCCTGCCGGCGAAGGAGCGATGGCGGCGATTCTCGGGCTGGACGACGACGCCGTGCGCGCGGCGTGCGCCGAGGCGGCGCAGGGGCAGGTGGTGCAGGCGGTGAACTTCAACGCGCCTTCGCAGGTGGTAATTGCCGGATCGAAGGCCGCGGTCGAGCGCGCGATGGAGCTGTGCAAGGCAAAAGGTGCCAAACGCGCAGTGCCGCTGCCGGTGAGCGCGCCCTTTCATTCGAGCCTGATGCAGCCTGCGGCCGACAGGCTGCGGGTCTACCTCGCCAACGTCGCGGTCAGGAAGCCCGCAATCGACGTGATCCACAATGTGGATCTCTCGATCAATGTCGATCCGGCGCTGATCAAGGAGGCTCTCGTCAGGCAGGCGGCTTCGCCGGTGCGCTGGGCCGAGACGATCAGAAAGATGGCAGCGTCTCGCGTGACCCACGTTATCGAGTGCGGCCCGGGCAAGGTCCTCGCGGGGCTCACGCGGCGCATTGACGCCAACCTGACCGGACTGGCGATCGCCGACCGCGCGTCGCTCGAATCGGTTCTGCAACAGGTGAACGGCACATGAACATGCTTGCGGGCAAGATCGCCCTGGTCACCGGCGCATCGCGCGGCATCGGCCGCGCCATTGGGCTGGCGCTCGGCCGTGAGGGCGCCACCGTGGTGGGAACGGCGACGACCGAAGCCGGCGCGCTGCAGATCAGCGCAGCGCTCGCGCAGTCGGGCGCGCAAGGCGCGGGGCGCGCGCTCAACGTGCGCGACGCCGCTCAGTGCGATGCGCTGATCGCGTCGGTGCGAAAGGAATTCGGCGACGTCACCATCCTCGTCAACAATGCAGCGGTGGTGCGCGACAACCTCGCGCTGCGCATGAAGGACGCGGAATGGGACGAGGTGATGGAGACCAACCTGCGCGGTGTCTTCCGCCTGTCGCGAGCGGTGATGCGCGGCATGATGAAAGCGCGTTGGGGGCGCATCATCAGCATCACTTCGGTGGTCGGAGCGGCGGGCAATCCCGGCCAGGCGAACTACGCGGCGGCGAAGGCCGGCGTGGTCGGCATGTCCAAGTCGCTGGCACGCGAGCTCGGCAGCCGGAATATCACGGTCAACTGCGTTGCGCCGGGCTTGATCGACACCGCAATGACGCGCGCGCTCAGCGATGAGCAGCGCGCTGCGCTCATCGGCCAGGTTCCGCTCGGTCGGCTCGGGCAACCCGAGGACGTCGCGGCCGCGGTGGGCTTCCTCGCTTCCCCGGCGGCGGGCTACATCACCGGTGCCGTGGTGCACGTAAACGGCGGCATGTACATGGCGTGAAACGCGAAAACAGGTTTCACGGAGCAGGCGCATCCAATTTGGTAAACTCACGGGCCTTTTTGCTTGGCCCCTTTTGCTTTGCCCCAACAGGGAAGGAGCAGCACACATGGACAACATCGAACAACGCGTCAGGAAGATCATCGCCGAGCAGCTCGGCGTCAACGAGGCCGAGATCAAGAACGAATCGTCGTTTGTCGACGACCTCGGCGCGGATTCCCTCGACACCGTCGAGCTGGTGATGGCGCTCGAAGAGGAATTCGAGATCGAAATCCCGGACGAGGAAGCCGAGAAGATCACCACCGTCCAGCAGGCGGTCGATTTCATCAACTCGGGCAAGAAATCGTAGTGGTCCCTTGACCCGCCGTCGAGTGGTGGTCACCGGGCTGGGCATCATCAGCCCGGTCGGCAACACGGTTCCGCAGGCCTGGGAGAACGCGCTCGCCGGAAAGTCCGGCGTCACGCGTATCACGCGCTTCGACGCCTCGCGCCTCGCCAGCCAGATCGCCGGCGAAGTGAAAGGCTTCGACGTGGCCCAGTACCTTTCGCCGAAAGAGGCGCGCCGGATGGACACGTTCATCCATTACGGGATGGCGGCCGGACTGCAAGCCTGGCGCGACTCCGGCGTCGAAATCACGCCGGAGAACGCCGAGCGCGTCGGCATCAATTTCGGCTCTGGTATCGGCGGCCTGCCGCTGATCGAGGCGCAGCACGAGGAACTGCGCAAAAACGGACCGCGCCGCATCACGCCGTTTTTCATCCCCGGCACCATCATCAACATGATCGCGGGCAACCTCTCGATCATGCTCGGCGCCAAGGGTCCGAACCTCGCCATCGTGACCGCCTGCAGCTCCTCGACGCACTGCATCGGCGAAGCCGGCAAGTCGATTCGTTATGGGGAGGCCGACGTGATGATTGCTGGCGGTTCGGAGGCGGTGGTCACCGAGCTCGCGATCGGCGGTTTTGCTTCGGCGCGCGCTCTGTCGACGCGCAACGACGATCCCGCGGCAGCCAGCCGGCCCTGGGACAAGGACCGCGACGGGTTCGTGCTTGGCGAGGGTGCGGGTGCGGTGGTGCTGGAGGAGTACGAGTACGCCCGGGCGCGCGGTGCACGCATTTACGCCGAACTGGTCGGCTACGGCGTGAGCGCCGACGCCTATCACATGACCGCGCCGAGCGAAGACGGCGACGGCGCGTTCCGCTGCATGCGCAACGCGCTGCGCGATGCCGGGCTTCCCGCCGATGCGGTGGATTATGTTAACGCGCACGGCACCTCGACGCCGCTGGGCGATATCGCCGAGACGATTGCGGTCAAGCGAGCATTCGGCGAGCACGCGAAAAAGCTGGTGGTCAATTCCACCAAGTCGATGACGGGGCACCTGCTCGGCGCGGCCGGTGCGGTGGAGGCCGTGTTCTCGCTTCTTGCGTTGCGCCACCAGATCTCGCCGCCAACCATCAACCTGCACGATCCGGACCCGCAGTGCGATCTGGATTACGTGCCCAACGCGGCGCGACGGATGACCATCCGGGCCGTGATGTCCAATTCGTTCGGCTTCGGCGGAACGAACGGAACGCTGGTGTTCGCACCGGTTTGAGCGGCACGCCGTTTCGCGCTTCGCCCGGACTCGCGCTGTTCGTTCTGTGCGCCCACGCTGCCGCCGGCGCTGCGGCGTGGATCTCGATCAGCGGTGCCGCGGGCGCCGCCATCGGGCTGCTGGCGATGGTCGCCGGGGGCTTGGCCGCGCACGGCCGCGCCTTGCTGCTCGCGCCGGATTCGCCCTCAAGTCTGGCCTTTTCCGCGGCCGGGGAGCTTCGGATAGTCGACCGAATCGGTCGGGATTGGGCTCCCATCGCGGATGCGCCGCGTTATGTCAGCCGCTGGCTCGTAATCTTGCCCGCGTCCGGTCCCGCGGGACGGGTACGGCGACT
>JBGOTT010000072.1:0-14525 GCA_041476585.1 Gammaproteobacteria bacterium | reverse complement strand
TCGCCCTTGATCGCCTCGGGCGCGCTCTCGCCGATCATCAGTTTGCCGAGGTCCTGCATGTTGGGCAGGCCTTCGAGGAACAGGATCCGCTCGATCAGCCGGTCGGCGTGCTTCATCTCGTCGATCGACTCCTTCTTTTCGTACTCCTCGAGCTTGTTCAGCCCCCAGTTGCCGAACATCCGGGCGTGCAGGAAGTACTGGTTGATCGCCGTGATTTCGTTGAACAGGATCTTGTTCAGGTGCTGGATGACCTTCTTATCGCCCTTCATGGCTGTTCCTTTCGCAGTCGATCCCCGACGGGAAAGTCTCGCAGCCCGCGGATTGACTAGGCTGCCAATGCGGGGCGAAGCCCGGTTTGAACGGGCGAACGAAATTCTTCGAGGATTTCCACTGCCGCCTCGCGGCAGCGGCCGCAACTCACGCCGACGCCCAGCGAACATTCGAGCTCGGGCATCGAGCACACGCCCGACGCCGCGCATTGTCGAATTTCGCGATCCGTGATGCCGTTACACAGGCAGATATACATCGAAATTTGCCGGTAGATGAATGCGACTCAGTATCATTTAGCATTCTACCCATATGAGAATAGTTCGCAACCATTAAATCGATGTTAGCGCCTGCTTCTGTGTAATTAATTGTCAAACAACAATTACTAAGGAAATTGGAAAGACCTTTCTTGACATAAATAATAAGAATCATTATCGTTAAGGCATGATCAGACAGAAGGCTCATATGCCTCTTCCGGGCGCCGGCAGCGAAGACGCCGGGTCTGCTCCGCCGCAGCGCGTGGACAGCACGGCCCTGTTCGGTGCATCGCGCGAGTTGATCATCCAGCACAACGGGCGCGAATACCGGCTGCGTCTGACCCAGAACGGGAAACTGATACTCACTGCGTGAGGGAAGGACGATCTTTGGCTGCAGTACTTCAATCGCGCTTCACCCCAATAAGCCCGTCCGCCGCGCCGCGTCGCGCCGGCGCGCTCGCCGCAGTCGCGATACATGTACTCGCGGTCCTCGCGCTCCTCAGCTACGAGCCCTCGCGCTCGGCGCTGTTCGCCGTGGCCCCGATCATGGTCGACCTGATTTCGCCGCCAAAACCCGACCCGGAGAAGCCCACAGAGCTGCCGAAACCCAAGCCGACAGCAAAGGTGACGCCGAAACCACCAATCACACCCGAGCCGACCCTGACCGCGCCCGCCGAGGCGCCGTCCTCCGTCGCCGCCGCGCCGCCGCCTGCGCCGGTGCCCATCGATGTCCAGCGCGCCGCGCCGGCGCTGGCGAACACCGAACCGCCCGTGACGCAGCCGATCTTCAATGCCGATTACCTGGACAATCCGGCACCCGCCTACCCGCCGCTGTCGCGCCGCATGAACGAACAGGGCCGCGTGGTACTGCGCGTGTTCGTCAGCGTCGCCGGCCGCGCCGACGACGTGCAGGTCCGCAGCTCTAGCGGCTCCGTACGCCTCGACGACGCCGCGCGCGATGCGGTGCGCCGCTGGAAGTTCGTGCCCGCCAGGCGCGGCTCGGAGCCGGTCGCGGCCTGGGTGCTGATCCCGATTTCTTTCAAACTCGAAGGCTAGATCCATGGAAACGACGCACGCCATCGGTTTCGCGAACTTCTTCGCGCAGACCGACACCCTCGCACGGGTGATCCTCCTCATCATGCTCGGCATGTCGATCGCGACCTGGTACCTGATCGTCACCAAGTCCCTCGCGCTGTTTCTCGACCGGCGCAGGAGCGCGCGGTTTCTGGATTCGTTCTGGAACGCACCCTCGCTCGCCGCGGTCGAGAAGCACATCGAGGAGCACCATCCCGACGAACCGTTCTCGCACCTCGCCTGGCACGCGATCGTGTCATCGCGCCATCACGAGCGCCACCGCGCAGGTCGTCTCAACGAGGCCGGCACCAGCGCCGAGTTCCTGACGCGCGCGATGCGCCGGGTGATCGACGAGGACACTGCGCGCCTCGAATCGGGCCTCACGGTGCTCGCTTCGGTCGGGTCAACCGCGCCGTTCGTGGGCCTGTTCGGCACCGTATGGGGCGTGTACCACGCACTGGTCGCCATTGGCCTGTCGGGCCAGGGCACGCTCGACAAGGTCGCGGGTCCCGTCGGCGAGGCGCTGATCATGACCGCGCTCGGCCTCGCAGTCGCCATTCCCGCGGTGCTCGCCTACAACACGTTCGTACGCTCCAACCGCCTGGTGCTTGCCAGGCTCGACGCGTTCGCGCATGACCTCTACGCGGTGCTGACCACCGGCTCGCACATTGGCGATCCCGCCGCCGCGGTGCCGATCAAGCGCGCCATCGTCGCAACTGAAGCCGTGCGTGGAGCGGCCTGACCATGGCGTTCGGCGGATTCGACCGCGGCGCCCAGAATGCGCCGATGGCGGAGATCAACATGATCCCGCTGATCGACGTGATGCTGGTGCTGCTGGTGATTTTCATCATCACCGCGCCATTGCTGACGCACGCGGTGAAGGTCGACCTGCCCAAGGCAACCTCGACGCCGAACATCACCAAGCCGCAGAACGTGCAGGTCGCGATCGATCGCGACGGCGTCGTGTACTGGAACGGCGAGGTCGTCGACGAAGCGGGCTGGCGTGCGCGGATGCAGGCCGCCGCTGCGCTGAGCCCGCAGCCTGAAGTGCACGTGCGCGGCGACAACACCGTCGCCTACGGCAAGGTGGCACGCGTGCTGTCGGACGCCGCGCGTCTCGGCCTCACGCGCATCGGCTTCATCACCGATCCGAATGAAACGCCGTAGCCTCGCGTTCCTCGCCGCGCTGCTGCTCGCGCCCCCGGCGCTCGCGCAGGAAAGTGCCGATGCGCTCGCGCAGGGCATCGTCCACCTGCTCGATTACGTCGGCGTCGATTACGCCGGCGCGGTCGAGGGCGGCAAGGTAAAGAGCGCCGACGAGTACAAGGAAATGACCGAGTTCACGGCGCAGGCGCTCGAGCGCATCAGGGCGCTGCCCGCGAACCCGGCCAAGCCGGCTCTCGAAGCCGATGCCGTGAAGCTCGCGGCGTTCGTCGCCAGCAAGGCTGCCGCGGACGCAGTGGCCGAATCCGCCGCCGGGTTGCGCTGGGCACTGATCCGCGCCTACGGGCTCAGGGTAGCGCCGCGGAGTACGCCCGACCCCGCGCGCGGCGCGGCGCTGTTCGCGACGAACTGCGCCGCCTGCCACGGCGCGCAGGGCCGCGGCGACGGCCCTGCCGCCAAAGGCCTCGATCCGGTGCCCGCCAATTTCCATGACGCCGCGCGCATGGCCGAGCGCAGCGCCTACGGCCTGTACAACGCCATCACGCTCGGGGTCCCGGGGACCTCGATGGCCGCGTTCGCGAAGCTCGGCGAGGAAGAGCGCTGGGCGCTTGCGCTGTACACCGCCAATCTGGGAGCGAAACCGGAGAACGTGCTCGAGGGCGAGGCCGCGTGGCGCGGCGCTCAGGTGGTTGCGGCGTTTCCAGACCTCGCGAGCGTGACCGCATATTCGGAAAACGAAATCCGGCGCAGGAGCGGCGAGCAGGCAGCGCTTGCGCTGGCGTATCTTCGCGCGCACCCCGAGGCGCTCGCGGCCGGGAGGCCGGGCCCGATCGCGTTCGCCCGCGCCAAACTCGCGGAGAGTCTCACTCTCTACCGGGACGGCAACCGGAGCGCGGCGCGCGATGCCGCGATCAGCGCCTATCTCGAGGGCTTCGAGCTGGTCGAGAATTCGCTCGACAATGTCGACAAACCGCTGCGGCTCGAAATCGAGCGCGAGATGCTCGCGCTGCGAGCGGCGATCGCCGACGGCGTGCCGACGCCCGCATTCGAATCCAGGGTCGCGAACGCGGAAGCGCTGCTCGCTTCGGCCCAGGTCAGGCTCGATTCGGGCGAGCTCTCGCCGGCCGCGGCCTTTACCACTTCGCTCGTGATCCTGCTACGCGAGGGGCTCGAGGCAATCCTGCTGCTCGCTGCAATCATCGCCTTCGTCACCAGGACTGGCCGCCGCGATGCGCTGCCCTACGTGCATGCCGGCTGGATCGCGGCGCTGCTGGCCGGCGCCGCGACCTGGCTGGCGGCAAACTCGCTGATTGACATTTCCGGCGCCAATCGCGAACTCACCGAGGGCGTCACCGCGCTGGTGGCCGCCGCAATGCTGCTCTACGTCGGCTACTGGCTGCACGGCAAGAGCCAGGCGCTTGCCTGGGCGAACTTCATCCGCGACAGTGTCGGCCACGCGCTCGAGAGAAAAACGCTGTGGGCGATGGCGGGGGTGTCCTTTCTCGCCGTTTACCGCGAGCTGTTCGAGCTGGTGCTGTTCTACGAGGCGCTCTGGGTACAGGCAGGCGCCGAGGGCCGCACAGCGGTGCTTGGCGGCATTGCCGCGGCCGCGGCGCTGCTCGCCGCCGGGGGCTGGGGAATGTTCAAGTACAGCCTGCGCCTTCCGCTCGGACCGTTCTTCTCGGTCATGTCGCTGCTGATCGCGCTCCTCGCGATCGTGTTCGCCGGCCAGGGCGTCGCTGCGCTCCAGGAGGCCGGCGTCGTGGGTGCGAACCCGGTCGGCTCATTTGCCGCGCCGATGCTCGGCGTGCATCCGACGCTGGAGACGCTCGGCGCGCAGGTGTTCGTCGTCGTTCTGGTCGCGCTCGGCGCCTGGGCAGCGCGGCGCGAATCTGGCGAAGGCAACGTCAACGGTTGATCTATCGAGGTAGCAAACCGCAAAGCAGGTTCGTTCAATCCCCGGCACGCCAGGCGACTTCTCCCAGCCAGCCACAACCAATGAGGAGTCGTACCGATGTCGTTTAAACCCAGCATGAAACCCGCGGCCATCGCCTTGCTCGCCGCGCTCGGCACAGGTGGCACCGCGCTCGCCGCAGAACCCACCTTGCCCGAAGTCAAGGTGCAGGATCAGGCGGAAAGCGCCGATGGCCCGGTGCAGGGCTATCGCGCCACCCGGTCCAGCACCTTCACCAAGACCGATACGCCTCTCAACGAAGTACCTGCGTCGGTG
Organism: Gammaproteobacteria bacterium; assembly: GCA_041476585.1. Lineage (GTDB taxonomy): Bacteria > Pseudomonadota > Gammaproteobacteria > Burkholderiales > SG8-39 > JADGRQ01. The sequence goes on along the minus strand of JBGOTT010000072.1, from coordinate 9,533 downwards.
AGCATTGTTCCGGCCCAGTTGATGAAAGACCAGGCGATGCAAAGTCTCGGTGACGTATTCCGCTACGTTCCGGCAACCTTGATGCATCAGGGCGAGGGCAATCGCGACCAGATCGTCATCCGCGGCAACAGCACGACCGCGGACTTTTTCGTCAACGGCGTGCGCGACGACGCACAGATATTTCGCGATCTCTACAACCTCGAGCGCGTCGAAATCCTCAAGGGTCCGGGCGGAATGGCCTTCGGCCGCGGCGGTGCCGGCGGCGTGGTCAATCTCGTCACCAAGCGCCCGGTTTTCGACAGCATCCGCGAGGGCACCGTCACCTATGGCAGCTATAACCAGTTGCGCAGCACCATCGATGTCGGTGACAAGCGGGGCGATTCGGCCGCGTTCCGCCTGAACTCGATGATCGAAGGTGGCGATACGTTCCGCAACGGCGCGGATCTGAAGCGCTACGCGATCAATCCCACGGTGACGCTGGCGCCAGGCGCGCGCACCGCGCTCACATTCAGTTACGAGCGCATTCACGACGACCGGACCGCTGACCGGGGTTTCCCGTCGCAAGATGGCAGACCGTTCAACGCAGACCCCAGCACGTTCTTCGGCAATGCCGGCCAGAGCAACTCGCTGCAAACGACCGACAACTTCTCCGCCGTTCTGGACCACGACCTCGGCAACGGTTGGCAACTGAAGAACACCTTCCGCATGGCGTACTACGACAAGTTTTACCAGAACGTCTATCCAGGCAGCGCCGTCAGTGTCGCGGGCACCATGACGCTTTCCGCGTACAACAACCAGAACTGGCGCTCCAACGTTTTCAACCAGACCGATCTGACGAAAAAATTCAACACCGGCGGTGTCGAACACACGCTGCTCGTCGGCGCGGAGATCGGCCACCAGAAAAGCACCAACAAGCGCAACACCGGATTCTTCGGAGCTGCCACCGGCATCACGGTATCGGCCAGTAATCCCTTTGCGACCGCGACGCACTTTGCGCCGAACACCACCGACGCGGATAATATTGTAAAAGCCGACGTCGGCGCGCTCTACGTCCAGGACCAGGTCGCCCTGTCCAAGGAGTGGAAGGTAATTGCCGGTTTGCGCTACGACCGCTTCAGCGTCGATTTCGACGACCGGCGGGTACTCGTGCCGGCGGTCGATCTGGCGCGCATCGACAGCGCCGTCAGCCCGCGCGCCGGATTGATCTGGACGCCTACGGCCGGCTCCACCTATTACGCAAGCTACAGCTATGCCTTCCTGCCTTCGGGCGAGCAACTGGGCCTCACAACGACGACCGCCGATCTCGCGCCGGAAAAAGCCAAGAACTACGAGGTCGGTGCGCGCTGGAATCTGTTGCCGAAACTGACGCTCTCGGCTGCGCTTTTCCGCACCGACCGCACCGATGTGCGCGTAGCCGACCCGGTGAACATAGGCTTCTTCGTCAAGAGCGGGCAGCAGCGCACGCAAGGAATCGAACTCGGTCTGCAGGGCGAGGTCACGAATTACTGGCAGGTGTACGCGGCCTACTCGAACATGGACGGTCGCGTTCTGAAGCCGATCACCAGCGGCACGACGGCGACCGTAGCCTCGATCACGCCGGCCGGCAACAGGATCGGCCTTGTGCCCGAGCAGACATTGTCGTTGTGGAACAAATTCAATCTCGGCTCCGGCTGGGGCACCGGACTCGGCGTGATCCACCAGTCCTCGTCCTTCACCTCGTTCAACAACACCGTGCAGCTGCCGGCCTTCACGCGGGTCGACGGCGCGGTCTACTACGCCTTCGATGCCAGGACGGCGCTGGCGTTCAACGCCGAGAACCTCTTCGACAAGAAGTACTTCCCGACCGTCGACGGCGACAACAACATCAGCCCGGGAGCGCCGCGCACTTTAAGACTGACGCTGAGCAAGGCTTTCTGACCGCGGCGCAGGCCGGATCGCGCGGACAGCGCCGCAATCGCAACTGCCGCAACCGACGCCTGATACGCCGCAGCCTGGATTAGAATCGCCTCCACAACAAGGAGGGGAACCCGATGAAGCGATCCATTCTCGCGCTGCTCGCGCTTGCCTGCGCCTCGCTCGCTCACGCACAAGCGTGGCCGTCGAAACCGATTCGCTATATCGTGATTTTCGCCCCGGGCGGCACCACCGACATCCTTGCGCGCCTGATCGCACCGAAGATGTCCGACGGGCTCGGCCAGCCGGTGGTGGTCGAAAATCGACCCGGAGCGGCCGGTGCGCTCGGCGCGGAGATGATCGCGAAAGCGCCGCCGGACGGCTACACCATCGGCAGCGGCACCATCAGCTCACACGCGATCAACGTCACGCTGTATCCGAAGCTTCCCTACGACCCGATCAAGGACTTCGCGCCGATCACCATGCTCGCGACGCTGCCGAACATGCTCGTGGTGCATCCGAGCCTCGGCGTGAACACAGTGCAGGAACTGATCGCTTTCCTGAAGGCGAATCCGAACAAGCACTCGTTCGGCTCGGCGGGCAACGGCACCTCGCAGCACATGTCGGGCGAACTGTTCAAGACGATGACCGGCGTGCAGATGCAGCACATTCCGTACAAGGGCAGCGGCCCGATGATCCCGGACCTGCTCGCCGGCACCATCTCGATGAGCTTCGAGAACCTGACCACCGCGTTTCCTCCGGCGAAGAGCGGCAAGCTGAAGGCGCTCGCGGTGACGACCACCAAACGCTCGTTCGTCGCGCCGGACGTGCCGACGATGGCGGAAGCAGGCCTCGCCGGCTACGAAATCAGTTCCTGGCAGGCGCTGTTCGCGCCGGCGGGGGTGCCGAAAGATATCATCGCGCGGCTATACGCGGAAACCGCCAAAGCGCTGAAGGCCCCCGATGTCGCGAAACGGCTCCAGGATCTGGGCCTCGATGCGGGCGGGATGCCTCCCGAGGAGCTGGCTGCGCTGATCCGCAACGACATCCCGCGGCTTGGCAAGATCGTCCGCGACTCCGGCGCGAAGGTGGATTGACGCCGATCAGCCCTTCAGGAATGCCCTGACCGGTTCCGCACCGACGAGATCGATCGTTCCCGCGCGGTTCACGCCGCCACCTTCGCGCGCGTTGCGGCGCAGATGCGCCGCAGTTCGGGCAGGCAGGAGCCGCATTCGGTTCCGCACTTCAGCGCTTCCTGCAGCGCCTCGAACACCGCATCCGGCGGCCCGCTGCGCCCGCGCGCGAACGCCGCGATTTCGCTCTCGCCGCGATTCCAGCAGTTGCAGACAACGCGGCCGCGATGCGTGACGCCGGCGGGAGCGCGGGCGCCCGGCGAGAGCAGGTGGCGGCCGAAATCACCGGCCTCGGCCTGTTGCTCGAACATCTCCTTCAGCCATCCTTCGGCGGCGGTTTCGCCCGAGAGGCGTGCCCCCACGATCCTGCCGCCCGCCAGCCGCACCCGCCGGCCGACGCCGCGCCGCACATCGTCGTAGCGCAGCGTGTCTGCGCCCGCCAGGGAAAAGCATTCGTCGATTGCGCCGATCGACGCAGGATCCGCCGGCACCTCGGCGGCGGCACGCAGCAACACGCCTTCGCGCTCGCGGCCGAGCAGTACGCAGGAGGCAAATGCAAATCGCGACAGCAGCGGCTGGAGCGCTTCGAACAACGCAAGCACCTCGCCCCGAGCGGGGTAGCCGAACGCGACTAGGCGCCAGGGGAGCGCAGCACGCGTAATGCGCACCGCGCAATGCTTGAGTTCCGGCTGGCGCGACACCGGATCGAACACGGGCAGCGTCACGGCGTTCACGCCGAGCGCGCCCTCGCCGGACAGGAAGCGACTGCCCCAGTGGATAGGGAGAAACGCCTGCCCGGGGCGCAAGTCATCGCTCGCCTCGGCGGCAAGAGTCACCCTTCCGCGACGCGACTCCACGTGCACCAGATCACCCGGCCGTAGCGAGCGCCGCGCGAGGTCTGACGGGTGCAGCGCGACCCGCGGCTCGGGCGTGTGGCCGAACAGGCGCGCGCTGCGGCCGGTGCGGCTCATCGCGTGCCATTGGTCGCGCAGGCGTCCGGTGGTCAGGCGAAACGGGTAGTGCGCGTCGACTTTTTCGGCGACCGGGCGGTATGCCGTATCGACGAAGCGCGCGCGGCCGCTCGCGGTCGGAAACCGGCCGTCGACGTAGAGGCGCGCGAGCCCGGCGTCGGCGCCTTCGGGCAACGGCCATTGCTGCGGTCCGGCGCGTTCGAGCAACGCGTAGGACAGCCCGCTGATGTCGGTCCCGCGGCCGCGCGTCAAACCCCGGTACTCGTCGAAAACGTCCTGCGGTGATTCGAACGCAAACAGCGACGCGCAAGCCGGACGCAACCGCGCTTCCAACCGGCGGGCGAAATCCACCGTGATCGCCCAATCGGCACGCGCTTCGCCGGGTGCTCGAACCGCCGCGCGCACGCGGCTGATGCGCCGCTCGGAGTTGGTGACGGTGCCGTCCTTCTCGCCCCAGCTTGCAGCCGGCAGCAGCACGTCGGCATAGGGCGCCGTCTCGGTGCCCGAGAAAGTTTCCTGCAGGACGACCAGTTCGGCGCGCTCGAGCGCCGCGCGCACCTGTGACTGCGCCGGCAGCGATTGCGCCGGGTTGGTGCAGGCGATCCAGACGGCCCTGATCTCGCCCTCGCGCATAGCCTCGAACATCTCGACCGCGGTTTTTCCTGGATTCGCGGGGAGCGACGCGACGCCCCACAGGCGCGCCAGCTCCGCGCGATCCGCGGGAACGCTCGGGTCGCGGTGCGCGGGCAGCAGATTCGCCATCGATCCGGTTTCGCGCCCGCCCATCGCGTTCGGTTGGCCGGTGAGCGAGAACGGACCGGCCCCGGCGCGTCCGATCTGTCCGGTCGCCAGATGCAGGTTGATCAGCGCCGCATTCTTCTCGGTGCCGCTCGCGGACTGGTTGAGTCCCATGCAGTACAGCGACAGCGCGGCCTTCGCACGCCCGAACGCGCGCGCGGCGGCGATGACTTCGTCTTCGCGGATCCCGCACAGCTCGGCGGCGAACTTCGGCGTGTAGTCGCGCAGCGCGGCTTTCAGCGCCGCGAAACCCTCGGTGTGCGCTTCGATGTACGCCGCGTCGGTCAGCTCCTCCCACAGCAGCACATGCAGCATGCCGTTGAACAGCGCGACGTCCGTGCCCGGCAGGATCGCGAGGTGCTGGTCGGCGATCTCGGCGGTGGCGGTGCGGCGCGGATCGACCACGATCACTTTCATGTCCGGGTGCGCGCGCCTGGCATCCTCGATGCGCCGGAACAGCACCGGATGCGCCCAGGCCGCATTCGAGCCGGCGATCAGGATGCAATCGGCGTGCTCGATGTCCTCGTAGCAGCCGGGCGGCCCGTCCGCGCCGAGCGTCGCCTTGTAACCCGCTACCGCGGACGACATGCACAGGCGGGAGTTGGAATCGATGTTGTTGGTGCCGACCAGCGCACGCGCGAGCTTGTTGAACGCGTAGTAGTCTTCCGTGAGCAGTTGGCCGGAAATATAGAACGCGACCGAATCCGGCCCATGCGCGCGGATCGTTTCCGCGAACCGGTCGGCGAGATGATCGAGCGCCGCGTCCCAGGTCACCCGCCGGCGCGGCTCATTGCGCGCGGCGCGCAGTTCTGGATACCGCAGCCGGCCGACGCCACCCACGGTGAGGTGCAGCGTGTGGCCCTTGCTGCAAAGCCGGCCGCGGTTCGCGGGGTGCTCCGGATCGCCGCGCACGCCGACGATGCGATCGCCGTCGGCCTCGATCACCACGCCGCAACCGACGCCGCAGTAGCAGCAGGTCGACCTAACCGAGCGCATCGACCTTCCCCGCGAGGTCGATCAGCACTTCACCCGCCTCGACTCTTACGGGGAAGGTGCGCACGCAGCCGTCGTCCGGCGCCGCGGCGCAACCGGATTCGAGTTCCACGCTCCAGTTATGCAGGGGGCAGGCGACGCGATCTCCGTACACGATGCCCTGCGAGAGCGGCCCGCCCTTATGCGGACAGCGGTCGACCACGGCCAAGACCCGGTCCGCCGCGGTGCGGAACACCGCGACATCGATCGCGCCAGGGCGCTGCACGACGCGCGCGCCGAGCAGAGGAATGTCCTCGGTGCGGCAAACCCTGACCCATTGCTCCATGGCCCGGGCCTTTAGACCGTCGCCGGTTCCGCGGCGAGCGGTTCGAACTGCGCGCGATCGGCGCCGGTGGCGCGCTCCGCCCAGGGATCGGGCTCGCCCTCGAGCGAAAACAGCAGCCGCTCATGCAGCGCGCGCCGGCCCGCGGCGTCCGCGACCACGCGCTGCTTCGCGTAGTCGAGCCCGACGCGATGCACGAAATGCACCGTGCGTTCGAGATACCAGCCCTCCTCGCGATACAGCTGCAGGAAGGCGCCCGCATGCTCGAGCACTTCTTCGCCGGTCTTCACCTTGACGAGGAACTGCGCCACCTCGGTCTTGATCCCGCCGTTGCCGGCGACATAGATCTCCCAGCCGGATTCGACCCCGATCACGCCGACATCCTTGATGCCGCTCTCGGCGCAATTGCGCGGACAACCGGAGACCGCGAGCTTCACCTTGTGCGGCGCGTACATGCGCCACAGCGCACGCTCGAGTTCCTGGCCCATGCGCGTCGAGTCCTGCACGCCGAAACGGCACCATTCGGAACCCACGCAGGTCTTCACCGTGCGCAGCGCCTTGGCGTAGGCATGTCCGGAGGGCATGCCGAGATCGCGCCAGACGCCGGGCAGGTCGGCTTTTTTCACTCCGAGCAGGTCGAGCCGCTGTCCGCCGGTGACCTTCACCGTCGGGATGCGGTACTTGTCGACGACATCGGCAATGCGCCGCAGCTCGCCCGCGCTGGTCGCGCCGCCCCACATGCGCGGGACCACCGAGAACGTGCCGTCCTTCTGGATGTTCGCGTGCGCCCGCTCGTTGATGAAGCGCGACTGCGGGTCATCCTTCGCTTCGTGCGGCCAGGTTGAGATCAAGTAGTAGTTGAGCGCCGGCCGGCAGCTCGCGCAGCCGTTCGGCGTGCGCCACTCGAGGAAACGCATCGTTTCGTCGATCGACAGCAGCCGGTGGTCGCGGATCGCCCGGCGCGCATCCGCATGCGTGCGGTCGGTGCAGCCGCACATCGTCTTCAACTTCGGCGGGGGCGAGTAATCCCCGCCAGCCACCGCCATCAGCAGCTGCTCGACCAGGCCGGTGCACGAACCGCAGGAACTCGAAGCCTTGGTGTGCCTGCGCACGTCGTCGAGCGTGAACAGGCCCTGGTCCTTGATCGCGCGGACGATGGTCCCCTTGCACACGCCGTTGCAGCCGCAGACCTCCATCTCGTCGGTCATCGCTGCGGCGCTGTTCTGGCCGAGGTGGCCGGTGTCGCCGAGGTTGGACTCGCCGAACATCAGGCGGTCGCGAAATTCAGCTACGCTGCGGCCCTCGCGCAGCAGCTTGAAGTAATACGCGCCATCGACCGTGTCGCCGTACAGCACGCTGCCGATCAGCTTGTCGTCGCGCAGCACCAGCTTGCGGTAGACCCCGCCGACCGGATCGGACAGAGTGATCTCCTCCGTGCCCTCTCCTCCGCCAAAATCACCGGCGGAGAACAGGTCGATCCCGGTGACCTTGAGCTTGGTGGAAGTCGCCGAACCGGTATAGCGGCCGATGCCGAATTGCGCGAGATGGTTCGCGCACACCTTCGCCATCTCGAACAGCGGCGCCACCAGCCCGTAGGCGATGCCGCGATGGTTGACGCACTCGCCGACGGCGTAGATGCGCGGGTCGAAGGTCTGCATCGTGTCATTCACCGCGATGCCGCGCGGGCAGTGCAGGCCGGCCTTCTCGGCGAGCGCGGTGTTCGGCCGAATGCCGACCGCCATCACCACCAGTTCCGCGGCAAGGGTTTCGCCGTCGGCGAGGCGCACCGCCGCGACACGTCCTGATTCGCCGGCGACGATCTCCTTGGTCTGCGCTGCCAGCCGGAACTTCAGGCCCTTCTTCTCCAGCGACGCCTGCAGCAACCCGCCCGCAGTGCGGTCGAGCTGGCGCTCCATCAACCATTGCATGAGATGCACGACGGTGACATCCATGCCGCGCGCCTTCAGGCCGTTTGCGGCCTCGAGGCCAAGCAACCCGCCTCCGATGACGACCGCGTGCGCATGCCGGCTCGCAGCTTCGATCATGCGCTGGGTATCGCCGATGTCGCGGTAGGTGATGACGCCTTCGAGCTTTGCGCCGGGAAGCGGCAGGATCACGGGGTTCGAGCCGGTGGCGAGCAGCAAGCGGTCGTATTCGGCCTCGGTGCCGTCCGCGGCACGCACCAGCCGCCGGCGGCGGTCGATCTCGATGACCTCCTTGCCGACGTGCAACGCAATGCCGTTGGCGGCGTACCAGTCGAGATCGTTCAGCACGATCTGGTCGAGCGTCTGCTCGCCGGAAAGCACCGGCGAGAGCAGGATGCGGTTGTAGTTCGGGTGGGGTTCGGCGCCGAATACCGTGATGTCGTACAGGTCGGGGGCGAGCTTGAGCAGTTCCTCGAGCGCGCGCACGCCCGCCATGCCGTTGCCGACGAGCACCAGTCTCATTTTGCGCATCGTCGTGGCTCCTTCGCCCGCGCCTCTAGGCTGCTTCCTGGAACTGCTTGCGGTACAGGAACTCCAGCACCGCCTTCCGGCAACGGATGTAGCGCGCGTCGCCGGCGAGCGTCAGGCGGTCGCGCGGCCGCGGCAGATCCACGCTCAGGATTTCGCCGATGGTCGCCGCAGGCCCGTTGGTCATCATGACCACGCGATCGGCGAGCAACACCGCTTCGTCGACGTCGTGCGTGACCATCAGCACCGTGGAACCGGTGCGGTCCACGATGCGCAGCAGTTCGTCCTGCAGCCGCGCACGCGTGAGCGCATCGAGAGCGCCGAACGGCTCATCCAGCAGCAGCACCTTCGGCTCCATCGCCAGTGCGCGCGCGATGCCGACGCGCTGCTTCATCCCGCCGGAGATCTCGTGCGGGCGCTTATCTGCGGCATGGTCGAGGTGCACCAGTTCGAGTGCGTCGCGGGTACGCTCGGCGAGCTTCGCCTTCGGCTCGGCGGTCCCGAACACGCGTTCGACCGCAAGATGCACGTTTTCGAAGCAGGTGAGCCACGGCAACAGTGAATGGTGCTGGAACACCACGCCGCGGTCAGGTCCCGGCCCGGCGATCTGGCGGCCCGAGAGGAACAGGTAGCCTTCGCTCGGTTGCAGCAGCCCGGCAACCAAGTTCAGCAACGTCGACTTGCCGCAGCCGGAATGGCCGATCAGCGTGACGAAGTCGCCGCGCGCAATCTCGAGGTCGATGTCGCGCAACGCCACGAACGGGCCCTTGCGGGTCTCGAACGTCATGCCGACTTTTTCGATGGTGAGGTAGCGGTCCACGGGTTTTCCTTTCGGTTCTCCTAGTCGTACTGCCAGCGCCGCGCGGCAAGGAGCAGCAGCTGTTCGAGCGCGAGGCCGATCACGCCGATCACCAGGATCGCGATCAGGATGTTCTCGACCTTCAGGTTGTTCCACTCGTCCCAGACCCAG
>JBGOTT010000071.1:0-14661 GCA_041476585.1 Gammaproteobacteria bacterium | reverse complement strand
CCTCCGTGGCGTGGCCCAGGAGGGCGTGGAGGCCGTGCGGCGTGCGTTCCCGATGCGGCCAGACGACGAGACGGTGACGGCGCGCGCGTTTCGGAACTGTGCTGTCATTCATATCACGGACGTCCTCGCCGACCCTCACTATCAGCAGAAAGACGCGGCACGCGCGGGCGGCTACCGTGGCTGCCTCGGGGTTCCGATGGTCGTCCGCGAGCGGCAGGTCATCGGCGTGATTTTCGTGGCCCGTACGACCACGGGATACTTCGCCGACACGCAGGTCGAGCTGCTCAAGACCTTCGCCGACCAGGCCGTGATCGCGATCGAGAACGTGCGGCTGTTCAACGAGACGAAGGAGGCGCTCGAGCGGCAGACGGCGACGGCGGAAATCCTCAGGGTCATCGCGAGCTCGCCGTCGGACGTGCAGCCAGTGTTCGACGCGATCGCGAGGAGCGCGAATCGGCTGATCGGAGGATTCTCGACGGCGGTTTTGCGTGTTTTCGACGATGCGCTGCATCTGGTGGCGTATACGAGTACGAGCGGGTCCGGAGACGAGGCTCTGAAGAACGCGTTCCCCATGCCGGTTTCTGGCTCAAATGTCATCACCGAGGCAGTTCGTACCGAAGCGCCTGTATGCGTAACGGATACCGAAGCGCTTCCCGAAGCCGCATCTGTGTTGCGGGAGGTAGCGCGCGCGCGCGGCTTTCGAAGCATGCTGTTTGCGCCGTTGCTTCGGGAGGATATCGCAATCGGCATGATCAGCGTTACCCGCCGGGAGCCGGGGGAGTTCCGCAGTCACCAGATCGACCTGCTCAAGACCTTCGCCGACCAGGCGGTGATCGCGATCGAGAACGTGCGCCTGTTCAACGAGACCAAGGAGGCGCTCGAGCGGCAGACGGCGACGGCGGAGATCCTGAAGGTCATCAGCGGTTCGCCCACGGACGTGCAGCCGGTGTTCGACGCGATCGTGCGGCATGCGGCCGCGTTGGTCGACGGGATGTACACCAATGCCTTCCGATACGACGGCGAAAACGTGCACCTGGTCGCCACCAGCAGCGAAAACCAGGAAATGCTGAAGCTGTTGGGGAACACATATCCGGCGCGCCCGGACCGGTCACAAATATCGGGCCGTTCGATCCTGGATAAGGTGATTGTCCGAATGGAAGACGCACTTAGCGATCTGGAGTACGACCAGCGACACGCGATCGCCGGCGGGTGGCGTCGAATGCTGGGAGTGCCCATGCTGCGTGATGGCCATCCGCTCGGCGCCTTCGTGGTCGCCTGGGCCACACCCGGCCCGATCCCTTCCGTCCAAGAGGATTTATTGAAGACCTTCGCCGACCAGGCGGTGATCGCGATCGAGAACGTGCGGCTGTTCAACGAAACTCGCGAAGCGCTCGAGCGGCAGCAGACCTCGGCTGAGATCCTGCGCGTCATCAGCCGCTCGGTCGAGGACACGAGCCCCGTGTTCGAGGCAATTGTCGTGGCCTGCGCCCGACTGTTTGAAGGGCACCAGGTCGGCATCAACCTGGTGGATGACGCGGGCCGCATCCACCTTCGGGCCTGCGAGGGTCCGGATCGCGAATTGCTGCACCGTTATTTCAACGAACACGTCGAGAACCAGCGCGGCACGGATCTGGTCCTCAAACGGGGTGTGGCACACTTCCCCGACATCGAGGGGGAGGATGTGCCCGCGAAGGTCCGCGACGGATGCCGCGTCTGGGGCGCCAAGGCGATCGTGTACGCGCCGATGACGTCGGCGGGACGCGGCATCGGTGCCATTTGGGTCGCGCGCAACCGCGTCGGACCCTTCAGCGACAAAGAAATCGGGCTCCTCAGCACCTTCGCCGACCAGGCCGTGATCGCGATCCAGAACGCGCGTCTGTTCACTGAGACCAAGGAGGCGCTCGAGCGGCAGACGGCGACGGCCGAGATTCTCAAGGTGATCAGCAGCTCGCCTACCGATACACAGCCGGTATTCGATGAGATCGCGCAGAGTGCCGTCCGACTGTGCGACGCCGTGTACAGCGCTGCCCTGCGGCTGGAAGGCGGCCTCATCCATCTCGTCGCGCATCACAACTGGTCGGGCGAAGGGCTGGCGCTGGCACGGCGGCTGTTTCCGATGCCTCCGGACCGCGACCACCTCACGGCGCGCGCCATCCGGGAAAGCCGGATCATCCACTTGCACCACTTGCAAACCGATCCGACGGTGCCCGCCACGTCCCGTGAGCTGGCGGTCGCCCAGGGCTATCAGACGCTGCTGATCGTGCCGATGCTGCGCGAGGGTCGTGCTATCGGCGCCATCGTCGTGGCGAATGCCGAGGGCCCGTTCTCGGAAAAGCAGGTGACGCTGCTCCAGACTTTCGCCGACCAGGCGGTGATCGCAATCGAGAACGTGCGGCTGTTCAACGAAACCAAAGAAGCGCTCGAACAGCAAACCGCCATCAGCGAGATCCTGCGCGTAATGTCCGGCTCTCCCTCCGATGTAACGCCCGTTCTAGAAGCGGTTACGGAGAGCGCGATGCGGATTTGCGAGTCGACCGACGCGCGCATTTTCCTCGTTGAGGGGGAAAAGCTGCGGTACTCGGCCGGCCGGGGCGACGTTGCGATTGGCGAAACCGGCATGACGCGGCCGCTCGACCGCGGTTTGGTCATGGGAAGAGCCGTGATCGACAAGGCGCCGGTGCATATCGAGGACTTGGCGACGGTATCCGAAGCGGAATATCCGATCGCGCGCGAGGTGCAGCGGGAGTTCGGCCATCGCACGACGCTGGCGGTTCCTCTTCTGCGCGAAAGCCAGGCCCTCGGAGTCATTCTGTTGCGAAGAACAGAGGTGCGCCCGTTTACCGAGAAGCAGATTGCCCTTCTAAGGACCTTCGCCCATCAGGCGGCGATCGCGATCGAGAACGTGCGGCTGTTCAACGAGACGAAGGAAGCGCTGGAACGGCAGACGGCGACGGCGGAGATCCTCAAGGTCATCGCGGGCTCGCCGACCGATGTCCAACCCGTGTTCGATGTCATTGCGGAGAGCGCGGTGCGGCTGTGCGGCGCGCGCTTTGGGCGCGTATACCGGTACGACGGGTTGGTCATCCAAATGGTGGCGGGTCACGGGTTGAGCACATACGGTCTCACGCAGGTCCAGCGCGTGTTCCCGAGGCCCGCGGCGCACGACACGATCGTGGGGCGGGTCATCCTGACCCGGCGGCCGTTTTTCGTTAGAGACATCGAGCGTGAGGAGACAGTGCCTGCGCTGTCCCGTCAAGTGATCGAGGCGCTCGGCACGCGGAGCCAGGTAACGATCCCCATGTTGCGCGCGGGGGAGCCGATCGGGGCGATAACCATGGGCTGGGACGAGCCTGAGGCCTTCGATGATCAGCAGGTCACGCTCCTTCAGACCTTCGCCGACCAGGCGGTGATCGCGATCGAGAACGTGCGGCTGTTCAAGGAACTGCAATCGCGCACCGAGGCGCTCACGCGCTCGGTCGGCCAGCTCACGGCGCTCGGCGAGGTGGGGCAGGCGATCAGCTCAACGCTCGACCTGGAGACGGTGCTGAAGACGATCGTTTCGCGGGCAGTGCAGCTCACGGGGCTCGATGCCGGCGGGATCTACGAGTATGACGAGCGCGCCGAGGAGTTTCGCTTGCGCGCCGCTGAGAACATGGACGACGAGATCGTCGAGATCCTGCGAAGCAATCCGATCCGAAAGGGGGAGGGCGCCGTCGGGGGCACCGCGGTCACGCGCGAGCCGATACAGGTTCCAGAGACGCGGGACGAGAGCTACCAGAGCCGGCTGCGCGAGCTCCTGGTCCGCACCGGGCGCAGGGCGCTGCTCGCGGTGCCGCTGCTGCGCGAGGATCACATCATCGGGGCGCTGGCGGTGCAGAGGAATACGCCGGGACCATTCGCGCCGGAGATCGTCGAGCTGCTCCAGACCTTCGCCACGCAGTCGGCGATGGCGATTCAGAACGCGCGACTGTTCCGCGAGATCGAGGAGAAGGGCCGGCAGCTCGAAGTGGCGAGCCGCCACAAGTCGGATTTCCTGGCCAGCATGAGTCACGAGCTGAGGACGCCGTTGAACGCGATCCTCGGCTTCAACGAGATGATCCTCGGCGAGGTCTACGGCGACGTGCCGGCAGACATGAAGGAACCGCTCGCCGACATCCAGACGAGCGGCAAGCACTTGCTGCGCCTGATCAACAACGTGCTCGACCTCGCCAAGATCGAGGCGGGACGGATGGAACTGGCGCCGTCGGACTATGCGGTCCAGGATATCGTGGAGAGCGTGCGATCGTCGCTTCGTCCCCTGGCGGCCGACAAGGGGCTGGAATTCGTCGCCACAGTCCCCGCGGACATTCCGCTCGCCTACGGCGACGCGGGCCGCATCACGCAGTGCCTGATGAACCTCGCTGGCAATTCCCTGAAGTTCACCCGCGAAGGGCGGGTCGAAATTTCGGTGGTACTCCGGGGCGAGCGGCTCGCCTATCGCGTCGCGGACACCGGAATCGGGATTGCGAAGGACAAGATCGACAGCGTGTTCTCCGAGTTCCGGCAGGCCGACGCGACCATCGCGGGCGAATACGGTGGCACCGGACTGGGCCTCTCCATCAGCAGGAAGTTCGTGGAGATGCACGGCGGCCGGATCTGGGTGGAGAGCGAGCTGGGCAAGGGCTCGGCCTTCCTGTTCGAGATTCCGCTTCGCCTCGACGCGGGAGCGGCACCATGAGCGCGAAGACCATCCTCTACGTCGAGGACAACGAGATGAACCGCAAGATCGTGCGCGATCTGCTGAAGCGCACCACCTACCGCCTGATCGAGGCGCACGACGGCGAGGCGGGAGTCGCGGCGGCGCTGGAGCATCGCCCGGACCTGATCCTGATGGACATCCAGTTGCCGAAGATCTCCGGCATGGAGGCCACCCGAAGGCTGCGCGCGGAGGAGGCGACCGCGAACACCCCGATCCTCGTGATCACCTCCTTCGCGCTGAGCGGAGATGAGCAGAAGGCGAAGGATGCCGGCGCGACGGCCTATCTGGCGAAACCTTACAGCCCGTTCACGCTGCTCGGCATGATCCGCAAGTTGCTGCCGGAAACGTAAGCAAGAAGGCGGGCGCACCGATCCGCCGCGCAGTACCAAAGTAGTAGTCCCAAGGTACTATTGCAGCCTCGCAACGAAGGCACGGCATACCCCGGATGCGTGGAGCGGACGATTCCCGGCACCCCGCGGGGCAGCGACGCGGGATCACGCGCGCGCACGGGATCCTGGCGGAGTTCAGCCGCGTGCTGGTGCGCGCTGCCGACGAGGATCAGTTGCTGCGCGACCTGTGCCGAATCCTGGTGGACTCGGGCGGCTACCGCATGGCGTGGATCGGCCTTCTGGAGCACGGGCCGGACCGGGTGATCCGTCCGGTGGCGAGCGCCGGTGACCACGACGGCTACCTGGCATCGATCAAGCTCTCGTGGGGCGACAACGCGTTCGGGCGCGGGCCGGCGGGTACCGCAGTGCGCACCGGCGTCCCTCAGACGGTCCGCAACATCGGGTCCGACCCGCGTTTCGACCAATGGCGCAACGAGGCGCTCGCCCGCGGCTACCGGGCGCTCGCCGCCGTTCCGCTCATCGGCGACGAGGAGGTGATCGGCTTGCTCGGCGTCCACTCTGTCGAGCCGGAAGCGTTCGATGAGGACGAGCTTGCGCTGCTCGACGAATTCGCGAAAGACATCGCCCATGGAATTCTCAGCCTGAGAACGCGGGCGGCCCAGCGCCGGGCCGAGCAGCTGCTGGCGGCCGAGAAAAAGGTGCTGGAAATGATCGCGCTCGGCCGGCCGCTGGCCGAGGTTCTCGAAGCGCTCGCCCTTGCGGTCCAGCAGCAGGCTGACGGCATGATCTGCTCGATCCTGCTGCTCGATCCGGATCGCCGCCACCTGCGGCACGGCGCCGCACCCGGACTTCCTGCGAGCTGGCGTCAGGCGATCGACGGCATCGAGATCGGACCGCACGCCGGATCGTGCGGCGCCGCCGCGTTCACCGGCGAGCGCGTGATCGCTTCCGATATTGATGCCGATCCTCTCTGGGCCAGCCACAGGGCGATTGCGCTGGAGCATGGCCTGCGTGCGTGCTGGTCGGTCCCGATCAAGTCGGGCGAGCACAAGGTCCTGGGCACCTTCGCCATGTACTACCGCGAGCCGCGCTCGCCCTCGTCGGCCGAGTTGGAGCTCGCCGATCGCGGCGTACGCTTGGCGGGCATCGCGCTGGAGCGCGCCGAGGCGGAAGAAAATCTGCGCCGGTTCCGCCTCGCGATGGACAATTCGGCGGACATGATCGTGCTGATCGATCGCGCGACCATGCGCTTCGTCGATGTAAACAGCACGGCGTGCAGGCTGCTCGGCTACTCGAGAGAGGAGCTGCTCTCGATGGGGCCGCAGGACGTGCTGCCGGTGGGCCGCGAGGAGCTGGAGAGGTCCTACGACGAGCTGATCGCGGATCCGTCGGTGGTCGGCGGCATGAAGACCCACTACCGCTGCAAGGACGGCTCGCTGCTGCCGTTCGAGTCGACGCGGCGCGTGCTGCGCTCCGGGGACACCTGGATCATCGCCGCGATCTCGCGCGACATGCGCGAGCGCATCGCCGCGGACGAGGCGCTGCGCGCGAGCAACGAGCGATTCAACATGGCGGTGCGCGCCACCAACGACGTAATCTGGGACTGGGACCTGGTGCGCAACCAGGTGTGGTGGAACGAGAACGTCTCCAGCATCTTCGGCCGCCAGCGCGAGAATCTGCAGCGTGACGCGGGGTCCTGGTACGACGCGATTCACCCGGAAGACCGCGAGCGGGTGGTGAGCGGGATCCAGCGTCTGCTCGAATCGGGCGGCGAGAACTGGAGCGACGAGTTCCGCATACGGCGCGAGGACGGCAGCTACGCACATGTGTTCGATCGCGGTCACGTGGTCCGCGACGGCGCCGGCCGGGCGCTGCGCATGATCGGCGCGATGGCCGACATCACCGCGCGCAAGGACGCCGAGGAGAAGCTGACCTACCTGGCGCAGTTCGATGCCGTCACCGGGCTGCCGAACCGATACCTGTTGCGCGACCGGCTGACGCAGACGCTCACCCTGGCGCAGCGCAACCGCTGGCAGGTTGGCGTGATGTTCGTGGACCTCGACCGGTTCAAGGAGGTCAACGACAACTTTGGCCACAGCGTCGGCGACAAGCTGCTCGCGAGCGTGGCCGCGCGCCTGAAGGAAAGCGTGCGCGGCGGCGATACGGTGGGCCGGCTGAGCGGCGACGAGTTCGCGGTCGTGCTCTCGAGCCTGTCGCAGGCGGACGACGCAGGCCTGGTGGCGCAGAAGGTGGTCGCGGCAATGGCCCGGCCGTTCGAGATCGACGGCCACCAGCCGTACGTGACTGCCAGCGTCGGGATCGCCCTGTACCCAGGCGACGGCGCCGAGCCCGACGAGCTGATCAGGAACGCCGATACGGCGATGTACCGGGCGAAGCAGCAGGGGCGCAACGGCTACCAGTTCTATCGAAAGGAGCAACGGTGACTGACTGGGTGGCAAGCGAGCGCCAGAACCCGTAGAGCTTCATGCCTTGCCGAGAGCCTTCAGGATGCGCTCCGGCGTGAACGGCATTGCCGCCACGCGTGCGCCGAGCGGCGCAAGCGCGTCGTTGATCGCGTTCATCACTGCGCCCGGCGCGCCGGCGGTGCCGGCCTCGCCTGCGCCCTTCGCGCCGAGCTCGGAGCCGAGCGTGGGCGTTTCCACATGGCCGACGAGGATGTCGGGCATCTCGCCCGCCATCGGCACCAGGTAATCGGCCAGGTTGCCGTTCTGCAACTGGCCATCTTCGCCGTACAGGCATTCCTCGAACAGCGCCGCGCCGATTCCCTGCACCACGCCGCCGCGGATCTGCTCGTCCACCAGCATCGGGTTGATGATCGTCCCGCAGTCCTCGACGCACCAGTGCTTGAGCAGCTTCACGAAGCCGGTCTCGACATCGACTTCGACCCACGACGCCTGGATCCCGTTGGTGAACGTGAAGCCATACTCGCGCGGCGTGTAATGGCGCGTCACCGTGAGCTCGGACTGGAATTTCATCGGCAGCGTGTCGGGCCGGAAGTACGCGACGCGCCCGATTTCCGCCAGCGTGGCCTTGGCTGCGCCGGTGAGTTTGTCCACCACCTCGTTGTTGACGATGTCGAGCTTCGCTTTGTCCTCGTTCAACATCGCCGCGGCGACGTCGAGGATATTCGAGCGCAGGATCTTCCCGGCCTGCAGCACGGCTTCGCCTCCTATGCCTGCGCCGCGCGATGCCCAGGTCCCGCCGCCGTAGGGCGTGACACCGGTGTCTCCGGTCGTGACGCGCACGCGCTCGACGCTCACGCCGACCACGCTCGCCGCGATCTGCGCGAAGATGCCCTCCGTGCCCTGCCCCTGCTCGGTCACGCTGCACAGCACGTTGACCATGCCCGCGGGATCGAGCCTGAGGGTCGCGCCATCCTGGGCCGAGATGCGCGCGCCGCCCACGCCGTAAAACGCGGGCGACGGGTTGGTCACCTCGATCATCGCGGCGAGCCCGAGGCCCCGGTGGATTCCTTTCTCGCGCAGCGCTGCCTGCTCGGCGCGCAGCCGCTCGTAATCCATCAGCGCGAGCAGCTTGTCCAGGCACTGGTGGTGCGAGAGCTTCTCGAACTTGATGCCCGATGGAAACGTGTACGGATAGGCGTCGTCGGCGATCAGATTGCGGCGGCGGAATTCCGCCGGGTCCATGCCGAGCTTGCGCGCCGCGAGGTCGACGACGCCCTCGGTCAGCGCCACCGCGATCGGGTGGCCGACGGCGCGGTACTGGCAGGTGACGTTCTTGTTGGTGAACACCGCGTACATCTTCGCGCGGTACTGCTTGTGCCGGTACGGGCCGCCGGTGAGGTTCACCACCTGGTTGCCCTCGATGCCGCTGGTGCGCGGATAGACCGAATACGGGCCGAGAGCCGTGAGATCGTCGAGGTCGAACGCGATGATGTCGCCGTCCCTGGTGCAGGCGAGGCGCACCGTCACCCGGTGCTCGCGCGCATGGATGTCGGTGAGGAACGATTCCAGCCGGTCGGCGACGAACTTCACCGGCCGGCGCAGCATCACCGAGAGCGCCGCGGTGGCCATTTCGTCGGGATAGACGTGCACCTTGATGCCGAACGAGCCGCCAATGTCCCTGCAGATCACGCGCACGTTGGACTCGGGGATGCCGAGGTGCCGCGAGAAGATGTCCTGCATCATGTGCGGCGCCTGCGTCGCGTGGTGCACCGTCAGCGTATGCTCAGCCGCGTTGTAATCGGCGAGGATCGCGCGCCCCTCCGTGCACACTCCGGTGTGGCGGCCGAAATCGTAGGTCTCCTCGACCACGACATCGGCCTTTGCAAACGCCTCGTCGAAGCCTTCCGTCACGAACTGCCGCTGGAAACAGATGTTGTCACCCAGCTCGGGGTGGATCACCACCTTGCCCTCGAGCGCGGCCTGCATGTCGGTGACGACCGGCAGCTCGTGCCACTCGGCCTCGATCAGTTCGGCGGCGTCTTCGGCCTGCGCGCGCGTCTCGGCGACCACCGCGGCGACCGCCTCGCCCTGCCAGCAGGCGCGCCCGATCGCCACCGCATGCTGCGGCGGGGACTTGATACCCTTCAGGTGACCGAGCACGGCGACCCAGGGCTTGCAGTATTCGGCCACTGCGCGGCCGTCGAACACGCCGATCACCCCCGGCGCCTTGAGCGCTCCGGAGAAGTTGAGCCTGCCGATGCGCGCGTGCGCGTGGGGGCTGCGGAAGAACACTGCGTGCGCAATGCGCGGCAGGCGCAGGTCGTCGACGAATGTGCCGCGGCCCTGGAGCAGGCGCTTCGCGTTCGCGCGCGGCGTGCTCTGGCCGATGTAACCGCGGTCGGTCTTCGTTCCCGGAGCGTGAAGCGGAAGCTCAGCCTTGCCCATTCAGGACGTCCTCGATCGCATCGACGATGGACTGGTAGCCGGTACAGCGGCAGTAGTTGCCGGACAGATGGGCGCGGATCTCTTCGCGGCTCAATTTCCTCTTCTGGTCGATCAAGTCCTGCGCGGCCATCAGCATGCCGGGCGTGCAGAATCCGCACTGCAGCGCATTGCGCACGTGAAACGCCTGTTGCAGCACCGCCAGCTCGCCCGAATCGGACAGGCCCTCGATGGTGTCGACCCGCTTGCCGTTCGCCTGCACCGCGAGCGTCAGGCAGCCGCGCACGATCCGACCGTCCAGACGGACCGTGCAGGTCCCGCACACCCCGTGCTCGCAACCCAGGTGCGAGCCGGTCAGCCCCATCTCGTCGCGCAGGAAGTCGATCAGGTGCTGGCGCGCGAGGATCCGCCGGCTGACCGGCACGCCGTTCAGGATCATCGTGGTGTCGAGTGCGTGGTCGATGGCGCTAGCTCACTGCGAGAGCGCCGCAAGCGCGCGGCCGGTGAGCACCCGCGCGAGATGCAGCTTCGCGGCCGACGAAGTAGTCAGGTCTTTCGGCGGATCGAGGTCTTCGCCGAGCGCTTGCTTTGCGGCTGCGACGACATCGGCGCCAAATGACTTGCGTTCGAGCGAGGCCATTGCCTTTGTTGCGAGCACCGGCGTGCCGCCTGCACCGAGGAAGGCCAGTCGCACGTCGGAAAACCGTCTGCCGTCCACTTTCGCATGCGCGGCGAGCCCGACGATCGCGTAATCGCCCTGGCGGCACGCGAGTTCGAGGAACACGGAGCGGTAGCCAGGCTGGATCGCTTCGAACTCGACCGCGGCAAGGACTTCGTCGGGAGCGAGAGCGGTCTCGTACAGGCCGCGGAAGAACTCGCGCGCCTTCACGCGCCTTTCTCCCTCGCGGTCCGCGAGAACGACTGTCGCGTCGAGCGCCACCGCGCAGGCAGGATATTCCGCGGCCGGGTCGGCGAGCGCGAAACTGCCGCCGATCGTTCCGACGTTGCGTATTGCGACGTGCGCGACGTGACGCACAGCTTGCGCAAGCAGTGGGAGATGCTCGGCGATTTCGGGCGACTGCTCGATCGCGCGGTGCGTGGTCAGGGCGCCGATGCGCACTCTGCCGTCCTCAACGCGGATTCCCGTCAGGCCCTGCAGGCCCGTGATATCGATGAGCAGCTCGGGCGAGGACAGGCGCAGGTTCAGCGACGCGAGCAGGCTCTGCCCCCCGGCGAGTATCTTTGCGCCGTCACCGTGATGCTGCAGCAGCTCGAAGACCTCTCGCAGGGTTGCAGGTTTCGCATAGGCGAATGCGGGCGCTTTCAAATCGATACCTCGCTGCGAATCAGTTTGCCGCGGCCTTGGGGTTCCCGCTCTTATTCTGGTAATCCGGCCCGGCGAGCACAATTATCCCCAGGTTATCCCGCCGCGGATAAATGACGGCGCAGGCGTCGTAGAACAGAATCAACGGTCGCCCCAGCTTCCGCGTTCCTCGCGAATCTGGGCGTTGATCTCCTTCCTGGTTCGCGTCCCCTCGTGCGGCCGATTCACGACGTAATCCCAAACGCTCATACGCGGGCTGCTGCGTGCTGTGTGCGCGTCTCCCGCCGCGAGTCCTGCGTACTGCCGTTCGTTCAGCACGACCAGCGTCGGGCGGTTGTTCTTGATGACGTGGACCGGGCCGTTCTCCACGGCCTCCTCGAGCGCGGCTACGCCGCGCCGTTTGACCTCGCTCGCGCGAATAGTGTTCATCGGACAGCCATCTCGGGGTCAAATATGGTACTTAATCAAGTTCTGATTAGGGTACTGAAACAAAAAAAACGCAAGCGGAAACATTCGCCGGCTGGTGCCCCGGCCTGAGGGACAATCAACGCCACAAGACAGCGGAAGCAATCCCATGCCACGCAAATTCGTAGACTTGTCCATCTATCTCGAGAACGACGTGATCTCCGATCCGCCGCCGTTCGGACCGAAGATCACCTATCTGGACCACCAGACTTCGGTGCCGCAGATGCTGCAGTTCTTTCCCGGCATGAGGAAGGAAGATCTGCCCGACAACGAGGCTTGGGCGGTGGAGAAGGTGGAACTCATCACGCACAACGGCACGCACCTGGACGCGCCGTATCACTTCGCCTCGACCATGAACGACGGCGAGCGCGCGATCACCATCGACGAGGTGGCGCTCGAATGGTGTTTCCAGCCCGGCGTAAAGCTCGATTTCCGCCATTTTCCCGATGGCTACGTGGTCACCGCGGCGGATGTGGAGGCCGAGCTCGCGCGCATCGACCATCAACTCAAGTCGCTCGAGATCGTCGTCGTCAACACGCGTGCCGGCTCGCGCTACGGGTACGAGGACTACGTCAACGCCGGCTGCGGCATGGGCTACGCCGCGACGATGCACCTGCTCGAGCGCGGGGTGCGGCTCACCGGCACCGACGCCTGGAGCTGGGACGCGCCGTTCGTCTATACCGCCGAGAAGTACCGGGAAACGCGCGATGCTTCGATCGTCTGGGAGGGGCACAAGGCGGGCCGGCACGTCGGCTACTGCCATCTGGAGAAGCTGCACAATCTGGAAGCGCTTCCCGGGGATGGATTCATCATCTGCTGCTTTCCGCACAAGATCCGGGGAGCTTCGGCGGGGTGGACGCGGGCGGTCGCCATTTTCGACGATCGATTGCTATCTGGCTGACGCGGCGGCGTCGGCGGCGAACTGCTCCACATTCGGGGCGACTGGCCGCATCGCTCGCCACGTGGAAGATTTGCGCGCTGCAGCAGATCAGGCAGATCGCTAACGACGTCGGGGTGGTTTGATGCGCAGATGACCGCAGTTCTTCTTGACAGCGGGACGGGAGGCGGAGGAGACTAAATCGCCATCTCCAGGGGAGGAGTCATGTCCATACTTGTGCGCGCCGTCGCGGCGCTGTTCGCCTGTTTCGCCGTCACGGCATCTGCAAAAGACGCTGCATCCGGTCAGTTCGAGATCGTCACCCTGTCTAACCGAGCGGACCTCATAAGCGGCGGCGACGCGCTGGTCGAGGTGCTCGTACCAAATACGGTGCCGTTGAAAAAGGTGACATTGTGGCTCAACGGCCGCGAGGTCACGGGCGCGTTCCGCACCGATGCGGCCGCGCGCACCATGCGCGGGGTGCTGACCGGCCTGGTGGACGGGAAGAACGAATTCCTCGCGGACTCGAACGGCCAGGGCCGCGGCCGGCCGCGCGCTGCGCTCACCATCACGAATCATCCGATCGGCGGACCGGTGCTGCTGGGCTCGCAGACGACGCCATGGATCTGCGCGACGCCCACGCCGGTCGCGGAGTCGGGCAACACACCGGCGTCGAACGCGAGCGGCCTGACGACGTTTGCGATCGATGCGCAGTGCAACATCGCAACGGAGTACAAGCTGTTCTACCGGACGACGACCGCGGGGTGCTCGAGCGCGCTGCCGGATCCGAGCCCGCCCGCCCCGGCACCGACCACTAACTGCTTCAAGCCGTACACCCCCGGCAGCCCACCGGCCGATCTCGCCACGACCACCACGACCGCCGGACTGACGGTGCCGTACATCGTGCGCGTGGAGCGCGGGACGATAAATCGCGGCATCTACGACATCGCGGTGCTGTTCGACCCCGCCAAGCCGTGGTCGGCGCTGGCGCCGCAGGCGCAGTGGAACGGCAAGGTCGTCTACACGTTCGGCGCCTCGACCGGCCAGCCGCGGCTCCAATTCCGCACCGAGCAGAACTGGGCCGACGACGCGGCGCTGTCGCGCGGCTTCATGGTCGTCGATAACAGCCTCACCGATTCGCTCTTCGACTCGAACCGCGTCCTGAATGCCGAGACGCTGTTGATGATGAAGGAGCACATCGTCGACACCTACGGCGAGATCAAGTACATGCTCGGCAACGGCTGCTCCGGTGGCTCGATCCAGCAGAACACCGCCGCCTCCATCTTCCCCGGCCTGCTCGACGGCATCCAGCCGAGCTGCGACTACCCCGATTCGATCACCACCGGCCTCGAGGTCACCGATTGCGTGCTGCTCGTGAACGCCTATGTCGATCCGGCGTGGACCGCGCTGATGGCCGGCCTGACCCAAGCCCAAATCAATGCGAAGAAGACTGCGATGAACGGCCATCTCGACCACAGCGGCTGCCATGGGTGGAACAACACGTTCGGGTTCAACAACAAGCCGGGCAACTACATTCCGACGCTGGTGATCAACAACACGACCGGTGCGATAGCACCGGTCGGCGCGCCACGGAACAACTGCCGGCTGCCTGCCGCGCTGGTCTATGACCCGGTGACCAATCCGACCGGCACGCGTTGCGGCGACGCGGACCTCGCCACCGCGGTTTGGGGGTCGACCACCGGCATTGCTACTGGCAGTACGCGCGCCCTGAAAACTGGCGACAACGTCGGCATCCAGTACGGGCTGAAGGCGCTGCTCGCTGGCGCGATCACGGCCGAAGAGTTCGTCACGTTGAACGAGAAGATCGGCGGCGGCGACGCCGACTCGAACCCTAGTGCGGCACGCTCTATGGCCGACCTGCCTGCACTCGACATCGCCTACAGGAGCGGCATCCTTTCGAGCGGCGATAACCTCGGGAAGCTGCCGATCATCGATTCGCGCGGCTACGACGAACAGGGCATCCACTACATCTGGCGCAGTTTTTCGGAACGCGCCCGAATCGATGCGGCCAATGCTGG
>JBGOTT010000070.1:0-14682 GCA_041476585.1 Gammaproteobacteria bacterium | reverse complement strand
GCCGAGCTTCGGCGCCAACTCGCTCAGCGCCGTGTAGTAGCCCTCCCCGTAGCCGTCGGACACACCGATGTAACCGAGGCTCTTCACGCCCGTCTTCGCGATGCGCCTCAGGATCGCATTGGCCATCAGATCATCGTTCGGCACGACCTTGAACACCCAGCGGCGCTTCTCGTCCATCGGGGTGACCAGCACGGCCGCGGCGGCCAGCGTCAGCAGCGGCGTTTTCGTTTCGCTCGCGACGTCGATCAGCGGCATGCTGGTCGGCGTCAGCGACGAGCCGATCAGCACGTCGATCTTCTCCTCGGCGATCAGCTTACGCGCGTTCTGCGTCGACTTCGTCGGATCCGACTCGTCGTCGAGCGCGACGTAGGTGACCGTCTGCCCGGCGATCTCCTTCGGCAGCGCCTGCACGGTTCGCATCTGCGGCTGGCCGAGCGCTGCGCCCGGACCGCTGGCCGAAACCGTGATGCCGACCTTGATTTGCGCTTCGGCTACCCCGCCGGCGGCGATGCCGACGACCGCCGCGACAGCGGCAACGATGGATCTGCAGTTCTTCATGATGTCTCCGTTCTCCGTTGAAAAGGTGTGGTTCCACTCCAGCTCAGTACTCGGTGCCCCCCAGGCCCAGATAGCTTTCGATCAGGCGCTCGTCGTTCGCGATCTCCGCCGCGGGCCCGTGGTTGGCGATGGCGCCGAGCTCGAGGACGTAAGCATAGTCGGCGACCCGCAATGCGGCACGCGCGTTTTGCTCGACGAGCAGGATCGACACGCCGTTCTCGCGCAGCGCGACCAGGCGTTGAAACACCTCGCCGACGATACGCGGAGCGAGGCCGAGGCTCGGCTCGTCGAGCATCAGCAGCTTCGGTTGCGACATCAATGCACGGCCCATCGCCAGCATCTGACGCTCGCCGCCAGACAGCGTTCCCGCGAGCTGGCGATGGCGCTCCTTCAGGCGAGGAAACTGCGCGTAGACGTCCTCGAGCGCCTGTTCGCGCTCGACTCTGCGTCTGCGGAATCCGCCGAGCTGAAGATTGTCCTCGACCGTGAGGTCGGGAAACAGCTCACGTCTCTCGGGCACGAGACTGAGGCCGCAAGCGACGCGAGTCTCCAGCGGCAACTGCTCGAGCGCGCGTCCATCGAAACGGATGCTTCCCTTGACCGGCAAGATCCCCATGATCGCATTCAGGAGCGTACTCTTTCCGGCCCCGTTCGCACCGAGGATGGTCACGAGCGCGCCTTTCGGCACCTCCACCGACACGCCATTGACTGCCGGCGTGCGACCGTAGCTCACCGAGACCTCGTGCACCTGCAGGTGAGGCGAACTCACGACGTGACGCCTCCCAGGTAGGCATCGAGCACTTTTGGATCGCGGCGTACCGACGCGGGCGTGCCTTCGGAGATCTTCGTACCGAAATCGAGCACGACGAGCCGATCGGCCAGGCTCATCACGAAGTCCATGTCGTGCTCGATGAGCAGAACGCTGACGCCCTCGCTGCGCAGCTCGCGCAGAAGGCGAGCGAGTGCCTTCTTCTCGCCGTAACGCAGGCCGGCGGCCGGTTCGTCCATCAACACGAGCACAGGATCGAGACACAGCGCCCGCGCGACCTCGACGAGGCGCAATTGACCGAGCGCGAGACTGCCCGCCGGCTTGTGCGCGTCGTCCGAGAGGCCGACCCGCTGCAATTGGCGCGCCGCCTCGTCGAGAAGCCGCGCTTCTTCCGCCCGATCGAGCCGAAGCACCGCGCGCAACATTCCCGCTTCGCCGCGCAGGTGAGCGCCGAGCGCGACGTTTTCGAGAACGCTCATGTCGGCGACGAGGTCCGCGTGCTGGAAAGTGCGTCCGAGGCCTCGTGCGGCGATCTGCTGTGGCGTCGTCCCGGCGATCGACGCGTCGCGAAAGCGGATCTCGCCGCGGTTCAGCGCCAGGGCTCCGCAGATCAGATTGAAGGTCGTGCTCTTGCCCGCACCGTTCGGGCCGATCAGGCCGACGATCTCGCCGGCGCACACGTCGAAGCCGACGTCGTTCACCGCGACCAACCCGCCGTAGCTCTTGCGAACGGATTCGACCTCGAGCAGCGGCACTCCGCGCTCGGGGACGCCTCGACGCGAGAGGCTTGCGGACGGACGGCGCTGCGGCACCTTCGCCGGGCGTGGAGGACCGAACAGAATCGGCCACAAGCCGTTTGGCGCCGTCTGCAGCGCGAGCACCAGCACCGCGCCGAATACGACGATCTCGTAATTGCCCGGCGCTCCGACGAGCGCAGGCACGACGTCCTGAACCTGATCGCGCAGAAACGTGATTGCCATCGCCCCGAGTATTGCGCCGTAGACCCGGCCCGCGCCACCGACGACCGCCATCAGCAGGTACTCGATCCCGGCATTCACGCCGAAGGGTCCCGGTGCGACCGAGCGC
Source organism: Gammaproteobacteria bacterium (assembly GCA_041476585.1). Lineage (GTDB taxonomy): Bacteria > Pseudomonadota > Gammaproteobacteria > Burkholderiales > SG8-39 > JADGRQ01. Next base: position 12,269 of record JBGOTT010000070.1, on the reverse strand, counting down.
TGGAAATGCGCGTACAGCCATCCGGCGAGGCCTGCGAGCACCGCTGCGAAAATGAAGACTTTCAACTTGGCTCCGGCAACGTTCACTCCGAAGGCCTCGGCCGCGACCGTGCTTCGGCGCAACGCGCGCACGGCTCTGCCGGTTCTCCCGCCGAGCAGGTTCTGGACTGCGACGACCGCCAGTACGACCGCCAGCCACACGACGACGAAAAACTGGCGCACGTCGATCAGCGCGTGATTGCCGACGCGAAGCGGAGGGATCCCGGACATGCCGTCGTGCGCGCCGAGCCAGCTGAGATTCCCGAAGAGATAGAAGATCGCGACGCCCCACGCGATCGTCCCGAGCGGAAGATAATGACCCGACAGGCGCACCGTGACGGCACCGATCAGCAGCGCACCCAGTGCGGTCACCGACAGCGACACCGGCAGCGCGAGCCACGGGCTCAGTCCGAGCTGGATGGTGAGCACGCTCGTTGTGTACGCACCGAGGCCGACGAACGCAGCCTGTCCGAACGACGTCATCCCGCCGACGCCGGTCAGCAGCACGAGACCGATCGCAACGAGACTCGAGATGCCGATGTAGTTGAGCAGCGTCACCCAGTAGAGCGGAATGAGGCCGGTGAACGGCAACGCGACAATGGCCAGCGCCAGGATCGCCGCGATCCACGTACTGCGCGATGGCATCACTCGTCCTGCACGTGGGCCGGCGAGCGTAGCGAGCGCCAGACGAGCACCGGAAGGATCAACGTGAAGACCATCACCTCCTTGAAATTGCTCATCCAGAAGGAAAAGAATGCCTCTGAGACGCCTACCGCGAGCGAGGCGAGCACCGTCAGCGGAAAGCTGACGAGCCCGCCGAGAATCGCCGCGACGAAGGCCTTCAGACCGATCAGAAAGCCGCTGTCGAAATAGATCGTCACGATCGGACCGGCGAGCACGCCCGAGACCGCGCCGAGGCATGCAGCCAGGCCGAAGGCGATCTGGCCGGCAATCGCGGTCGGAATGCCGACCAGTCGGGCGCCGAGCCGGTTCGACGAGCACGCATGAAGCGCCTTGCCGATCAGCGTGCGCTCGAAGCACAGCGCGAAGACGATCAGCAGCAGCGTCGTCGTCGCCACCACCGCGATGCTTTGCCCGGTGATCGGAAAATCGCCTGCAGAGAACGTCTGCGTCAGCAACGGTTTCGTGGCGATGCCTTCGGGACCGAAAAACACGAGCCCGAGCCCCATCAACGAGAAGTGCACGCCGAAGGCTGCGATCAGCAGCACCAGAACGCTCGCGTGGGCCAACGGTGCAAACGCGACGCGGTACAGCATCGGACCCATCGGCACGATCAGCGCGACGGCGAGCAGGATGTCCACCGCGGTTCCGAGCTTCATCGGCGCCAGCGCGAGCGTGAGCGCGGCCAGCAGCGCCGGCAACACCAGGTTGAACAGGGCGATCAGCGCGACGCCGCGCACGCTCAGCGCGCGCCGTTCCTGCAGGAGCGCAGCCAGTGCGGAGAGAGCGCCCAGCGCGACGAGCAGCCAGACGGTGGGCGGCACGCGCCCGGCCTCGAGCGCAGCGACGGTCATGGCGCCGAACGTGATGAACTCGCCCTGCGGAACGAGAATCACGCGGGTGACGGCGAAGACCAGGACCAGCGCGATCGCAGCCAGCGCGTAGATCGCTCCATTGATGATCCCGTCCTGCACCAGAAACAGAAAGATCGTTGCGTCCACGCGAGCGTCTTTCTATCGACCGGGATGCGCAGGAAGGTTCGCGACATCGATGCGACGGTTGTCGAGCTTGAACGGGGCCGGGGCGACCGTCGCGCGGACACGCTTCTGCGGCCCGCGCGGAGCGCCCCAGACGACCGTGACCTTCGTTCCTGGCTCACTGGAGTGCACGTCGATCGTGCACAGCGAGAGCATCTGGCGGAAAAAGTGGCTGTAGCATCGCGACGTGCTGGCGCCGATCGACATGCCGTCCCGGAGCACGTCGTCGACGCACATGCGCCCGAGAAGATCGCGCGGCATCTCCATCGGCTCGAAAGGCCCGCCGCTTCGGAACAACGACGCGAAGCCGTCGATCACGTCCTCGCTGTCCCAGACCAGCGTCACCATCTTTCGCCGCGGATGCGCGACTTCCTCCTCGAGGGCGCCGCGCCCGACGAAGTCGTGGTCGAACTTGATGCTCTTTTCCCATCCGAGTTCGACCGGGCTTCGGTACAACGCCGCGACGTCGTCGAACACGAAGCTTCCCGCCGTCGGCGGCCGGGCGGTCACCATGCTGCGGAACCGCTCGCTGCACCAGTCGAAATACGCTTTTTGGTCGTCTGAATATAGCGCCGGAATATGGTCGACCGAAGGCGTCGGAAAGCACGCTTCGACGTGATTGACCATCTTCGTTCGCCCGCCGAGGCGCCGGATACCGAACTCGCGGCCCGCATCGAGCAAGGCCTGGTAGATCGCAGGTCCGTGCTCGCTGCGCCCGTGCAGCTCGTAGCCGAGCTCGCCCGCCATGCCCTGGCGCAGCACGAAGAACTCCATGTCGCCGATCCGGGACTTCCGGAAGCGCATGAAGTCGATGTCGCGCAGGCTCTCGCCGGTCACCTGCTCGAGCAGGTACAGCGACTGCGGCCCCTGCACCTGCGTGATGAACTGCGACATGCCGATCTGCGTCGCGCTCGCGCGGTAGCCGCCCTTCTCGTGCATGTACGTGACCCACGGGACGCCGGGCCCGCTGGTGAACAGGAACTCGTCGTCCGCCAGACGCATCAGAATGCCCTCGCCCATCAGCTTGCCAACGTCGTTGCATAGCGAAAGGTGCTTCGCCTGGCCGACCTCGTAGCGCGAAAAGCCGTTGACGGAAATGTCCGAAAAGAGCTTCAGCGCGTCGGACCCCTTGACGTGGAACTTCGCCAGCGGCGACCAATCACCGACGTAGCAGGTGTTCTTCCACGACAGGCTCTCGTCGACCCAGTCGGTGTACTCGTACGGTTCGAAAAAACCGGCGAATCGCGTGTACGTGGATACGCCGCGGTCGACCGGTACGACGGGGGTCAATGCAATCGACGGTGTGGGTGGCGAATTCATAGTGACGCTGCGATTGGCATCTGGAACAGGCCGCGGCAATGGTGCTTCCAAGCGTAGTGATCAAGCACGGCAGGGGCGGGCGGCGGTTTGCCAGATCTCTCTCCTGGAGTGCTGCCACTGAGCGACTGGTGAACGTGACTTTCGTTGCAATAAATTCTGAACTCTTCCAGCTTTCGCTTCAGGTCGATTGCGTTCCAGATTAGCAAGTGATCAAGATACTCCCGCCGAATCGTCCCGATCAGCCGTTCCACGAACGGATGGGACACGCGCACGTACGGGATCGACTTGATCTCTTCGACCTCGAGTATTAGCAGGTGCTTCATGGATACGGACGGTAGCACGATGCCGGTATCTCACAAGACTGCCCGTGCCGATCCGTTTGTGCGAGGGTTTGCGAATTCGCCATGGACAAGTGAAAGTACCGTGTTGCGCCGGTTCATCCGATCCTCCTCCGATCATCGTGAATCAGCGCATGCACCGGGGTCGGCGGGCGGAGAGCCCGGTCAACCTCAGTCAGCAGTCAGTCTACGCCCTGAGTGTCTCCTTCGGGTCGGTTTGCGCCCCTCGACCAACCGGCGCTTCGCAGCCGAGGTTGTGTAAAAACTCATCGCCATTTCGATTTCAGGGGTCTTCCGACCATTACCCCACCCGAAATAATCGAATACAGCGCATTCTGGACGGCCGAAATTTCGAGGGCGGGCGCCGTTTGCGTTCTTACACAGGTGCGCCGGGAAACCGGCAAGGAGTACGTGGTGCAAGTCCACTGCGATGAAGGAATAGCGAGCCACATCGGCCCCGAGCCGTATGCGCGAATTCCGCGCGTACGGATCTGTGCGGGGGGCGCCCAGTCCCAGTAATGGGCGTCCCTACCGCAATCCTCGGTCAAGAGCGGACATTCAGGGACCACCGAGCCATGCAGCCAGCGACTCAAGCCGCTCAGTGAGTTGATCGGCAGATCGGATGCGCGGTTCATCGAATACCTGTTTTATGAATGCCCTTCCCCAATTCCCCGCGCATGAAAATTTGCCTGCGCACACGATCTAGCCGCGCGCGCCGCCTAAGCCGCGATCGAGGCGGCGGAACGAGTCGCACTAACGCATCCAGGTGCGCCCGATTCCATCCCGCCGGGAACCTCGCCTTGGTTTGCGCAACGCGGTTGAAGCGCGCGGAGTCTGGGCGTAAGCTCGGTCGGCATGGTCATGACACTGGGAAGCCGATGATGACGACCTACGAGACCCCGGGCTGTGCCTACTGCCCGAGCACGGTGCGCGCCTGCCGCCAGGGAGAGGGCGACGAGCGAGGCCCCGGATTCTGCCCCTCCAAGGTCGATGCGGACGGCATCGCCAACGCGGCGGACTACCGGCGCGATCCGTTCATTGAGCGCGTCGCGCAGGTCTCGGCGGTGGTCGAGAGCGAGGGCTACTGCAAGTGGACTCGGGTCGAGGAGATCTGCCACTTCGCCAAGCGCATGGGCTTTCGCCGCGTCGGCATCGCCACCTGCATCAGCTTTGTCGACCTGTCGCGCGTGTTCAGCGCCATTCTCGAGAGCCACGGGCTGGAAGTGGCCTCGGTCGCCTGCAAGAACGGCGGCGTGGCGAAGGAAGAGATCGGACTCAAGGACGAGGAAAAGATCCGTCCGGGGACGTTCGAAGCGATCTGCAACCCCATCTCGCAGGCCGAACTGCTCAACCGCGCTGGTTGTGAGCTGAACGTCATCGTCGGCCTGTGCGTGGGACACGACAGCCTTTTCATCCGCCACTCGCAGGGACTCGTCACCACGCTGGTCACTAAGGACCGGGTGCTCGCGCACAACCCGGTGGGCGCGCTGCAGCTCGCCGACACTTACTACAGCCGGGTGTGGGGTCCGAGCAAGCCGGAGAAACTGCCGACCAAGCCCGTCGAGGGCCGCAAGCGCGCCTGAGCGGGGCCGCTCAGCGCATACGCAGCCGCTGCGCGAGGAAGCGCCGGATTTCGGCGTAGGCCGACTCGCGCGCTGGTCGAGGCGCGCGGCGCCGCTGCCACCACGCCGCGCCCGCCGCCGCGAAACTCCAGTTTCCCCCGCTGCAAGAGCGGTGTCGTGAATCCAAAAGGTCTCAAGAGCGCCAAGGCCCTTGGCCTGACGATCCCGCAGCCCGTGCTCCTGGATGCCGACAGGATGATCGAATGACAGCTCTGCGAATGACCGCTTCTTTAATCGGGCGAATTTGTCAAGGGTCGGGCTCCCGGTGACTTTTGGCCGATAGCTGACATTCGCCAATGGCCGCTTTCGACTGAGGCTGTGCAAAAACTCTCGGCCCAGCCCGCCACACGACGATTTCGCTCGGCTCAAGTCTTGCAGCGAATCGAGTAGGCGCTGTAGATGCCGATACGGCAATATTTGAACGACAGAAAAATCGAGCGCCCGCGTTTTTAAACAGCCTCGGCCAGGAGCGGAAGTTCGATCGTGACTGCGAATTGCCAATTGCAGGAAGCGCGCGCAGAGTTGTGATCGTCAGCGAACGGGACATCAAGCTCGGGCGCGCCATTTGCGCGGGTCGTCGCGCTCAGCGCTCGTGACTATGCATTCCCTATGTTTTGTCCGGGAGGAACCAATGATCGATAATCGCACTGCGCCATATGCCGCACTGTTTCTTCGACTTAGTCTTTCGTTCCTGTTCTTCGCTCACATCTACAGAAAGTTCGCCATCATTGGGTTTGACCCCTGGTGGAGTGGATTGCAGAAGGCCGGATATGCCGACTGGATGCTTTCTTATACGCTTGTGGCCGAATTCGCCGGAGCCATCCTGCTCCTGCTGGGTGTCTACTCAAGGTATGTAAGCCTATTTGCAATGCCAGTAATGATCGCACTCGTTTACCACTGGGCGGTTCGCAAAGGCTTTTGGTTTTCCGACGGAGGATTGGAGTTCGTATTGGCGTGATTGATGATGTTGATCGGGCAGGCTTTATTGGGCGACGGTGCTTATGCTGTGCGAGTGCCGGCCTTGCCTTGGGATCGCAGAGGACAACAACAACCAGTTACAGCATCGTGACCTGCCCCCATTGAGCAATGCCAGTGCAATCATTTATGCACAAGTTAGCGAACGAACACTACCCCTGACCAGGTTAGGGGAATCGCCTCAGCTCAGTCGGTCTGCGGGATGCCGGCCGCCTTGACAGCGTTGCGCACGCGTTGCATCGAGCGAGCCATGTACGCTCTGAATTCTTCCGGCGTGCTGCCGACAACGACCATGGCCTGCTTGTCAAGCGCTGCGGCCACTTCGGGCGTCTTCAATACCTGCACGATCGATTCGTACAGGCGGCGCAGGATATCCGCCGGAACTCGGCGCGGCGTGACGATACCGAACCAGGTTGGCAGCTCAAGATCGGGCATGCCGAGTTCGGGCCCGGTGGGGACATCCGGAAGGTCCCGGAACTGCCGCGCCGAGGTGATGAGCAGTGGCCGTAGCCTGCCTTGACGGATGTGCGGCATGAGCGTCGGCACGACGTCAAAATTGATCTGGATATCGCCGGCAATATGCGCTGCGATCGACTCGCTTGAGCCTTTGAACGGCACATGCACCATGGGCGCGCCGGCGTACTGCGCAAGAATCTCCCCAAGGATATGGGGGGTCGAACCAATTCCGAACGAGGCATAGTTGAGCTTGCCGGGATTGGCTTTGGCGTAGGCGATCAGCTCTTTCGCGGAGATCACCGGAAGCGCCGCATTCGCGGTCAGGACGAAAGGCGTTTCCATGATCTGCGTTATGTAATCCAGATCCTCCAGCGGATCGAAGGGCATGGACCTGCGGATCGCTGGCTGCACCGCCAATCCCGCGGTGATCAGTCCCATGGTGTAGCCGTCCGGAGGCGCCTTGGCGACCGCGCCAACGCCGATCAAGGTACTCCCGCCCGGGCGGTTCTCGACCACCACCGCGCGGCTCCACAGCGCCCCGAGCTTGTCCGCCAGCAGGCGCCCGACCAGGTCCCCGGAGCCGCCGGGCGTGAACGGCACGACAAGTCGCACGGCGCGCTGGGGAAAAACTTCGCCCTGTGCGAGCGCCATGCCGCTTGCGCACATCAGGACGAAAAGCGCGAGTACCCGCCTCACGACTTGCCTCCAAGCCAGGCCACGGCATCGATCTCCAGCAGAATTTCTGGCGAAGCGAGCGAGCGCACCTCGACCAGCGTCGACGCAGGGAAATCGCCGGTGAAGAATTCCTTGCGCGCGCGCCAGATCTCCTTGTTGTTCTTGATGTTGACGACGTAGATGGTGATTTTCACCACGTCGTCCATCTTGCCGCCTGCCGCCTCGACAAGATCGCGAATCTTGCCGAAGATGATTTTCGCCTGCCCGTACTCGTCCGCGGCGTCGGCCGAGGCAGCGACGCTGGAGCGCGCGACCTGGCCCGAAACGAAAAGGAAGTCACCCGCGCGGATGCAGTTCGACCAAAGACCCGGTGCGGGTTCCGGTACCTTGGGGCTGACGATTCGTTTTTTTCCGGCCATGGCTAGCCTTTCGTTCGATTCACAGAGGGCAGGTCAGCCGTTGCTGGCCCGATCCAGAAACTACCTTGATCACTCCTGTGGAATTCCCGCGTTCTTGATTACATCGGCCCATTTATCGATTTCAGATTCGACGAAGCGGGTGAACTCAGTCTGGCTGAGTGTGCCTGGATAGGCGGCGTGCTTGGCAAAGCGCGTCTGGATTTCCGAAGAAGCGAGCACAGTATTGATGTCGGCAGCGATCTTCGCGACATCGGCGGGTGCCAGCTGCCCTGGGCCGTAAAGCCCGAACCAGGACAGCACCTCGAATCCTTTTACCCCGGCCTCGTCGATGGTCGGGATGTCCGGGACCGATGGCACACGCCTGAGTGTCGTGACACCCAGCGCGCGTATCCGACCCGACTGCAAATGTGGGATCACACCGGTCAGGCCATCGAACATCACCGGAACGTGCCCGGCGAGTACGTCGTTCATTGCGGGGGCGGCACCTTTGTACGGCACATGCACCATATTGACGCCGGCCATCACCTTGAATAGCTCTCCGGCAAGATGATTGGCACCTCCGATACCTGTGGAAGCGAAGCTGATGGAGCCGGGTTTCGCCTTTGCCATCTGGATGAGATCCGCCACGCTCTTGGCGGTGAACGCCGCATTGACGAAGAGCACGTTTGGCACGATTGCGATCAACGCAAGGCACGTGAAATCCTTCTTCGTATCGTAGGGCAGTTTTTTCCGCAGACTCGGATTGATCGCGTGATGCGTTGCGGTAATGAGCAAGGTGTGCGGATCGCCGACGGATCGCGCCACCTGCTCTGAGCCAATCGTGCCGCTCGCGCCGGCCCTGTTATCCACAACGACGGGTACATTCCAGCGCGGCTGGATCTGGCTCACGACCTCACGGGCGAGAATGTCGGTTGTACCGCCAGGCGGGAAGGGAACAATGATCCTCACCGGCCGTGCCGGAAAGGATTGTGCCAAGGCACTTGACGCAACGAATCCCAAAATCCCTGCCGCAAGGCAAAGGCGCGTGATCCGTACCATATTGATCTCCTTCATTTCAACGCTCAGATGTTCGCTTCCTCTTTCACCCAATACGGCTCGCGAAGCACCCGCCGCAAGATTTTGCCGACCGGATTGCGCGGCAAGGCCGCGGCGAAGACCACGCGGCGCGGCTGCATATAGGCGGGCAGGCGCGCAGCGCAGGCAGCGATGAGCGCCTGCGCCGATATCTGCGCGCCCACCTCGGGAACAACCACTGCCGTCACCAGCTCTCCCCAAGTCGGATCCGGCACGCCGATCACTGCGGCTTCCTTGACGCCTGCGCAGCACATCAGGACTTCCTCGACGTCATTCGGGTAGACGTTCTCGCCGCCGCTGATAATCATGTCATTCTTGCGGTCGACGAGGTAGAGATAGCCGTCCTCGTCCATGCGCCCCATATCGCCGAGCGAGAACCATTCCCCGCGCCAGCTTCGGCGCGTGGCTTCGGGGTCGTCGTGGTACCCGGAGAAGAGGCCTGGGCCACGCACGAAGATCTCACCGATGGTGCCGGGCGGGAGTGTACGGCCGCCATCATCCAGCACTCGGATCTCCACGTCCCGCATCGGCCGCCCGACCGAGCGCCTGCGCGACGCCAGCTCTCGCGTGCTGATCGAGGTAACCATGCGTGTCTCGGTGGCACCGTAAAACTCATGCAGTATTGGTCCAAACCGCTGGATTGCGCGCTCCTTGACTGCAGTGGGCAGCGGCGAACCGCCCGACAAGATGAGTCGCAGACTTGTCGTGTCATGCGCCTCGTCGCTCGGTAGACCGGTGAGCATCTGCAGCATGGTGGGTACGAGAAAGGAGTACGTTACCCGGTAGCGCTGCACGAGCTGAACGTACTCGATGGGCTCGAAATTCCGCATCACGACGCACGTGCCGCCGAGGTAGATAGCGAGCGACGCATAATCGCGTGGCGCCGAGTGCCAGAAGGGACCGGGGTTGAGCGTGACGTCATCGGGGCCGAGCGAGTACGTGAGAGCTTTGTAAAGGTAGCCGACGACGATCGCACGATGGCTGATGAGCGCGCCCTTCGGCGACCCCGTGGTACCCGAGGTGTAGCCGACGTAGAGAGTGTCCTCGGGGTCTACGCGCGTGTCCGTCGGCTCGGGCGTGCCTCGCGCGACCAAGGTTTCGAAGTTCTCCGTGCCTTGATCGGCATCGCCAACCACCCACACACGCGCGCCGAGAGCACGCCGCGTCAAGGCGTCAAGACCCGCGAGCACGGGCAGGAATTCTTCGTCGGCAATGATCGCATTCGCCCCGCTGTGCTTCAGCCGCTGCGCGATGTCCTCAGTCTTGAGGTGGAAGTTGATCGGGATCTGCCGGGCGCCGATTGCGCCTGCGGCAAAGTAGCTTTCGAGGTACTCGGGCGAGTTCCGGCACAAAATCGCAATTCGCTTGTTCTTGTTCACCCCTTGAACGAGCAGGGCGCTGGCAAGCCGGTTCACGCGCTCGTTCAACGCCCGGTACGTCAGGGTGCGACCGTCCTGCGCGATGATCGCCAGCTTGTCCGCATAGAGCCGCGCGTTTCGCGCAAGGCACCGGCCGAGGATCATTTCGCCTTCGCGGAGTGCTCGAGCGGCGGGAACTCCGCGAGCGATTCGCCGCGCGCGACGAGCTCGCCTCGCTGGTTGCGCATCTCGAGGTCGAGCACGATCCAACCAGTGTGCGTGGTTTGCTTCTTCTGTCTCACCCGAGCTGTGGGTTGAATGGTGTCACCCGGTTTTACCGGGATCAGCCAGCGCGTTTCGAGGCGCCGGTGGATTCCACCTATCGGGGAGAGCCAGTCGGTCAGCATCTTCGTCATCAGGCCGAAGTGCGTCATGCCGTGCATGATGATGCCGCCGAAGGTGGTCTTGCCGAAGCTGCCCTTCATGTACTCTTCATCGAGGTGCAGGGGGTTATGATCGAGGGATGCTTCGCAGAACTCCCGGATCGTTTCGCGGGTGGGCGAGAACTTCCCTCCCGTGATAGTGAAGCCGGCATCGACGGTCTCGAAGGTCTGGGTCATGGCTTTCTCACTCGGGGCGGATCGTCCAGCCGCGGCCGGAGCAGATCACTTGGCTGTGCTGGTTAAAGAACACGTTGTCGTGGATCACGAACAAGCGGTCCTTACGGATGAACTTGTCGAGCGCACGCGCGTGTAGGGTGATCGTGTCACCCGGGCGCGCGGGGACGTTGTAGGACCAGGATTGGCCGGCGTTGATGGTGCCCGGCGCTCGCATGTAGTAGTTGATTGGCGTGCAGGTAAACATCAGCAGGATGTGGATCGAGGGTGGTGCGATCAGTCCCTTATAAGGGGACTTCCTGGCGTATGCCTCGTCGAAATAAAGCGCATTGAGGTCGCCAACGGCGCGGCAGTACCGATGGATCTCGTCCACGGTGAGGGTGTGCGGCAGCGTCTCGATTGGCTCGCCGGGCACGATCTGATCCCAAATTTTGCGTACCGATTGGTGTTTCCAGAAGTCTCTTTCCGTCAGGTGCAGAGGCTGGCTCATGGGTCCCTCGAGTCGCGATAGAATGACCGCTAGGCGAACATATTGAGTCGCCTGACGGTTATTTGTTGCATGCGCGAATTCACATGTCAAGCACTGTCCGCCAGGCGAACATCGAATGGTGAGCGAGGAGAGTGAACTTTTCGTACGTGCCTTCGCGCGTGGTCTGAGCGTGATTGAAGCGATGGGACGCGGCGCGACGCGCCAGTCCGTCGCGGAGATCGCGAGCGCGGCTTCGCTGCCGCGCAGTGTGGTGCGCCGATTCCTGATGACGCTCTCCAGGCTCGGCTTTGCCAAGAGCGACGGGAAGCACTATTGGTTGACGCCTCGCGTGCTGAAGCTCGGGCTTTCCTACCTCTATGCGCTGCCGTTCTGGCGTCAGGCGCAGCTTGCGCTGGAGGATCTGCGAGCCGAGGTGGAGCAATCTTGCTCGATGGCGGTCCTCGATGGCACCGAGCTTGTCTACGTTGTGCGCGTACCGTCACGCCGTATCCTATCGATGAATCTCTCCATCGGTAGCCGCCTTCCCGCACACGTGATTTCGCTCGGTCGAGTGCTGCTTGCGGGCCTGACTGATATCGAGCTCGAGCAGTATCTGAGGGATGCGGAATTGAAGCGCTTCACCCCACACACGGAAACCTCGCCGGCAAAGCTTCGCGGCGCGATCGCCCGGGTGCGCGCCAACGGTTATGCCTGGATCGACGCGGAACTCGATGAATCGATATGCGGAATCGCGGTCCCGGTACGCGATAGCGGCGGACACGTGGTCGCCGCACTCAACGTGAGCCTGATGGCGGGGGAGTGGAACGAAAGGAAGGCGAAAGCAAGATTTCTTGCGCCTCTGCGCCGGGCGGCGGCGCAAATTCGCTCATCGATGCTTGGATAGCCCAACATCCGAGAACCCCAGTTCGCGTTCGATACCTCTCACCGGGCGGCTCCATACTAAGCTGGTTGCAATTCAAATCCAGCAGCAATCAGTGAAGGTCCGTGCAAATTCGAGGCAGGAGTCATAACCACAACACCTGCTTGCGGAATTCCAGGTTCGTGAGCAGCGGTTCGGCCGGTCCCGCGTGCGAGACGTGGCCCCGATCCAGGACGTAGGCATGATCGGCGAGCGCCAGGACCAGGTCGAGGTCGTGCTCGATAATGAGGATGGCGATGTCGCGGCGCAG
>JBGOTT010000069.1:0-14882 GCA_041476585.1 Gammaproteobacteria bacterium | reverse complement strand
CTGAGCGAGACCACCGACACGTCGATCGCGGCCTTGTCCATGTTGCGGATGCGCAGGTCCCAGTCGAACATTTCCGGCACCGGCGTCATGAACGGCGCGCCGTAGAGGTGGATTGCGCGCAATCCGCCCGTCACCGCTTTCAGCGTGTACTGCGGGCCGCCATGCTTCTCGAGCAGCTTCAGCCATTCGTGGTTGAGCATGTGGGTATGGACGTCGATGACTGGGCTCATATCACTCCAATTTGATGTTGGCTTGCTTGACGATTCGCGCAAAGCGTTCTGCTTCGGCGCGCACAAATAGCGAGAATTCCGCAGGCGACGAGCCGATCGTCACTGCGCCCAGGCTCTCCAGCCTCTGCTTCACTTCCGTTGCGGAGAGCGCTGCCGTCACCTCGCGGTGCAGGCGGGCGAGCACCTCGGGCGCGAGGCCCGCAGGCGCGGCCATGCCGAACCACACGCCCGCTTCGAAACCGGGATAGCCCTGTTCGGCGATGGTCTGCAGATCGGGCAGCAACGCAAAGCGCTTCGCGCCGGCGGCGGCGATCCACTTCAACTTGCCCGCCTTGACGTGCGGCGCCGATACCGCCGTGGTGGCGAAGAGCAGCTGCACGTGGCCGCCGACCAGATCGTTCACCGCCGGGCCGGAGCCCTTGTAGGGCACATGCACGATCTCGATGCCGGCCGAGCGCGACAGCATCTCGCCCGCGAGATGCGAGGTCGAAGCGCTGCCGAAAGACCCGTAAGCGAGGCTGCGCGGCTTCTGTTTGGCAAGCGCGATCAGTTCGCCGAGCGTATTGGCGGGGACCGAAGGATGCACGAGCAGCACGAACTGCGCGTCGGCGAGCAAGCTGATGTAGCTGAAGTCCCGGTGGATATCGAACGGCAGCTTCATTGCCACGGCCGAGATGGTGTGGCTCGAAGTCAGCATCGCGATGATGTAGCCGTCGGGCGCACTGCGCGCCAGCTCGGCGGTGCCGATGGTGCCGGTCGCACCGGCCTTGATGTCGACGATCACCGGCTGGCCGACCGAATCCGAAACGGCCTTGCCGATCACGCGCGCGAGTAGGTCGACCGGTCCGCCGGCGGGAAACGGCACGATCAGGCGGATCGGCTTCAACGGATAAGCCTGCCCCGAGCTTGTAGAAGGGGCTTGGGCGAGCACCGCGCTGGCAGCGAGCGCGCAAAGCAGACTCGCAATCACCCGGAGCATCGGCGAGCGCGATCAATCGATTTTCGCGCCGGAGGCCTTGACCGCCGCGGCCCAGCGCCCGACATCGGTTCGGACGATCTCGGCGAACTGCTCGGGCGTGGTCGGCGGCGCCGGCTCCATGCCGAATCTGACCAGTTGCTCGCGGAACTCCGCCAGGTTCTGCCAGCGCTGGAATTCCGCGGCGAGTTTCGCGATCACCGGCTTGGGCGTCGCCGCGGGCGCAACGATGCCCTGCCACGCCTGCCAATCGAATCCGGGCACCGTTTCGGCCACCGGGGGGACGGACGGAATCAGCACCGTCTGCCGGGCCGCCGACGTGCCCAGCCCATTGATTCTGCCGCCCTGGATATTGGACACCGCGGCGGTTGCGTCGAGAAACATCATCTCGACCTTGCCGGAGATGATGTCGGGCAACGCGAACAGCGTGCCCTTGTAAGGCACGTGCTGCATCTGCAGGCCGAGCTCCTTCTTGAACACCTCCATGAACAAGTGGTGCGGGCTGCCGTTGCCCGAGGAGCCGTAGTTGTACTTGCCGGGGTTGCGGCGCACTTCGTCGATCAGCTCGCGCAGGTTCTTCGCCGGAAACGACGGCGTCGTGACGAGAAAGAAGTTGACCGAACCGAACCACGCGATCGGCGCGAAGTCCCTGACCGGATCGATCGGCGGATTCTTGTACAGCGCAGGGCTGATGCCGAGCGTGGTGCTGGTCGCGACCAGCAGCGTGTAGCCATCCGCGGGCGACTTGGCGACGATTTCCGCGCCGAGCAAAGTACCCGCGCCGGGCTTGTTCTCCACCACCACCGGCTGCTTGAACGCGTTGCCGAGCCGGTCTGCGACAACGCGCCCGAGCACGTCGGTCAGGCCGGCAGGCGGATAGGGCACCACCAGGCGGATCGGGCGGCTGGGATATTCCTGCGCCTGTGCGGCAAGCGAGACTGCGAAAACCAGCAATGCGCAAACGAATTTCATGGCGACCCTCCGTGGGGAAGCAGGCTAAGGAGAATCATTGACGAAATCAACCGGTTTCCCATTCGTTCCACTCCCCCCGGGCTTAGACTATCCGCAACCTCGTTTGCCGCCGTGAAAGGAGAGTAGCGACTTGCGCGTACTGATCGTCGAGGACAATCCCGACATCATCGCCAATCTGTACGGGTTCCTGGAGCCGCAGGGCTATACGCTCGACTGCGCGGAAGACGGTATTGCGGGGCTCGCGCGTGCGCGCAGCGGGTCCTACGACGCGATCGTGCTCGACCTGATGCTGCCCGGGCTCGACGGCCTCGAACTGTGTCGTCGTTTGCGCCGCGACTTTGGCAACTCGACGCCGGTCCTGATGCTGACCGCGCGCGACACGATTCAAGACAAGCTCGCGGGGTTCGGTTCCGGCGCCGACGATTACCTGATCAAGCCGTTCTCGCTCTCCGAACTGGACGCCCGGCTCAAGTCCCTGGTCCGGCGTGCGCGCGGCGTACAGACCGATGCCGTACTGTGCCTTGGCGAGCTGCGTTTCAACGCCGCGACCATGGAAGTCACCCGTGCCGGCCGAGCGCTGGTGTTCACGCCGACCGGCTACAAGCTGCTCGCAAGCCTGTTACGCGCCGCGCCCCGGCTGTTGTCGAGGGAAACGCTCGAACGGGACGTCTGGGGCGAAGAACCGCCCGACAGCGACGCGCTGCGCACGCACATTCACGCGCTTCGTCAGGCGCTCGACAAGCCGTTTGCGAGCGCAATGCTGAAGACCGTCCACGGCCTCGGCTATCGCCTGATGGATCCCGATGCGGCCTGACGGCTCGCTGCGCGCGCGTATTACCTTTGCGATCGGTGCGCTCACTCTTGTCATCTGCAGTTTGTTCGCGGTCGCGGTTTACCTCACCGTCGAAACCCTCGAGACGAATCTGTTCAGTCAATACCTTTCCGAGCAGGCGGACTCGCTGATCGAACGCCATCGCAGCGGCCAGTCCTACACAGTGCCTCCCAGGATCGGTTTCTACCATGACGCGACGATCCCCGAAGCGCTGGGCCGGCTTTCACCGGGTTACAGCGAGGCGACGCTCGACGAGCGCATCGTGCACGTACTGACCCGTGCCGACGAGCGCGGGCGCTTTGTCATCACGACCGGGGAAAGCGATTTCGAGCGCATCGAGAGCCATCTCTATATCGCTTTGGGGGCGGGCGTTGCTATCTCGCTGTTGCTGTCAGTCTGGCTTGGCTGGATCACCGCGAGCCGGGCCATCGCACCGGTTACTGCGCTTGCGGACGCGGTGCAGCGCGAGGATCGCGAAGGTGGATTACCGTCGCTCGATGCGCCCGACGAAATCGGCGCGCTTGCGCGGGCTTTCGCGCGGCGCACTGACGAATTGCAAGGCTTCCTCGTCCGCGAGCGCCTGTTCACGGGCGACGTCAGCCACGAACTGCGAACCCCGCTGACGGTCATCGTCGGAGCGGCGGAGTTGATCGCCGCGCAATCGAGCGATCGGCCGTCCATCGCATCCGCGGTCGAGCGAATACAACGTGCCGCGGGCGACATGAGCGACAAAGTCGGTGCATTTCTGCTTTTGTCGCGGGCCCCGGAAGCGCTCGACGCGCCGCGAACTGCGCTGCGTCCGTTGGTAGAGCGCGAATTCGACCGCTGCCGCGTCCTGGCAGCCGCAAAACCGGTGTCCTGCCGCTTGGACATCCGCGAAGATGTCTGCGTTTACGCCCGGCCTGAACTGGCCGCCGTCGCAGTCGGCAATCTGCTGCGCAACGCGTGCCAGTACACGAAGCGCGGCGAGGTCCTCGTTTGCGTCGAGTCCGGCCACCTGATCGTCGAGGACACAGGGCCGGGGCTTCCCGAACCGGTGCGCGCCCGGCTATTCGAACCTTTCGTACCGGGCCGCCACGAGCAGCGGGAGGGCTCGGGCCTCGGTCTTGCAATCGTTCAGCGCATAGCCGCGCATCTGCGCTGGGGGTTCGGGTTCGAACCGCGCCCGGGGGGCGGTAGTCGCTTCATTCTGAATTTTTCCGGCGCCCTGACGAAGTCGTAATCAATTCCTAACGCGGCCTTAACGCCGCGCCTCCCATACTCGCAGGTGGGAATTCGCGGTTTCGACGTGTCGCTCCATGAATGCACGCCACTTGCGGTGTTTCGCATTGCCATTGATGGCCGCGCTGGCATGCGCGCAAGCGCACGCCGGGGACAGCAACATCGACCACAAGTGGAATTTCGACAATAGCGGCATCTGGAAGCGCAACGTCCAGCTTACGGTTGTCAATTCACTCGTGTTCGGCGCCGTCGCCGGGGGTCTGTGGGAGGGCGGCGAAACCCGGCTCGGGCGGACGTTGTGGCAGTCGATCGATTCTCTCGTGGTCGGCACAATATCGTCCGAAGTGCTGAAAAACATTTTTCAGCGATCGCGCCCCACCCAGGGTTCCGACCCTGACGAGTTTGGGCAGGGCAAGGGTCATTACAGCTTCCCCAGCGGAGAAGTCACGGTTGTGACCTCGGTCATCACGCCCTTCGTACTTGAATACGGGCGCGACCACCGGCTGGTCTACGCGCTCGAGTTGCTTCCGGTTTACGACGGAATCGCGCGGCTGAAGTCGAACGCCCACTGGCAGACGGATGTGCTCGCCGGATTCGCACTGGGAACCGCGGCCGGGTACTATGCCCACAATCGCGATACCCCGTTCGTGCTGGGCGTCCTTCCGCATGGATTTTCGGTCGGGTTACACAGCACGTTCTGACTCCGCCCGGCTTGGAAGGTGATGATAGTTCGAAGTTCGCGTGCCACCCCGACTTCTTCCGGGCACGCACCGGAGTTCGTCCGCCATGCAATGAGCGGGAAGTCGCACCTGGCGTCCACTACATCGTGCTGCTCGCGCTGATCGAATTGGCACCTACCATCTGAACCCTTACTGCACTTTTCCATGACACCCGAACTGTACGGCGGCGAAACCGGAGCACAGCCGCCGTGCACTCTCAGCGTCGTGGTGCCGGCGTTCAACGAGGAAGCCGTGCTCCCCGAATTTCATCGCCGCCTAGCCACCGCGCTTGTTCGCATCCCGGGCGCATGCGAAGTGATCTACATCGACGACGGCGGCACCGACCGCACCCCGCAATTGCTCCGGGAACTGAACATCCTCGACCCGAGCGTCGCGGTTGCGCGCTTTTCCCGCAACTTCGGCAAGGAATCGGCCATGAGCGCTGGGCTGCGGCTGGCGCGCGGCGCTGCCGTAATCGTGATCGATGCCGACCTGCAGCATCCGCCCGAAGCCATCCCGTCCATGGTGGACGCCTGGCGCGAGGGCGCCGATCTGGTCAACATGCGCAGGCGCAACCGGGCAGGCGAGAACTGGCTGCGGCGTGCCACGGCGCACGCGTTCTACCGGGCGATCAACCGTATGAGCGATGTGCCGATTCCCGAGGATGTCGGCGATTTTCGCCTCCTCAGCCGGCGCGCGGTCGACGCGGTGAACCTGCTTCCCGAGCGTGGCCGTTTCATGAAGGGCCTGTCCGCGTGGGTCGGCTTCCGACAGGTCACGCTCGATTTCGACCACCACGCACGCGCTGCGGGCGCGAGCAAATGGCGGTACCGGACGCTGTGGAACTTCGCGCTCGAAGGGATCACCGCATTTTCGACCGTGCCGCTCAAACTCGCTTCGTACATCGGGCTGGCAAGCGCCTCCGGAGCATTTCTGTATGCGCTTTACTTCCTGCTGAAAACGCTCTTCGTCGGCGACCCGGCGCGCGGGTTTCCAACGCTGATCATCACGCTGTTATTCATCGGCGGCTTGCAACTCATGGCGATCGGCGTGCTTGGCGAGTACATCGGTCGCCTGTTCATCGAATCCAAGCGCCGCCCGCAGTATCTGATCGAGGACTATCAGCCGTCGGTGCTCGCCGAGACTGAGCGGTCCGCCGACCGTCGCGCGGCGAACTGGAGATGACCGCGGCACGAATCGGCTCTCACCGAATCGTGTTGATCGCCGCAGTAGGGGCGCTGTTGGCCCGCCTGGCGACGCTCGGCCTGTATCCGGTGATGGATACCACGGAGGCCCGTTACGCGGAAATTGCGCGCAAGATGTCGGAGCTCGGTGACTGGATCACGCCCTGGCACGACTACGCGACGCCATTCTGGGGCAAGCCGCCTCTTTCGCTCTGGCTGACCGCCGCGAGCTTCCGCGTCCTCGGCGAATACGAATTCTCCGCGCGACTTCCGCATCTGCTGTGCGCCCTGCTCGTGATCGGGTCGATCTGGGAGTGGTCGCGCAGATACTCGCACCGCGAAGCTGATCTGGCTGCCGGATTGCTGGTCGGTTCCGCCTTGTTTTTTGTCGCATCCGGTGCGGTGATGACCGACATGGCGCTCGTTCTGGGTACGACGCTCGCGATGCGCGGCTTCTGGCTCGGTCTGCACGGCAACGATCGCGAACGCCGCCGCGAACGCTGGCTCCCGTTTCTCGGCCTGAGCATTGGCCTGCTCGCGAAGGGGCCCGTCGCAATGGCGCTCGTTGTCCTGCCAATCGCGGCCTGGGCGATCGCTACCCAAAGTTTCACACGAACCTTGCGCGGTCTTCCCTGGCTGCGGGGAACCCTGCTGGTGCTGCTGGTGACGTTACCGTGGTATCTGGCGGCTGAGTTCCACACGCCCGGCTTCCTCGAATACTTCGTCGTCGGCGAGCATTGGAAACGCTTTACCGAGCCAGGCTGGACAGGAGATTTGTATGGCAGTGCGCACGCCTACCCGATGGGCAGCATCTGGCTGTTCGCACTCATCGCGTGTCTTCCTTGGTCGGTGATTCTGCCGCTTGCGGCCGTCGCCGGGCGCCGGGCTCCCGCTCCTGCGGCTGGGCCGCGCAACCGGGAGCTCGTGCTCTATCTGGTCTTCTGGGGTTTGATGCCGTGCATAGTCTTCGCCGCCGCACGCAACATTCTGTGGACCTATGTGCTGCCCGGGCTGCCTGCGCTGTCTCTGCTCGGCGCGATCTGGCTTGCGCGCCGCTTCGAATTCACGCGCGTCGCCCGGATGGTCGCGACCGGTCTGTGGGTGATGCCGATCGCGCTATGTGCGTTTCTCGTCTATCTCCAGCACCCCGGAACACGCGATCCAGGCTGGGCGAAGGCGTTGGTCGGCGATTTTCTGTCGCAGCGAGCGAACGGTGAAAGCTTGCTGTTTTTCGGAAAAGGCTCTTACTCCGTTACGTTCTACTCCAAAGGCAAGGTGCAGAACGTGCCGGATGCGACGCGGCTGGCTCTCGATGTGGCGCGCGGTCCAGTCCTCGTCGCGATCAGGGATAACGAGTTTCCGGGATTGCCCGCCGAGCTCAGGGACAGGCTCAGACCGGTGGCGCACCACGCAAGCGTGGGCTTGTTCCGCGCAGCACCAGCAGCCGAAACGAGATGAGCGTGAGCCGCGAAGATCGCGCCGCACACGCGCTATGATCCGCTTCGACGAGGGTTGCTATCGATGTCCTACCTGAACGATCCGCGCGTGCTGTTCGCCGCCGAGCGCACGCTGCTCGCCTGGAACCGCACCAGCATTGCGGTGATGGGCTTTGGCTTCGTGATCGAGCGCTTCGGGCTGTTCATGCAGCTGATCGCGGCCCGAGTCCCGGAGAAGATCGAGCGCGGTCCGTCGTTCTGGATCGGCCTCGTGTTCATTCTTCTCGGCTCAATCATCGCGCTGGCTTCCGCGGTCCAGTACGAGGAGACCCTGAAGAAGCTCGGTCCGGAGGAGATTCCGGACGGCTACCGGCTACACATGCCGACCGCCTTGAACCTGACGGTCGCGGTAGCCGGCGCCGCGTTGCTCGTCTATCTGTTCTTCTCCTGATCAGGCCACTGGCTGGAGCGGGAGAAACAGCGTACCGCCCTCGCGCTTGACCAGCAGCGCCGCGGGCCTGTCTTTCGGCAGCCCGGAAAGCGCCGCGCGCAAGGCGGCTACGTCGTTCACGGGCTTACCGTCGATCTGCAGGATCACATCGCCCGGGCGCACGCCTGCGTGCGCCGCTGCGCCTGCCGCGACCTCCTGTACCAGCAGGCCGTGGTCGACGCCGAGCTGTTTCTTCTGTTGCGGTGTCAGTTCGGAGACCGTCACGTTGAGCTTGGCGCCCTCGGCGGGCTCATTGGCGCCGAGCTGGACTTTCTCTTCCGAGGGCAGCTTGCCGACTTTCAATTCCAGCGTCTTCGGCTTGCCATCGCGAATGACCTCGAGCTTCGCGTTTGTGCCGGGCGCCATCGCGCCCACTGCCAGCGGCAGTTCGCTCGCCGAGTCGATCGGCTTGCCGTCAAAGGAGACGATCACGTCGCCGGCCTTCAGTCCCGAAGCCTTCGCAGGGCCGTTCTCGGCGACCGAGGACACCAGCGCACCGCGCGGCTTGTCCATGCCGAAGGAGCGCGCGAGATCATGATTCACCGCCTGGATCGACACGCCAAGCCAGCCGCGTGCGACATGCCCGGTCGCCTTGAGTTGCGCGACCACGTTCTGTGCCAGATCGATCGGAACGGCGAACGACAATCCCTGATAGCCGCCCGAGCGCGAGTAGATCTGCGAGTTGATGCCGATCGCCTCGCCTTTCAGGTTGAACAGCGGACCACCCGAATTGCCGGGGTTGACCGCGACGTCGGTCTGGATGAAGGGCACGTAGGTATCGTCGGGAAGCGAGCGCCCTTTGGCGGAGACGATTCCCGCGGTGACGGTGTTTTCGAAACCGTAAGGAGAACCGATTGCCACCACCCACTCGCCGACCTTCAGGTCCTTCGGATTTCCGAGCGTGACGAACGGCAGGCCTGTGGCGTCGACCTTGAGAAGTGCCACGTCGGTGGCCTTGTCCAGGCCGACGATCCTGCCTTCGAACTCACGCCGGTCGGTGAGCTTGACCTTCACCTTCTTCGCGTCGCCCACGACGTGCGCGTTGGTGAGCAGATAGCCGTCGGCGCTGATGAAGAATCCGGAACCGAGTCCTTGCGCGGGCTGCGCATCGGGGCGCGGAGTGAAACGGAAGAATTCGCCGAACGGCGTTCCCTCGAAGGGGTTTTCATTCGGCGCAGTTGCAGCAGCACTCCTCTGTTCGACGGTGATGTTGACCACCGCGGGCCCGCGGCTCTCGGCCAGTGCGGAGAAATCGGGCATCGCGACCAGCGTGACCGGCACATTGGCCGCCTGCGCGGCCGCCATGGGCGTCATCGCTGCGAGCGCGTTCGGCTGTTTTGCGTAGTGATAGCCCGAGGCGCCCGAGCCGAGCGCGAGCGCGGCGATCGCCGCCGCGAGAGTCGATTTCCTGAAAACCTTCGATGTAGTCATGGTCGGGCTCCTTGGGTTCGTCGGTTCGCGCGCAAACGTGGCGCGAGTGCCGCCACTGTGCGCCGGCCATGCTTAAGCGGGCCTTAAGCGCCGGCGGCTACGCTATCCTCCCGGACGCCATAGACGGATGCCGCGATGCGACTGCTGCTGGTGGAAGACGACCGGATGATCGGCGAGGCGGTAAGGAAAGGCCTCGCCCGGGAGGGTTTTGCGGTCGATTGGGTGCAGGACGGCGCTCAAGCCGAGCTTGCGATCGCCAATGGGGTCTATGAGCTGGTGCTCCTCGATCTCGGCCTGCCGCGCAAGGACGGGCTCGCGCTGCTCGCGGATCTGCGCCGGCGCGGTGCAGTCATCCCGGTGCTGGTCGTGACCGCGCGCGACGCGGTGCCCGAGCGCATCGAGGGATTGAACGCGGGCGCGGACGATTACCTGGTCAAGCCGTTCCATATGGAAGAGCTGGTCGCGCGCGTGCGCGCTTTGTTGCGCCGCAACCAGGGACGGGCGAGTTCGGAGATCGAATGCGGCGCGCTGCGGCTGAACCCGGTGACGCACGAAGCTTCGCTGCGCGGTGCGCCGATCGAACTTTCGGCGAAGGAATTTGCGCTGCTGCATGCGCTGCTTGAAACACCTGGCGCAGTCCTTTCGCGCGAGCAACTGGAGGAAAAACTGTACGGCTGGGACGATGAGGTTGGCAGCAACGCGGTCGAGGTGCACATCCACAACCTGCGCCGCAAGCTCGGCAGCCGCGCCATTCGCAACATTCGCGGCGTGGGCTACCGCGTAGAGACCGTCGAGTGAACACGATCCGGCGGCGGCTGCTCGCCTGGCTGCTGCCCGCGCTCGCCGCGACGCTCGTGGTGGCCGCGCTGGCGTCCTACCGGCTCGCGCGTGACGAGGTGGACGAGCTGTTCGACTATCAGTTGCGCGTGATGGCGGAATCGCTGCGCGACCAGTCGTTTCTGTCCCTCGCGCTGGATGCGGCGCCGCGTTCGGGATCGGACGAGGAGGGCATGCTGGTGCAGGTCTGGGACCCGGCGCGCGGCATCGTGTTCGCGTCCAGGCCGGAGCGCCGGTTGCCGCTGATCCTCCAAACCGGCTTTCACAACATTGCGGTCGAAGGGGCGCGCTATCGCGCCTACAGCCTTGCGCGAGCGCAGCGGTTGATCCAGGTGGCGCAACCGATGGCCTTGCGCACCGAGCGCTCGGCCGCGATCGCTTTGCGCCATACGATCCCGTATGCCGTTCTGCTGCCGCTCTCGCTGCTGCTGGCGTGGCTCGCGGTGGGCGCAGGACTGCGCCCGCTCGAGCGGCTGGCGGGCGAATTGCGGGCGCGATCGCACGCGTCGCTTGCCCCGCTCGCGCTCGACGGTCTGCCGGGGGAATTGCGCCCGCTGGTCGACAATCTGAACGACTTGCTCGCCCGCCTGGAGCGCGCGCTCGGCGCACAACGCAGCTTCATCGCCGACGCGGCGCACGAATTGCGCTCACCGATGACCGCGCTGCGCCTGCAACTCGACTTGGCGGAGCAAACCTCCGACGCAGCGGAGCGCGCCGTGGCGCTCGCAGCGCTGCGCGGCGGGTTCGAGCGCTCGATCCGGCTGATCGAACAACTGCTGACGCTTGCGCGCCTCGATCCCGAGGCGCCGGCGCGCGCCGATCCGGTCGAACTCGCGGACGTGGCGCGCGCGGTGGTCGCCGAACGCGCGCTGATCGCGGGGGATACAGGCGTCGACCTCGGCCTCGCCCGCGCCGAGCCGGCCAGCGTGAACGGCGATACAGAAGCGCTCGCCGTGCTGCTTGGCAATCTGGTGGACAACGCGCTGCGTTACACGCCGCGTGGCGGCCGCGTGGATGTCGCGGTCCGGCGCGACGGGACGCGCGCCGTGCTCGAGGTCGCCGACGAAGGTCCCGGCATTCCCGCCGCGGAGCGCGAGCGGGTGTTCGACCGCTTCTACCGGGGAGAGGGCGACGGCGCGAGCGGCAGCGGACTCTGGCTGGCGATCGTCAGGCGCGTTGCCGAGCGCCACGGCGCGGAGGTCCGGCTGGAGGACGGCCCGCAGGGCCGGGGGCTGACCGTGCGGGTGGTGTTTCCGGCCGCGGCGCCGGGCTGATTGCGATACTGTCATTCCCGCTTGAGCGGGAATCCAGCAACGTCCATGCCGGCCAACCGCTCGATCGAATTCTTCGACAACCAGTTCCGGCGGCAGATCGCCGCAGGCGAACTCGCGCTCAACCCGTTCGAACAGCGCGCCCTGCCACATCTGCATGGCCGGGTGCTCGATCTTGGCTGCGGCTTGGGCAACCTCGCAGTCGCGGCCGCGCGCCAGGGCGCACAGGTGCTCGCGCTCGACGCGAGCCCCGCGGCGATCGAGTTTCTCGACGAGCGCGCGCGCCAGGGGAGTCTGCGGGTTGAAACGCGCTGCGCGGGTCTGGCCGCGTATGCGCCGCAAGGTCAGTACGACTGCGTAGTTTGCATCGGCCTGCTGATGTTCCTGCCGTGTGAAACAGCGCGCGATCTGCTCGCGCGCGCACGGGCGGCGGTGGCCCCGGGAGGAACCATGGTGCTCAACGTACTCATCGAGGGAACGACTTACCTCGAAATGTTCGATCCGCGCGGCTACTGCCTGTTCGCGGCGCAGGAGATAGCGGACGTTTTCGCCGGCTGGCGCATCGTGGACGACTGGATCGAGGATTTTCCCGTGCCGGGCGGATTGATCAAGCGCTTCCGCACGATGATCGCGACTCGGTCCTAGGCGCGGGAAAGATTATCGATGATCGGGCAACTCCGCTCGCCGCGGCGATGTTCCGGCAGTTCGCTTCGAACCAAGGCCGCCCGGGCCGGGCCGCCCCAAGCCGGGGCGAGGGGCTTCCCCGGATTTGAGGGTCCTAATTTGTCGTCATGGTCATCAAGCGCTGCTCCTCGAAACGGATGCAGCACACACGCAGGAAGGAGGTGAAATTCTCCACGGCGCCACGGCGCGCCAGCAACTCGTCGTGCAATGTGGCGAGGAGCCGGGGCGTGCTGGTGTGCTCTTCCGATGCCATCTGATCGACGATCTTCCAGAACTGGTTTTCCAGGCGAATACTGGTCACCATTCCGTGCAGACGCAACGAGCGGGCCCGCGATTGGTATAGCGACGGGTCGGCATTGAAAAATAGCTGACACATGAAGAGCTCCTCCTGTGGGATCGCGCGCGGGGAAACCACCACGCAAGTATAGTAACCGGCTACTACCATCGAACAGGAACACGATAGCAAAATCGATGCACATGTAACAGCCGCCCCGCCCTTTCGGAGACCGCCTTGGCGAAGATGATCCACACCATGATCCGTGTCCTCGATCTGGACCGATCGTTTTCCTTCTACCGAGACGCCTTCGGGCTGCGTGTATCGCACCGTCTCGATTTTCCCGACTTCTCGCTCGCCTATCTGCGCAATCCGGAGAACGATGTCGAGCTCGAACTCACCTTCAACAAGGGCTGCGAGGAACCGTATACCCACGGCACCGGCTACGGCCACATCGCCGTGTGCGTCGACGATCTCGACGCGGAGCACGCGCGCATGACGGCGCTGGAGCTGGTGCCCAATCCCGTCAAGGAATTCAAGGACGGCGAGCGGTCGATCGGGCGCTTTTTCTTCATCCAGGACCCCGACGGCTACAAGATCGAAGTGTTGCAGCGCCACGGTCATTACGCCTAGCCCGGCCGCGGCATCCAAAAGACAAGAAGGAGGTAGACATGTCGACACGCAGCGTACCAATTCAAAATCTCGCCCGGCCGACGCTCAGCCGGCGCGAATTTCTCAAGGGCACCGGCGTCCTGATCGGCACGTTGTGGGCCAGTTCCGGCGCACTGCTGTCGCTTGCCCCCAGCCCGGTGTGGGCGCTGGAGATGAAGGCGCTGGGCGAACGCACCGGCAAGGCGCTGCTCGCCTTCACCCGGCAGATCTTCCCCCACGCCAAGCTGGACGACGCGGTCTACGCGCTGGTGGTGAAGGACCTCGACGCGGAAGCGGCGGGAGATCCCGCGGTCAAGGCACTCCTCAGCGAGGGTGCGGCCGGGCTCGACAAGGCGGCGGGTGGTGACTTCGCCGCGGCCAAGGACAAGCAGGCCGGCATCACCAAGTCGCTCGCCAAGAATCCGTTCTTCGAGAAAGTCCGCGGCAAGGCCGTGGTCTCGCTCTACAACAACGAGCTCGCCTTCGCGCATTTCGGCTACGAGGGCAACGCCTTCCAGAAGGGCGGGGGTTATCTCCAGCGCGGCTTCAACGACCTCAAGTGGCTGCCCGCGCCGTCCGCCAAGGCCAGCCCGCCGGCCTATACCGGCTAACCGACAACGACACGCGGAGGATTCCATGGCAACCTATTCTCAGAGTGATGATTCGGTCGTCGTCATCATCGGTTCCGGCGCGGGCGGCGGCACGCT
Source organism: Gammaproteobacteria bacterium (assembly GCA_041476585.1). GTDB lineage: Bacteria > Pseudomonadota > Gammaproteobacteria > Burkholderiales > SG8-39 > JADGRQ01. The sequence goes on along the minus strand of JBGOTT010000069.1, from coordinate 967 downwards.
CGCCAACGAGCTCACCCAAAAGGGTGTCAAGGTCGTGCTGCTCGAGGCGGGCAAGCGCGAATCGCCCGGCACTTTCATCAACGACGAATGGGCCTCGTTCGGCCAACTCGCCTGGCTGGACAAGCGCACCACTTCAGGCACTTGGCGAATCGCCAAGGATTTTTCCGGCCTGCCGACCTGGCTCTGCAAGACCGTCGGCGGGACGACCACTCACTGGGCCGGGGCCAGTCTGCGCATCCAGGAGCACGAGTTCCGTGCCCACAGCGTGTATGGCGACATCAAGGGCGCCAGCCTGATCGACTGGCCGCTGACGTTGAAAGACTTGGCGCCTTACTACCGCCGCGCCGAGGACAAGCTGGGCGTGACCCGCACTCACGATATCCCGGGCCTGGCGGGCAACAACAACTTCAAGGTGTTCTACAACGGCGCGACCAAGATCGGCTACAAGCAGTGCCACACGGGCCGCATGGCCATCAACAGCAAGCCGCGCGCCGGCCGCGGTTCCTGCCAGCAGTATGGCTTCTGCTTTCAGGGCTGCAAATCGGGGGCCAAGTGGTCGACGCTGTACACGGAAATTCCCGCCGCCGAGAAAACCGGCAAGCTGGAACTGCGCACCCAGTGCCACGTGTCGCGCATCGAGCACGATCCTGCGGGCAAGGTGACAGGCGTTGTCTATTTCGACAAGGACAAGAAGGAGCAGCGGCAGAAGGCCAGCGTAGTGTGCGTGGCCGGCAACTCGATCGAGACGCCGCGGTTGCTGCTCATGTCGGCATCGAGCAAGTTTCCCAACGGGCTGGCCAATTCCTCGGGTCAGGTGGGCAAGAACTACATGCGCCACACCACCGGCTCCGTGTATGCCAGCTTCGATCAGCCGGTGCACATGTACCGGGGCACCACGATGGCCGGTATCGTCACCGATGAGGATCGTCATGATCCCAAGCGCGGCTTCGCCGGCGGGTACGAGCTG
>JBGOTT010000068.1:0-15150 GCA_041476585.1 Gammaproteobacteria bacterium | reverse complement strand
GTCCTTGTCGAGCAGGAAATCGCTGACCGTCGCGCGAGCGAACAGGTCGGCCTGCGCAAGCGGCTCGATCTGGCGCAGACGCTGGAACAGAAAAAACAGCTGGGTCGGCAGCGCGTAGCGCGCCATGTCCTGGTAGAAGCGCGCAAGAAACGGGTTTTCCGCCGGCTGCTCAAGCAGGACATCGGCCGACAACCGCGCAGCGAGCCGCCGCGCGAGGCTGGTCTTGCCGACCCCGATCGGCCCTTCGACGGCGATGTAGCGCAGCTTTTCCATGGCCGTCAGCGCATCCTTTCGACACGCTGGCCGGCGACGCTGCCCAGGCAATCGCGCGCCGCACCAAGATCGGGGATCTGCGCCTCCGGATCGAGTTCCAGCAGCGGCAGCAGCACGAATGCCCGCTCGTGCATGCGCGGGTGCGGCACTGACAGGCGTTCGGTGGCGATGCGCTGCGATCCGTACAACAGAAGGTCGAGGTCGAGCGTGCGCGGCGCGCCGTGAAACGGCCGTTCGCGTCCGTTCGCGCGCTCGATTCCCTGCAGCGCGTCGAGCAAGGCCTCGGCTGCGAGCCCGGTCTCGACACGCGCCACGGCGTTGACGAAATCCGGCGGCCCGGCGTCGCCGACGGGTGCGCTGCGGTAAAGCGACGAGCGCGCGGCGAGCCGCGTTTCGGGCATCCGCGACAAGGCCGTCAGCGCGGCGCAAAGCTGCGCAACCGGATCGCCGAGGTTGCTGCCCAGGCCGATGTACGCGCTCAGCACGTCTCCCGCCGCCGGCTCATGCAGCCGGTTCGGCCGATGCTTCGGGGGCGCCCTTCCTGCGGCGGCGGCGCCGGCGTTTCTTCGGGCCCGCGCTCTCGGGCAACAGCATTTCCGCGCGCGTATCGGCGTCGGCGGCCTGGAACGAGCGCCACCATGCCTCGATTTCTTCGGGGACTTCGCCACTGGCGGCACGCAGAGCGAGAAAATCGTAGGCCATGCGAAAGCGCTCGGCCTCCAGCAGGCGGAACGGACGAGAACCTGAGCGCTGCTCGAAGCGCGGCTGCAGCGCCCACACCTCGCGCATGGTGGCGGTGAGCTTGCGGGTGATGGCGAGCTTTTCGCATTGCGCTTCAAGCACCGCGTCCATTGCCTGCTCGAGCGCGGGGAGGGTGCGCTCACCCTTCGCCTGGTTCGCCTTCCATGCCGCCAACACCTCTTGCCAGAGCAGCGCGGCGAACAGGAACGCCGGCGACACCGGCCGATCGGTGCGCACGCGCTCGTCGGTCTGCGCCAGCGCGAGCGTGACGAAGCGCTCGCCGAGCGGCTGATCGAGGATCACGTCGAGCAGCGGCAGCACGCCCTTGTGCAGGCCTTCGGCGCGCAACTGGCGCAGGCAGGCGCTGGCATGGCCCGAAAGCAGCAGTTTGAGCATTTCGTCGAACACCCGCGCCGCGGGCACGCTGTCAATGAGCGGCGCCAGACCGCGGATCGGCGCGCGGGTCTTGGCTTCGATGGTGAGGCCGAGCTTGGCGGCGAGGCGCACCGCGCGCAGCATCCTCACCGGGTCCTCGTGAAAGCGCGTTTCGGGATCGCCGATCACGCGCATCAGGCGTTTTTTCAGATCCGCGAGCCCGCCGTGGAAATCGATGACTTCCTCGGTAGCCGGGTCGTAATACAGCGCATTGACCGTGAAATCGCGCCGTCGCGCGTCCTCTTCGATCGAGCCGAACACGTTGTCGCGAAGCACGCGGCCATGCTGGTCCTTTTCCGCCGCAGCGGCGTCCGCGGCACGGAAGGTCGACACTTCGACGGTTTCCTGGCCGAACATCACGTGCACCAGGCGAAAGCGCCTTCCGATGATGAGCGCACGGCGGAACAGCGGCTTCACCTGTTCGGGCCGCGCGTCGGTCGCGACGTCGTAGTCCTTGGGCGGGATCCCGAGCAGCAGGTCGCGCACGGCGCCGCCGACCACATAGGCGGAGAACCCGGCCCCGCGCAGTGCGTCGCAAACCTTGAGTGCGTATGCGGGCAACTGCTCGCGCGTGACGCCGTGCGTGCGGGCCGGCACCCGTTGCGGGGCGCCCGAATCCAGACCGAATACGCGGCGGATGAATTTCTTGATCATTGCGAAGCGCGCAAGTTTACCTGAGCGAAATCACCCGCCAGCCGCGCCGTGCGGCCTCGGCGGCGAGTTTCACGTCCGGATCGACAGCGACCGGGCGCGTTACGCGCTCGAGCAGCGGCAGATCGTTCTGGGAGTCGCTGTAGAACGCGCTCTCGGAAAACTCCGCAATCGTGCGCCCGAGTCCTGCAAGCCAGTCCTCCACGCGGCGCACCTTTCCCTCGCGAAAGCACGGAGTGCCGGCGACGCGCCCGGTGTAGCGGCCGTTCACGGTTTCAGGTTCGGTAGCGATCAGGTGATCGATGCCGAAGGCACGGGCAATCGGCGCGGTCACGAAGCTGTTGGTCGCGGTGACGACCGCGCACAGGTCACGCGCAGCGCGGTGTCGCTCGACCAGCGCGCGCGCGGGCTTCCCGATCAACGGCAGGATGCAGCTCGCCATGAAATCCTCGTGCCAGCGGTCGAGGTCGTGGGGCGCGTGCGCGGCGAGCGGGCGCAGGGCGAAGCCGAGGTACTCGTGGATGTCGAGCGTCCCGGCCTTGTACTGCTCGAAAAACGCCGCGTTCTGCGCCTCGTATTGGGCGCGCCCGAGCACGCCGCGCTCGATGAGGAACTGCCCCCACTCGTAGTCGCTGTCGCCCGAGAGCAGCGTGTTGTCGAGGTCGAACAACGCGAGCCTCATGGCGAGCGTTCCTTCATGACGCGAGCCTCACAGGTCCAGCCCGCGCAGCGATTCGCGCACCAGCGGCAGCGTGATCGGGCGCTGGCGCTCGAGCGACTTGCGGTCGAGTTCATCGAGGATCGCGAACAGCGAAGGCAAATCGCGCCGCACGTGGTTGAGCAGGTACCAGAGCACTTCGTCGGTGATCCGCAGCCCGCGGCGTTCGGCTTCGGCGCGCAAGGCAACGGCTTTCTCCGCATCCGAAAGTGGCTGGACCTGATAGACAAGACCCCAGCCCAGGCGCGAACGCAGGTCGGCGCGCAACGCGAGCTGCGCGGGCGGGCAGGGACCGGCGGCGAGCACGCAGCCGCCGGATTCGCGTGCTTCATTGATCAGGTTGAACAGCGCGATCTGCCCCGCCTCGTCGAGCCGGTCCACATCGTCCCTGACTGCCAGTCCGGCGCCCATGGCAATGCGCAGCGTGGCCTGCAAAAGGTGCGAGCGGCCACAGCCCGGCTCACCCCAAAGATACAGCACGGACTCCCGCAGTGCACCGCTCGCCGTCTCCCGCAAACGCGCGAGCAATTCGGCATTGGCGCCGGGAACGAAGTTTTCGAACGTCGGTTCCGGCAGCGGCGAGATCGTCAGTACCAGCTGCCGCGCCATCATTGCCCTTGGCGGTACAGCGCGCTCGCGAGGTAGGCCGCGTGCATGTGCCGCAGGCCGACCAGCACGGCGGCGCTCGCCGGCAGCGCGAGCAGCAGCCCGAAGAAGCCGAACACTTCGCCGAACGCGAGCAGCGCGAAGATCACCGCCACGGGGTGCAATCCGATGCGCTCCCCGACCAGCAGCGGCGTGACCAGCGTGCCTTCGATCAGCTGGCCGAGGCCGAAGGCAAGCCAGACGAAGGCAACGCCGGTGAGGCTGTCGAACTGAAGCAGCGCCGCGATGGTGCCGAGCAGCACCCCGGTGAACGCGCCGATGTAGGGGATAAACACCAGCATGCCGGTGATCAGGCCGATCGGCAGCGCGAACTCGAGCCGCGCCAGCCATAGAGCCAGCACGTAGTAGATGCTCATGATCACGATCACCAGCAACTGGCCGCGCAGGAATTCCGCCAGCACCGCGTCGATTTCCGACGCGATCGCGCGCACGCGCTCGACCATGCCGCGCGGCACCAGCCGGTCGAGGCGCGCGAGCATCTCGTTCCAGTCCCGCAACATGAAAAAAAGCACCACCGGCACCAGCAGCAGCGTGACCAGCAGCCCTACCACCGCGAGACCACCGATCCTGATCGATCCGAGCAGCGTGGGCAGCAGGTCCTGATTCGATTGCAGCACTTCCGTGGCGAGCGCGCGCAGCGACTCGAGGTCGAGTTGCAGGTCGAGATCGAAGGTGGCGCGCAGCCACGGTGCGACGCTGAGGTTGAGCCAGTCTAGGAAAGCGGGCAGGCGATCGGCCAGCATGCGCAATTCCTTGTAGAACAGCGGCAGCACCACCAGCAGCAGCGCCACCAGCGCCAGCACCACGATCAGCAGCACCAGCGTTACCGCGAGGGTGCGCGGGACGCGCCGGCGCGCGAGGCGATCGACCAGGGGATTGAGGATATAAGCGAGAATCCCACCGGCAAGAAACGGCGCAAGGATGGGCGAGAGCAACCACAGCAGTGCGCAGGCCGCGAGTGCGATCGCAAGCCACGCGACGATGCGCGAGTTCGCGATGCCGGCGCCGTTCATTTCACGTAAAATCCCAAAGTAAGCGCGCAACTTTATCACGCGCGCGCGTCTCGAGCCCCCCAGCCATGTCCAAGGGCCTGTCCTACCGCGAAGCAGGTGTCGACATCGACGCCGGCGATGCGCTTGTCGAGGCCATCAAGCGGTTTGCGAAGCGCACCATGCGCCCGGAAGTGCTCGCCGGCATCGGCGGCTTCGGCGCGCTGGTGGAGGTGCCGAAAAAATACCGCCAACCGGTGTTGGTATCGGGCACCGACGGCGTGGGCACCAAGCTGAAGCTCGCGTTCGCCCTCGGGCGCCACGACACGGTCGGCATCGATCTGGTGGCGATGAGCGTCAACGACGTGCTGGTGCAGGGTGCCGAACCGCTGTTTTTCCTAGATTACTTCGCCTGCGGCAAGCTCGATACCCGGATCGCCACCGACGTGATCAAGGCCATTGCGCGCGGCTGCGAGGTCGCGGGATGCGCATTGATCGGCGGCGAAACCGCGGAAATGCCCGGCATGTATCCCGAGGGCGAATATGATCTCGCGGGTTTTTGCGTCGGCGTGGTGGAGAAGGAGAAGATCATAGACGGTCGCTCGATTGCGCCGGGCGATGTCTTGCTGGGCCTCGCCTCGAGCGGCGCGCACTCCAACGGCTTCTCGCTGATCCGCAGGATTCTCGACAGATCGAAGCCCGATCCCGCGATGCTCGATGCGCTGATGCAGCCGACGCGCATCTACGTGAAGCCGCTGCTCGCTCTGATGAAGGAACTGCCGGTGAAGGGGCTCGCGCACATCACCGGAGGGGGTATTACCGGAAACGTGCCGCGCATGCTGCCCGAGGGTGTGCGCGCAGTGATCAGGAAGGATGCCTGGCCGAGGCCGGAGTTGTTCAAGTGGCTGCAGCGGGAAGGCAACGTCGCCGAGGACGAGATGCACCGCGTGTTCAACTGCGGCATCGGGATGGCGATCGCGGTCGCGCCGGAGGATGCCTCGCACGCTATTGAGTTGCTTTCCGCCGCCGGAGAAGTTGTGTACAAGATCGGTGCCATCGAATCCGGGTCAAGCGAACTCCCGGCAGTGGTTATTTAGCGCCAGGTTCGCGGGCCGCAGGCAACCGCTGGTGTCGCGCTCCCTTGACGGACACTCTTGCCGACAATTCGAGCGGAGTAGACTCCGGGTCATGGGCCAGATTCATACAAGAATTTGCCTCTCCAATCCGCGCGAGAGCATGCTTGCGGCGCTCGAGGTGGAGGCATTGGCGGATACGGGCGCAATCACGCTTGGCGTCCCGGAACACGTTGCGATACAACTCAATCTCGAGACTCTGGAACAACGCGAAGTCACGACCGCCGACGGACAGCGACGCAAGTGTGATTACGTCGGCCCGGTCAAGGTTCAGTTCGGCAATCGTTCCTGTTTCAGCGGGGCGCTGGTTCTCGGCGATAGAGTCCTCCTGGGAGCCATACCCATGGACGACATGGACCTGATCATTCATCCCACCAGTCGCAATGTGACGGTGAATCCCGAAAGCCCCAACATTCCCTCGATCATCGTCAAGGGTAGCGTCAAATACGACTCGTCCGCCTAGCCGGCCCGGATCGTCCGGTGCTGCGCGACGTGTTCAGCGTGCGCGTCGAGCCGGACACGCGCACGAGGAAGTCCGGCTGCGTGATCTCGCGGGACCCGAGCTCGGCTAGAGGCTGACTGAAATGGTTCTTCCGGGTAGCGCAGAGGCGCGGGTCGACAGGGAGAAGATCGCCGAGTATCTGCTTTCACTGTCCCACCCGGACGGCCGCACGAAGGCGGAGTTCTTCATGCGCTTTGGCTTCCGCGCAGAAGGATGGCAAGAGCTGGCCGAGGCGCTGCGCACGGTCGGTACTTCCAATCCCGTCGTCGCGGTCGTAGAGTCGGCACACGGCGTGCGCTACACTGTGGATGGCTCGATTCAGGCGCCAGACGGGCGTACACCGCGGGTGCGGACGGTCTGGATCGTCGAGCCGGGATCACCCGGTCCGCGGCTCATCACCGCGCACCCGGCATAGGAGCCGATCATGAGCTTAGTCAAGGAACACGATCGCGTAGTGCTAAAGGCTGATCTGCCTGGAGAAAAGCTCGCCGCCGGCGACGTCGGCACCGTGGTGCACGTTCACAGCGATGGCAAGGCCTACGAGGTCGAGTTCGTTGCTCTCGATGGCGAGACGGTTGCTGTCGTCACTCTCGAAAGCTCGCAGGTCAGGCCGGTGGAGCGAATGGAAATCACGCACGCACGGCGCGTGGCCTAGCCGCGGCAGAGCCGGTTCTGTTCGACCATCGCGATTTTCCGGCGCAACTCCAGCAGTCCGGCCGCACGCGCCGGGTGTAAAATTTTCCCGTTCCGTCATGCCCGATCCGCGCTTCGTCCACCTCCGCCTGCACAGTGAATTTTCGGTAACCGACGGCATCGTCCGCATCGATGAGGCGGTTGCGCGGGCGGCCGAAGACGGCATGCCTGCGCTGGGCCTTACCGACCTCGCCAACCTGTTCGGCATGGTGAAGTTCTATCGTGCGGCGCGCGAGGCCGGTGTGAAGCCCGTCATCGGCGCCGATTGCTGGATCCAGAACGAGTCGGACCGCGAAAAGCCGTCGCGCGCGGTGCTGATTGCCTGCTCCCGCGCCGGCTATCTCACTCTGTGCAGCCTGCTGTCGCGAGCCTGGACCGGCAACCAGCACCGTGCGCGCGCTGAAATTTCGAAGCGCTGGCTGGCGCAAGCGGGGACCGAAGGCCTGATCGCGCTGTCCGGCGCGGCACCGGGCGAGGTGGGCCAGGCCCTTGCCTCCGGAAACGAGGCCCAGGCAGAAATACTTGCCGCCGAGTGGGCACGGCTTTTTCCGCAGCGCTACTACATCGAACTGCAGCGCGCGGGATTCCCCCAGGGCGAAGTGCTGGTGGCGCACAGCGTTTCTCTCGCGGCGCGACTCGGGCTGCCGGTGGTCGCCACTCACCCGGTGCAGTTTCTCGCCAGGGAGGACTTCAGGGCCCACGAGGCGCGGGTCTGCATCGCGCAGGGCTATGTGCTTGGCGACCAGCGCCGCCCGCGCCTGTTCACACCCGAGCAGTATTTCAAGACGCAGGACGAAATGGCTGCGTTGTTCCGCGACATTCCCCAGGCGCTCGAGAATGCCGTCGAGATCGCGCGTCGTGCGAGCCTGACGATTGAACTCGGCAAGTCGAAGCTGCCTGTCTTTCCCACGCCCGAGGGGGTCACGCTCGAGCAGCATCTGGGCGACGAGGCGCGCGCGGGCCTCGCGCGCAGGTTGGAGAAGCTGTTTCCGGACGCCGCGCAGCGCGAGGGCGCGGAGACGGGCTACCGGGAGCGGCTGAATTTCGAGCTTGGCACCATCGCACAGATGGGTTTTGCGGGCTACTTCCTGATCGTCGCCGATTTCATCAACTGGGCGAGGAAGAACGGCGTTCCGGTCGGCCCGGGGCGCGGCTCGGGCGCCGGCTCGCTGGTCGCGTACTCGCTCGGCATCACCGATCTCGACCCGATCCGCTACGCCCTGCTGTTCGAGCGCTTCCTCAATCCGGAGCGCGTCTCGATGCCGGACTTCGACATCGATTTCTGCCAGGACGGGCGCGACCGCGTGATCGAGTACGTGCGCAACAAGTACGGCGCCGAGAGCGTCTCGCAGATCGCCACCTTCGGCACGCTGGCGGCGCGCGCGGTGGTGCGCGATTGCGGCCGCGTGCTCGACCTCGGCTACAACTTCTGCGACCAGATCGCCAAGCTCATTCCGTTCCAGCCGGGCCGCACGATCACGCTTGCCGACGCGCGCGCGATGGAGCCGCTGCTCGCCGAGCGCGAGCAGAAGGAAGACGAGGTCAGGGAACTGCTCGCGCTCGGCGGGAAGCTCGAGGGCCTGGTGCGCAATGTCGGCATGCACGCCGGCGGGGTGCTGATCGCTCCCGGCCGGCTCGCCGAATTCTGCCCGCTGTATGCCGCCGAAGGGACCAACAACGTCATCAGCCAGCTCGACAAGGACGATGTCGAGGCGATCGGGCTGGTGAAGTTCGATTTCCTCGGCCTCACCACGCTCACGGTGCTCGACTGGGCCGAGCGTTATGTGCGCGGCCTGGGCGACGAGTCGTTCTCGCTCGATGCGATTCCGCTCGACGACAAGGAGACGTACCGGCTGCTCGCCTCGGCCAACGCGACCGGGGTGTTCCAGTTCGAATCGCGCGGCATGCGCGAACTGCTCAAGCAGGCGCCGCCGGCGCGCTTCGAGGACGTGATCGCGCTGGTGGCGCTGTACCGGCCCGGGCCGATGGAACTCATCCCCGAGTACGTCGCCTGCAAGCAAGGCAGGAAGCGCGTGGATTACGTCGATCCACGGCTCGAGCCGATCCTGGCGCCGACCTACGGCATCATGGTTTACCAGGAACAGGTGATGCAGATTGCGCAGGTGATCGGCGGCTACACGCTCGGCGGCGCGGATCTGCTGCGCCGCGCGATGGGCAAGAAGAACAAGGAGGAGATGGAGAAGCAGCGCGACGTGTTCGTCGAGGGCGCGACCAAGAACGGTCTGCGCAGGTCGAAGGCGACGCAGCTGTTCGATCTGATGGAGAAATTCGCCGGCTACGGCTTCAACCGCTCGCACGCGGCGGCATACGCGCTGATCGCGTTCCAGACCGCCTGGCTGAAGACCCACCACGCCGCCGCATTCATGGCCGCCAACCTCTCGGCGATGATGGACGACACCGACAAGGTGCGCCACTACTACGAGGACGGAATCGCCAACGGCCTCGCCATCCTGCCGCCCGACATCAATGCGTCGGAATACCGCTTCGTGCCGGTGGACCGCAAGACCGTTCGCTACGGCCTCGGGGCGATCCGCGGCACCGGAGAATCGGCGATCCGCAGCATCCTTGCCGCGCGCGGCGCGGGGCCGTTCACCGACCTGTTCGATTTCTGCCGGCGGGTTGATAAGCGCCTCGTCAACCGGCGCGCGATCGAGGCGTTGGTGCGCGCGGGCGCGTTCGATGCGCTCGCGCCCGACCGTGCCGTGTTGCTCGCATCGGTCGGCATGGCGATGGGCGCCGCCGAACAGGCCGAGCGCCAGGCCGCACAGAACAATCTGTTCGGTGATGCGGAAGCCGTGCGCATGCCGCCGGGGGCGATGGCGTCGGTCAAGCCCTGGGACATGCGCCAGAAGCTGCTGGAGGAGAAGGTCGCGCTCGGCTTTTACCTGTCAGGCCACCTTTTTGCCGTGTATGCGCCGGCGCTCGAAGGCTTCGCGCGCACCCCGTTGGCGAAGCTGCAGCCGTCGGAGGGCCGCACATGGATGGCGGGGATCATCGCTCAGGCGCGCATCCAGATGACGCGGCGCGGCAAGATGCTGGTGGTGACGCTCGACGACGGCAGCGCGCAGGTCGAGATGACGGTGTTCAGCGAACTCTACGACCGCCACCGCGACAAGCTGAAGGAAGACGCTCTGCTGGTGATTCTGGGCAAAGTGCAGCGCGATGAATTCTCCGGCGGCATGCGCGTTTCGGCCGAGGAGGTATTCGATCTGGCGGGCTTGCGCGAGCGCTATGCCGCGCATCTGCGCATCGCGATGAACGGGCAGGCGGACGCGAAACGCCTGATGGAAATGCTCGGACCGTACCGGGTGAAGAGCGGCAACGGCGCCTGTGGCGTGACCGTGCACTACGAAAATGAATCCGCAGCATGCGATGTCGCGCTCGGCGAAGCTTGGCGCGTGCGGCCCGACGAGCGCCTGATCGAGACCCTTGCCGCCTGGCTCGAACCGCGGAACGTGCGGCTGGTCTACGGCACGGCAGGCTAAATTCGATCGGGCGGCGCGCGGCTCGCGTACGGCGATTGCTGCGCCGCAATAACCAAATGGGTGTACCGCTGGTGGTCGCTGCTATTCGGTTGGGTGGCACACGAAGCCTGCGTAATCGCATGGGTCTTCGCCCCGATCGTCGCTGACCTCGACCCCGGAGACGCGCGCCGCAGGCGGACCGCGCCGCGCCCATGCGATGAATGCTTCGAGTGCTTGCGCATCGCCATGGACAACGGCCGCGACGCTGCCATCGGCGCGGTTGCGCACCCAGCCGGCCACGCCCAGCCGCGCAGCCGCGTGGCACATCGCCTGGCGGTATCCGACGCCTTGCACGCGACCGGTGATGCGCAATCGGCGGGTGAGTTTCATCGCGCGACTATCTCACGTGGGCGGCCATCCATACAGGGGCACGCAGGATGTCGTGATAAACTTTTCCAAGCAGGGAGCGAGCCTCGAGCACGAACCAAAACAGGCGAGGAACGGGATGAGATCAGGGCTACTGTTGCTGGCGGGGGTCGCGTTGGCGGGATTCATCGCCATCGCGGTCGTGCTGCCGCAGATGGCGAGCGGCGAACTCAAGGCAGCTGCTGCGGCGCTGGTCAGCGGTGCCGACGCGGCGAAGGCACAGGTCGGTGCGGCGGCGGAGAAGGCCGGAAAGCTCGAAAGCTCCGGCGTCGACCTGAAGATTGCCGCTCGCGGCGACGCGAAAGCAGGTGAGATGAAATACGTGGTCGAACTGAACGGGGTGATTCGCGGCTGGAACGAGAAGAATGCGATCGAGATCGTCATGACGCCCGCCCTCTCGGCCGGGAAGACCAGCTGGACCTGCAAGGGCTACCCGCATGACGCGATGCCACAGTCCTGCGGCGGCAAGTAGCCCGGTAGGAATCGACATGAAAACGCGGAGTTTTCTGGCAGCGCTCGCTGCTGCAGGACTGCTTGCGGCGGCGGGCTGCGCGAGTACCGGCTCAGACGCCGGCAGCGATGCCGTGGTGTACCACTTGAGCGAAGGCCTTGCGCAGGCCTCAAACGGATTGCGCAACGTCGGCAACCATCTCGAGGTCAATCCCAACGCGAAGATCGTGGTGGTAGCGCATGCGCAGGGCGTCGATTACCTGTTCAAGGGCGCCAAGGACGGGAACGGCAACAAGTTCGAGGACATCGTAGAGCGGCTCAAGCAGCAAGGCGTGCGTTTCGACGTATGCGAGATCACGTTGCGAAACCGCAAGCTGTCGAGAGACCAGTTCATTGCCGACGCGACCTATGTTCCGTCCGGCGTGGCCGAGATTTCCCGGCTGCAGCACCAGGGCTACTCGTACATCAAGCCCTAGCCCCCGGGCGCGCAGGGGCGAGGCGAGCATTACGCCTTAGCCAGGATGCTCATTTGACGCGCATGCCCGGCAAGGCGCCGGAATCGGGCGCAATCAGGAAAATCCCGGGGCCTTCTCCCGAGGCTGCCAGGACCATACCCTCGGAGACGCCGAAGCGCATCTTGCGCGGCGCGAGGTTGGCAACCACCACCGTCAGCCTGCCGTTCAGGCCATCGGGCGCATAGGCAGACTTGATGCCCGCGAACACCGTGCGCGTTTCGCTGCCCAGGTCCAGCGTGAGCTTGACCAGCTTGTCTGCGCCTTCGACTGCTTCGGCGTGCGTGATTTTCGCCACGCGCAGGTCGATCTTGCCGAAGTCGTCGATCGAAATGGTTTCGTTCACGGTGCTCTCTTTTTTCGCTTCGTGCTGCTGGTGTTCGGCGTGGCGCTGGGGGGCGGGAGTCGCAGCGGCCGGTGTTTCGGGGATGTCGAACAGTGCGTCGAGTTGTTTCGCCTCGACCCGGGCCATGAGATGCCGGTACTCATTGATCCTATGATCGTCAGGAAGCGATTCTTCGATATCGCTCCAAAGCAACGCGGGAAGATTTAGTAGGCGTTCGACTTCTTGAGCAAGTTGCGGGGCAATCGGCTTCAAGTAGATGGTCAGGATTCGGAACGCTTCAAGAGCTTCGCTACATACGTAGCGCAATTTGTCCCGGGCGGCTTGACTTCCATCTTTGGCAGATTTCCAAGGTTGGCCGCGATCTACGAACCTGTTTACTTGGTCCGCTAGGTCCATGATTCGTCGCACGACCTTTCCGAATTCGCGGTTTTCATAGCACGCAGCAATTTCAGCGGCAGCAGCGCGGATGTCGGGAGTCTCGCCAAAGACGCTCCCTTTCATCAAGTCCGTCTTAGCGACTCTCCCTCCGAATACTCTAGAAATGAAGCCAGCACATCTGCTCGCAATGTTGACGTACTTCCCCACCAGATCGCTGTTCACCCGCGCCAGAAAATCATCCGGATTGAAATCCACGTCCTCGACATTGGCGTTCAACTTGGCCGCGATGTAATAGCGCAGCCACTCCGGATTCATGCCGATGTCGAGATAGCGCAGCGGGCTGATGCCGGTGCCGCGCGACTTGGACATTTTCTCGCCGGAGACGCCGATGAAGCCGTGCACGTAGATGTGATCCGGCACCCGGTACGGCGGGCCGGCGAACCGCAGCATCGCCGGCCAGAACAGGGTGTGGAAGTAGATGATGTCCTTGCCGATGAAGTGGATCTGCTCGGTCGGATCTTCGAGCAGCCGTTCGAAGTCGAGATTGTTCTTCGAGCAGTAGGCCTTGAGGCTGGCGAGATACCCGATCGGCGCGTCCAGCCAGACATAGAGGTACTTGCCCGGCGCGTCCGGAATCGGGATGCCGAAGTAGGGGGCGTCGCGCGAGATGTCCCAATCCGCAAGCGCCTTGTCGCCTTCGCCCTCGAGCCACTCCTTTGCCTTGTTGACGACCTGGGGTTGCAGCCGCCCGGGCTTTTCCAGCCATTGTTTCAGGAATTCCCTGCACTTCGGATCCGAGAGCCTGAAGAAGAAGTGTTCCGAGGACTTGAGCACCGGCTTCGCGCCGGAGAGCGTCGAGTACGCATTCTTCAGCTCGGTCGGCGAATAAACGGAACTGCAGTTCTCGCAGGCATCGCCATACTGGTCTTTCGCGCCGCAGATCGGGCACTCGCCCTTGATGTAGCGGTCGGCGAGGAACATCCCTTTCACCGGATCATGGAACTGCTCGATCGTCTTCGAATAGATGAATCCGCCGGCTTTCAGCCGGCGGTAGATATCCTGCGAGAGTTGCGTATTCTCGTCCGAGTGCGTCGAGTGCCAGTGATCAAACCGGATGTTAAAGCCCTTCAGGTACTTGGGCCTTTCGTCGGCAATTCGCCTGATCAACTGCTCCGGCGTCACGCCTTCGGCTTCCGCCTTGAGCATGATCGGCGCGCCGTGCGCGTCGTCCGCGCCAACAAAATGCACTTCGTTGCCCTGCATGCGCTGAAAACGCACCCAGATATCGGCCTGGATGTACTCCATGATGTGGCCGATGTGAAACGAGCCGTTGGCGTACGGCAGGGCCGTGGTGACGAAGAGCCTGCGCTGGGGCATGGACGGGCGGGAAAGAGGCAAATTCTATCAGGGCGGGTAGGGGTATTACGCGCGAAGCCACCTGATTTCTCGTACACTTCGCGGCTTCCCGGCATTGCCTCCAAATCATGTCCATCAGCGAAGCGCAGGTCCACGCCGCACTCAGGGAGGTCATCGACCCGAACACCGGGAAGGATTTTCTCGCGTCCCGGTCGGTGCGCAATCTCAAGCTGTCGGGCGCAGACGTATCGCTCGACATCGAGCTCGGCTACCCGGGCAAGAGCCAGTTCGAGCCGATCCGTCGCCAGGTGATCGAGGCGCTGAAGGCGGCGGGAGCACCGGGCGCGAGCGTCACGGTGCGCTCGAAGGTCGTGTCACACGCCGTGCAGCGCGGTGTGAAGCTGGTGCCCGGCATCAAGAACATCATCGCGATTGCATCAGGCAAGGGCGGCGTCGGCAAATCCACCACGGCGGTGAACCTTGCGCTCGCGCTCTCGGCCGAGGGTGCCTCGGTCGGGATCCTGGACGCCGACATCTACGGGCCCTCGCAGCCGATGATGCTCGGCATCGCGGGGCGCCCCGAGTCCAAGGACGGCAAGAGCCTCGAGCCGATGGAAAACCACGGCCTGCAGGCGATCTCGATCGGGTTTCTGATCGACATCGACACGCCGATGGTCTGGCGCGGCCCGATGGTGACGCAGGCGCTGGAGCAGCTCCTCAAGGACACACGCTGGCGCGAGCTCGATTACCTGATCGTGGACTTGCCCCCCGGCACCGGCGACATCCAATTGACCCTCGCCCAGAAGGTCCCCGTGACCGGGGCGGTGATCGTGACGACGCCGCAGGACATCGCCCTGATCGACGCGCGCAAGGGATTCAAGATGTTCGAAAAGGTGGGCATCCCGATCCTCGGGGTGGTCGAGAACATGTCGACCCACTTCTGCCCCAAGTGCGGGCATGAAAGCCATATCTTCGGCGAAGGCGGCGCGGCGCGCATGAGCAGGGACTACGGCACCGAGCTGCTCGGCCAGTTGCCGCTCGACGGCTCGATCCGCGAACAGGCCGACTCGGGCAAGCCGACGCTGGTGTCCGATCCCGACGGCCGTATTTCCGCGATCTACAAGCAGATCGCGCGCCGCTGCGCGGTGCGGATCGCCGAATCGCAGAAGGACATGACTTCCAAGTTCCCCAACATCGTGGTTCAGAACACTTAGATGTCGGTCAAGTCGGACAAATGGATCCGCCGCATGGCGGCCGCGCAGCGCATGATCGAGCCGTTCGAGCCGGGCCAGGTGAAGGAAGTGGCCGGCAAGCGGGTCGTGTCCTACGGCACCTCCAGCTATGGCTACGACATCCGCTGCTCGGAGGAATTCAAGATTTTCACCAACATCAACTC
>JBGOTT010000067.1:0-15164 GCA_041476585.1 Gammaproteobacteria bacterium | reverse complement strand
GGCCATTCGCCTGGTAAATCGACATGCCCTGCGGCGCGAACGCGGCGTGCACAGCTCGCGCCACGCGCGCAGTCGCGCGGAACACCGCGCCGGCGAGCGTATCGTCCAGGCCGAAGACGTTTTCGACGTGCGGCTTTACCGCCACCAGTACGTGGCCGGGATTCACCTGGCCGATATCCATGAACGCGAGGGTCTGCTCGTCCTCGTAGACCCTGGTCGATGGAATCTGGCCGGCGATGATCTTGCAGAATACGCAGTTCGTCATGCACCTTCTCCCGGCGCCTGATAGCCGGCGCATGGTACCTGAACGATCTTGCGGTCTTCCAGCCGGACCGCGGTAAGCGAGCCGCCCCAGACGCAGCCGGTGTCGATCAACAGCACCCGTTCGGTCATCTTCAGTCCAAGCGTGGACCAATGGCCGCAGACCACCTGGGGCTCTTCGCGTGCGGTGCGCAGCTCGAACCACGGCTGAAACCCCGCGGGCGGCTTCGCTCCTTTGGTGCGGACCTCGATATCGCCCCCGAGGGTGCAGAAACGCATACGGGTCATCACGTTGACGATTGCGCGCAGACGGTTCCAGCCTGCGAGCGCGTCGCTCCAGCGCGAAGGTTCACTGCCATACATCCGCGCGACGAACTCGCGGTAGCCGGGCGCCGCAAGCGCGGATTCCACCTCACGGGCGAGCACCCGTGCGCGCTCGATGCCCCAGCCCGGCAACAGGCCGGCGTGGACCATGGCGTACCCGCCGTCGACGTGCATCAGCGGCCGGGTGCGAAGCCAGTCGATCAGTTCAGCACGGTCCGGCGCGGCGAGCACCGCATCGAGCGTATCGTCGGACCGCTTTCTCGTGAACCCTTCGGCGAGTGCAACCAGGTGCAGGTCGTGGTTGCCGAGGACGGTGACCGCTGAAGCACCGAGCGCGCGAACCAAGCGCAGGACTTCGAGGGATTTCGGCCCGCGGTTCACCAGATCGCCTACGAACCACAGACGGTCGCGCGCCGGGTCGGGCGCAAGCTGCGCGAGCAGCGAGCGCAGCTCGTCGTGACAGCCCTGCACATCGCCGATCGCGTACGTCGCCATGCCGCGGCGACTATACCGCACCGAGCGCGCCGACCTGCTTGCGAGCGAGCAAGGCCGGCGTGAGTCGGCTGAAAAGGCAGCGTCTCCTTTGCGCTCAGCCCATGTTCGCGCTAGATTGTCGGGCGCCGCTTCCGGCGAAAGACGGTACGACGTTTCATGAGCGACTACGATCACCACCACCATGACGGCGAGCACGACCGTCCGCTCTCGGGCCCTGCGCTGCGCGTTAAAGCGCTGGAATCGCTGCTGATCGAGAAAGGTCTGGTCGATCCGAAGGCGCTCGACGAGCTGATCGACACCTACGAGACGAAGATCGGACCGCGCAACGGCGCCAGGGTCGTCGCGCGCGCGTGGACCGATCCCGCCTACAAACAGCGCCTGCTCGCCGACGCCACCGCCGCGATCGCGGAGTTCGGCTTCGTCGGACGCCAGGGCGAGGACATGGTGGTGCTCGCGAACACGCCCAACATCCGCAACATGGTCGTCTGCACCCTCTGCTCCTGCTACCCGTGGCCGGTGCTCGGGCTGCCGCCCGTCTGGTACAAGGCGGCGCCGTATCGCGCGCGCGCCGTCATCGATCCGCGAGGCGTGCTGAAGGAGCTGGGCGGCGAAGTTCCGGAGGACGTCGAGGTGCGCGTGTGGGACTCGACGGCAGAGCTGCGCTACCTGGTGCTTCCCGAGCGTCCGGCGGGGACCGAGGGCTGGAGCGAGGCGCAGCTGGCGGAGATCGTCACGCGTGAAGCGATGATCGGCGTTGCGAATGTGACCCTGCCGGCGCGGAGCCCGAAATGAACGGCGCGCACGACCTGGGCGGCATGCACGGCCTGGGGCCGGTCGTGATCGAAAAGGACGAGCCTGTCTTCCACGCGCAGTGGGAGGCGCGCATGCTGGCCCTCAATCTCGCGTGCGGCTTCCACGGCAGGTGGAACATCGACATGGGGCGCTACGCGCGCGAACAGATGCCGCCCGCCGAATATCTCGCGACGACCTACTACGAGCATTGGCTTTTCGGCCTCGAAAAGCTGCTCGTCGAGCAGGGGCTGGTCAGCGCGAAGGAGCTGGACACGGGGCGCGCAGAGGCGAAGGCGCGCGGGTTGCGGGCGCTGGCAGCCGCCGAGGTGTCGAATTTCCTGCGCATCCGCCGCCATGCGCGACTCGACGATAACGTGCCGCCGAAATTCAAGGCTGGAGAGCGCGTCGTTGCGCGCAACATCCATCCGACCGGCCACACCCGGCTTCCGCGCTACGCGCGCGGGCGGCGCGGCGTGATCGACCGGGACCATGGCGTGTTCGTCTTCGCAGACACCAATGCGATGAGCCGCGACAAGAAGCCGCAGCATTGCTACAGCGTGCGCTTCGGCGCGCACGAGATCTGGGGGCCCGACGCCTGCGCGCGCGACAGCGTGTACGTGGACCTGTGGGATGACCACCTCGATCCCGCGTGAGGTCGACCTCGGCGCGCTGCCTGCGCTGCCGCGCGACAAACAGGGCCCTGTCTTCAACGCACCGTGGGAGGCGCAGGCTTTTGCGATGACGCTCTCCCTCCACGCGCGCGGCGTCTTCACGTGGCGCGAGTGGGCCGATGCGCTCGCCGCAGAGCTCGCCGCCGCGGGCGCCCGCGGCGAGCCGGACGACGGCACCCATTACTACGAGCACTGGCTCGCCGCGCTCGAACATCTCGTCGGCGAGAAGAAGCTCATCCCCGCGGAAGAGCTCGAGCGTCGCGCAGACGAATGGGACGCCGCCGCGCGGGCGACGCCGCACGGCAAGCCCGTCGAACTGCCGCGCGGCCCGTGAATGAGCGCCGCCATTGATTCGCGTTTGGACGCATGGCCCGAGCTGCCCCTCGAGACCTGGCGCGAGACCTATGCGAGCCTGCACCTGTTGACCCAGATCGTTGGCAAGGTGCGCCTTGCCCAGACTCCTTGGATGAATCACTCCTGGCATGTCACGCTCTACGTGACAGCTCGAGGGCTCAGCACGTCGCCCATTGGGCATGGCACCCGGACCTTCGAGATCGAATTCGACTTCGTGGATCACCAGCTGCGAGTGCTTGCTAGCGACGGCCGCACCAGCGGTTTCCCGCTGGAACCGCAATCAGTGGCAGCGTTCTACGCGCAGCTCATGGCGACGATGGGAAATCTGGGGCTCCACGTGAACATTCAGCGCAAACCCAACGAAGTGGCTGACCCTATCCGCTTCGATCGGGACGAAACACATCGCGCGTACGATCGCGCGTACGTCAGCCGGTTCTGGCGAATCCTCGTTCAATCAGACCGCGTCTTCAAACAGTTTCGCGCCCGGTTCACCGGTAAATGCAGCCCCGTGCATTTCTTTTGGGGCGCGCCCGATCTCGCCGTCACGCGGTTTTCCGGCCGAAGCGCTCCGCAACATCCGGGCGGGGTTCCGAACCTGCCGGACTGGGTCGCCCGCGAGGCTTACTCGCATGAAGTGAGCAGCTGCGGATTCTGGCCGGGCGGAGGTCCAATTCCCCATGCGGCGTTCTACTCCTATGCTTATCCGGAACCGGCCGGGTTTCCGGAGGCGGCGGTCAAGCCCAGCTCTGCTTTCTACAGTACGGATCTCCGGGAATTTATTCTGCCGTATGAAGTCGTCCGCCAGTCGCAGTCGCCGGACGACACGCTGCTTGAGTTTCTGCAGACGACCTATGAAGCCGCCGCCGATCTGGCCAAGTGGGATCGCGGCTTCCTGGAACGCCGCTAACGCGGGCGGTGCCGCGCTTTTTCGGCAAGGCGATGCCGTTCGTGCAGCAGGCTGGCCGCGTCTGCGTTCTCCGGCAACGGCCATGCAGCGATCGCCTGTTTCACGCCCGCATGCGCCATCGCCACATGGGGATCGTCCTGGATGCAGGGCCAGTAACGTTCCGCGAACGAGCCGCTCGCCGGCGCCGTCTTCGGCGGCGAGAGGAAGTGCTCGACGGCCGGACGTACGGCGCTTGAGAGCTCGTCCATCAGCGCCGGCTCCGCATCCCGCAGCATATCGATATCGACCATCAGCTCCGACAGGGAGCGCAGCCAGGCGAAGTAAGAATCAGTCGCGAGCAACTGCAGCAGCTGCCCGGGCTGGACTTGCGTGAGGTTCGCGTGTTCGTAGTCGCGACGCGCGCGCTCCAGGAGGACGCGATGCAACTCGCGCAATGCCGTCGCCACTTTGTGCCAGTCTTCAGCGTCGGCCATGAAGTCACGCTCCGCGAATGTGAGCCACGAAGCCCTCCACGAACCTGCGCACGCTGTCGCGCGTCGCCGCGTCCACGATCTCGCCGTTCGCGTCGATCACGCTGCCCGCGCGCGATACGAGCAGACGCCCGCCCGACCACAAGTCCGCGCCAAGGGTTCGAAACACGGGCAGCCACGCATTCTGCGAAAGGATCGTGCCAAATCCGCCCGGAGAGGCCCCTGCGATCGCGACGGGCCTGCCGCCGAACACGCGCGCCATATCCGCTGGCGGGCGCGAGAGCCAGTCGATGGCATTCTTCGCTACACCCGGGAGGCTGTTGTTGTACTCCGGGGTTACGAGCAGCAAGCCGTCGGCACCGGCGATCGCGTCCTTCACACGCGACACCGCATCGGGTATGCCGTGCGCAGCTTCGTCGTCGGCGTCGTAAAGCGGCATGCCAGTGATCGACTCGATGCGAAGCTCGCTGCCGGAAGGCATCAACGAAGCCGCGGCGCGAAGCACGGCGGAATTGTACGAGCCGCGACGCAAGCTGCCGGAGAGGCCGATGACGGTGATCACCTATGGACGCTATTTCTTCTAGAACGCCGCGTCAAGCCTGCGGTACTGAATCGCCTCTGCCAGATGCTCCGCAGCGATGCGCGCCGAGCCCGCGAGATCCGCAATCGTGCGCGCAACGCGCAGGATCCGGTGAAACGCGCGCGCCGATAGATGCAGCCGCGCGATCGCCTGCCGCATCCAGAGCTTCGCCTGCCGCATCGAGCGCCGCGTGGCGCTCCAGTTCCTGCGTCGAGAGCGCAAGCGTTGATGCCATCCTGGCGCCGCAGTTGAGTCGCGCGGACCCGCTCCATGCGCGCGCGCACCGCAGAACTCGGCTCACCCGCGGCCGGCGCGAGCAGTTCGGATTCGCTGGGCGCAGGAACCTCGAGCTTGAGATCGATGCGATCGAGTAACGGCCCGGACAAGCGGCCGCGGTAGCGCCCGATCTGGTCAGGTGAGCAATGGCAACGGCCGTTCGATTGGCCGAGGAAACCGCAGGGGCAGGGACGCGTTGCTCTTTTGCAATTCGTGCCCATCCGACTTAAAGCATTGAAACCAAAGGAACCTGATTTGGAGCCCCGTACCCTGGGCGAGCACCTCAAGCGCTGCCGCCTCCAGCGCAAGCTGAGCCAGATTAAGGCTGCGCAGATCCTCGGAGTGAACCCCGACACGATCCTGAACTGGGAGAACGGCCATACGGAACCACCCGTCGAGACCGTGCCAGCGCTAATCCAGTTTCTCGGCTATGACCCATTTCCAGTACCCAAGACTCTGCCTGAACGCCTGCTCGCCAAGCGCAGGGCGATGGGTTGGTCGATCCGGAAGGCCGCCCGAAAACTTGGGGTAGAGCCAGGGGCCTGGAGAGATTGGGAACAGGGCAAGGTGATTTTGTTCCGGGACCACCGGGCAGCTGTCGCGCAGCTGCTGGGATTGGCCGTCGGCAAATTGGACCGAGAAATGGCTGCGCGGTGGGCTGGATTACGCGTGCAGAATCGCGGTACCAATTCGGGGTGACCCTCCAGCCGGGGGCCGTTCTCAAGTAACAGCTGGTCCACGGATCCCTAGGCAGGGCATCGGAGCGTGGTCGAATACGGCGGTTTCCGCCGGTTGCTATATTAAGTAGTACAGTGACGTGCCGCTTCCCAAATCATTGCTGCCGCAGCGGACGTCGATGAGCGCCGCAAAACCCCCAATCCTCGAGTCGGCCCTGCTTGGCCTGGAGAAGGTCGACGTCTTCAAGGGGCTGGATACGCAGAGCCTGCGGGAAATTGCCGGCCAGTGCAAATGGCTGCGCTGCAAGCGCAACCAGTACGTGATCCGGCGCGACGGAGCGGACCGGGATGTCTATTTCGTGGTCGCCGGCATGGTGCGTATGGCCGCCAAGGCGGGACGCCAGCGCCTCATCATATTCAAGGACATTCCGGCCGGGGAGCTGTTCGGCGAGCACTCCGCCATCGATGGCCGCCTCCGCTTCGCCGACGTCGTCGCGGCGCGGGAATCGCTGCTCGCGTCAATGCCGCCGGAGACCTTCCGAGCGATCCTCGCGAATCATGTCTCGGTGCGGGAGCGCGTACTGCGCCGCCTCACGGGTTCGGTGCGCGAACTCGCCGGGCGCCTTCTCGACCTAGGCACCCAAAGCGTGCAGTGCCGGGTGTGGGTCGAGCTGCTGCGGCTTGTCAGGCTCGCCGGGGTGGAAGCCAATGCGTCCCGCATCGAACGCGCGCCGACGCACCGGGATTTCGCCAGCCACGTGGGCACATCGCGCGAGGAGGTGACGCGCGAGCTTTCGCGCCTGGTCCGGGAAGACCTGCTCGAGCGCTCGGGCCGTACCCTCGTGCTGCGCGACGTGGCCGCCCTGGAGCGGCTGGTCGCAGATTCCCGTCCCGAGCCGCACCTCGCCGACGAGGCAACCGGGGACGAATCGCGCGATTTCCCCGGCTTCCGCTCCCGGCGGCAGCGGCGCGCCGTTCTCGTTGCCGACGTGTTCGACTCCGTCGGGATGATGGAGCGCGCTGAGGAGCGCACCGTCCAGCGCTGGCGGGCGTTTTTCGCACACGCCAACTCGGAGGCGATTCCCTCTCGCGCCGGCCGTAGCCTGTCGAAGGTCCAGGGCCGGGAACTTGTCGCCGATTTTCCGGACGGCGTTCCTGCGCTCGAGTGCGCCTTCGAGCTGCATCGCAGCCTCGCGCGATTGAACTCGGAGACCACGGAGCCGCCCCTCGCCCTGCGCGTCGGAATCCACGTCGCCGACGTTATCGTCGAGGCGTTCAACCTGCTCGGCGACGGGGTGAACGTCGCGGCCGGCCTCGCCGAGCTGGCGAACCCCGGCGAGACGGTCGTTTCCGCGCAGGTGCGCGATCAGCTTGCGAGCGGCGTCGACGCCTCGGTCGAGGACCTCGGCGAGCAGCGGCTCCGCAACCGCGAGCGTGCCGTGCGGGCGTTCCGGGTATGGCCGCCGGCGGAGACGGCGAGGCTGGCGCCCAGCGCGGCGGTGATGGCGCACGGCCGTCCATCGGTCGCCGTAATCCCCTTCCAGGTGAGATCGGACAATCCCCGCTTCGCGTTCGTCGGCGATGCCCTGGCCGAGGAGACGATCGGCGCGCTTTCCCGCGTCGCCGATTTTTTCGTCGTTTCGCGGCTTTCGTCGATGGCGTTTCGCCGGGCGCCGCTCAGCCTGCGAACCATCGGCGAAATGCTCGGGGTGCGATACGTGCTTTCGGGCAGCGTGCAGACGGCGCAGGCGCGCGCGCTGCTGGTGGCGGAACTCGCGGACGCGCGCGACGGAAAAATTTTGTGGAGCGAGCGCTTCGAGTGCGACCTCGTGGACGCGTTCGCCTTGCAGGCGGAGCTGGCGGGCAAGGTCGCGGGGAGTGTGGCGCCGTTACTGCGTTTGTTCGAACTGCGCCGCGCGCGGATCACGAATTTCGAGCAGCTCGACGCGTATTCAATCACGTTGCGCGGAATCGACCTGATGCACCGGCTGTCGCGAGAGGATTTCCTGCTCGCGCGCAGCGCGTTCGAAACGGCGATCCAGCGTGATCCGGTTTCTCCCGGTCCGCGTGCCTGGCTGGCGAAATGGCATGTCATGCGCATAGGCGTCGGCGCCAGCGAAAATCCGCTCCGCGATAGCGAGGCCGCCGCCGCGTGCGCTGAACGCGCGCTTGCTTGCGATTCCAACGATGCGCTCTCCCTGGCGGTGGATGGTCTGGTTTCGGCCTGGTCGAGGTATGACCTCGACGCCGCCGAGCGGCGCCTGACACAGGCGCTCGCGGCCAATCCGAACGAGCCCCTCGCCTGGCTGTGGAATGCGATGGTTCACGCGTGGCGCGGGCGTGGCCCCGAGGCGGTGCAGTCCGCCGATCGGGCGCTGTCGCTCTCGCCGCTCGATCCGATGATCTATTACTTCAATTCCCTCGCGGGCATGGCCAATCTGATCGGCGAATGCTACGAGCGCGCGATCGAACTGTCGGTCCGGTCGTTACGCGAGAACCGCTTGCACACCCCTACCTTGCGCACGCTCGCGGCGGCGCTGGTGCTCTCAGGGCGGCTCGACGAGGCGCGGGAGGCGATGCACAGGCTGCGCGCTCTAGAGCCCGGACTCACCGCGGGCGCGTTACGGGCGCGCTACCCGGGACGGGACAGTCCGCAGGCCGCCCGTTTTACCAACGCGCTGCTGGCGGCCGGACTGCCTCCATAGCCGCGAAATGCGCCGATCGAGACCCCGGCCGAGATCGCGAGAATCGCCGCGATCTCGGCGCCCGAGGGGATCTCGCCCAGGAACAACAGCCCCAGAACCGCGCTCAGTGCGGGCACCAGTGCCACCAGCGCGCTCAAGCGCTCCGGGCCGAGCCGGGCGATGGCGTGATTGAGCGCGACGAGCGCGATGCAGCCGATCAGAACGCCCTGCCACAGGACCTGCCAGAGAAGCGCCGGCGGCGCGACCTGCCAGAGCGCGCCGGACGCCAGCCAGAGGTGCCACGGAACGACGGCCAGCGCCGAATAAATCGTCACGATGGCGGCGCCCTGGATGGCGCTGATTCCCCAGTTGCGCATATGCAGCACGTAGAGCGCTCCCAGCGCGGACGCGGCGAGGAACATGGCGTCTCCCATGAGCGCATCCGGTTTTGCCGCCGAAGCGCTCCAGGCGGCGAGCGTGATGACGCCGATCATGGACAATACCGTCCCCGCGATCATCCGGGCCGAGGCCCGCCTGGAGAACAGCAGGAACCCGAGCAGCGCGACCCAGGCCGGCGCGAAGCCGGGACCGAGAGCGGCGGCATGGCTGGCCGGCGCGTACTGCAGGCCGCAGATCACGAGCGCCGCCATCCCCACGCCCTGGAACAGGGTGAGCGGAACGCCCCGCAGCCACGCGTCGCGCCGAATCGCGCGGAAATGCAGTGCGAGGTACGGCAGGAAAAGCAGGGCGCCCACGCCGAACCGGAGAAGCATCAGGTCTTGCGGCGCAAACGAGCCGGTCACGCCCGCGCGGGTCGCCACGGGATACGACGACCAGATGAAAACCGTAACCGCGGCGGCGCCGTAGCCGCCCAACGGCCAAGCGCGCGCCTGGCCGAGCGCGAAACGAATCACCGGGACGCGCCAGCCGTGCCCACCGGGCAGCCGCTCTTGCGACGGCGCCGCACCGAGGCCGCGTACGCCGCGACCGGCCGCCGCGGATCCAGGTTCGGCTTGACGATCGTCTGTTCGTAGCGCGACCACGCCTGGTCCGAAAATTCGGCCGGATCGGCAACCAGGCCGAAGTTGTTTGAAATTTCGTCGGCGTAGGCGCTGCGGTGCAGCGGCTGAACCTGAGCCAGCGGGACCTCGGTGCTGAAATGTATCGGTATGTCGGTCTTTATCAGCCGGATGTTGGTGATCAGGGGACCGAACCAGCGGTCCGTTTCTATGATGCCTTCGTACTGGTCGAAAGCAATATTCCGCGGCAGGTTGGCCGGGGGCCGCACCAGCACGCTCCAGTCCTCGGCGCTTTCGATCATCAACCCGGTCCAGACCTGGATGATTCCCGGCTCGGTCACTGCGGTCAGGAACGGCGGAGAAAATCCTCGCAGGCGACTGGGTGCAACCCGGTCGAATACCGCCTGGTAGCCGGGGAATTGCGCGCTGGCGAGCGGGTACCAGGCCTTTGCGCCGCGATAAGTCCAGATGACCTGCGATCCATCCCACTGCAGCGTGAAGTCGATCGGCGGAAACACGTACCAGCCAAAGGACGAGGCCGCTCTGAGCGCCTCGCAGTATTGAAAGCCGCGCGCGGGCAACGTCCCGAGTACGGAGGCATCGGCGCGCATGGGCGCCCGGCATCCGGGTACTGCTATGTAAAAGATCACCGCGGGGGCCGGCTGGGCTATCGCATTCATGGGAGTGCACTCCTTGGAGGCAAAAACGGCGAGGCGGGCGCAGCACTTGCGCCGGGAACCCACCTCGCCGGGGAATTAGTCCCGGGTCACTTTCTGAAAATAGCCGGCGCGGAGCCGGTCCCGAAACGAATCGCACCCGAGTCCGACGTTGCCGTATCGGCGGAGCGAACAATTTTCGCCGGCGCACTCCCGGTGCCTAAACGAACACGGCGCGAATCGGCGATTTTCTTCGAAGGATTGCGTACGGCTGGCTGCTTGCGCTGCTTGCTGGACATGTGATGCTCCTTTAGAAACGTTGGTCGACGATGGTCACGCTCCCGCTGATGCGGCAGCGCGTCCAGCATTGACACAAATAAGCGCCCGCTTCATCAAGCGCGATCGCATGGCAAACAATGAAAGATTTGCCTGGTTTCGGCGTGCGCCCGGCGAATGCGCCGTTTGCAGGAGTAAATCCGGGCAGGTCAGTGCGTCGCACGCCTTCGGCAGCGGCGGTTCACGCCTCGAATAGCGGATTTAGTCTGAAATGTGTGCGTAAACGCACCGATTAGAGTCGAATATTTCAACGGCACGCGCCGCATCCGGAAAACAGATTTTATATTTGTGACGTAAGTAGATGATTCGACGCTAGCGTTAGAAGTGGCCCCACTCGTTTAGACAGCTCCGGGGATGTTTATAAGTGCAATCCCGACGGGTTGAGGGTTATCCACGGCGGCCCGCACCCGCGTGAGTGGCCATAACATCACGAGTAAAAAGTGGGTTGATTCGCCGTGTGGGAGAGGGGAATTGCGTTCAGGGGCACGAAGGCTTGGGCTGTTAACTGCCGCGCTCGTGGTCGGGGCGCTCGCCCGGTATGCCCCGCCTCCAACATCCGATGAGAGCGCGTTGCCCGCGAAGCTCGACTCGCGCGCCGAGGGCAAGCGCTGATCCGGTGTACTGCGGAGGACATATCCAACTTGAGCATGGTCGATGCCGTCGATTCGACCGACGCCGTGCCTAAACTAGCTTGAGAAAAAGAGGCCTTTGCCGACGAGCTAGCATCTTCAACAAGTCAGTATGATCCAGTGCGAATCTCATCGAGATTAGTGCGTTAACGCACAAATCGCCGCCGATTTACTGGGTGGACCTCTAACCATATCCCCTGAACCGGCGTACACATGAATTGCTCGAGGAAGAATGCTGTCGCGTAGCCTGTGGAGAATCGCTTGTCACCTAAGCGCTAAACCGTCCACGGAAACGGGCCAATTCCAGTCTTGCATGTTCTGCCGGGTCTAACAACGATCTACGTCCAAATTTGAGCAGCAGTTGGCGAAAACTCGTAATCTATACCGATGTGACCGAGCGCGTGCGTTCCGAGCGCGCGCTGCGCGAGAGCGAAGCGCGCAAGGGGGCGATCCTCGAGGCGTCGCTCGATGCCATTCTAACGATGGACCACCAGGGCCGCCTCGTCGAATTCAATCCGGCCGCCGAACGCTGCTTCGGTTACACGCGCGAACAGGCGGTCGGCCGGGAGATGGCGGAGCTGATCGTGCCGCCCGAGCTGCGCGAGCGGCACCGCGAGGGATTGCGCCGCTATCTCGCCACCGGGGAGGCGAAGATCCTCGGCCGCAGGCTCGAACTGCCCGCGCTGCGCGCGGACGGCAGCCGCTTCGACGCGGAACTGACGATTAGCCCTATTCCTGGCTCCAATCCGCCGGCGTTCACCGGCACGCTGCGCGACATCACCGAGCGCGCCGCCGCAGCGAAAGCGCTGCGCGAAAGCGAGGAGCGGTTCCGCGCCCTGACCGAACTGTCGTCCGATCTGTACTGGGAAACCGACGCCGAGCACCGAATCACCCGGTACAGCTACGGCGCGAAGATCAGCGCGATCATACCGGTGAACGAGCTGCTGGGCCGGAGGCGCTGGGAGATTCCTGCCGTCATTCCCGACGAGGCAGGCTGGCGCGCGCACCGCGCGACGCTCGACGCGCACCTACCGTTCCGCGATTTCGAGATCGCGCGCCGCGTTAGCGACGACACGGTCCGCTATTTCTCGCTCAGCGGCGAGCCCATGTTCGATGCCGGCGGGGCCGTCACCGGGTACTGCGGCGTCGGGCGCGAGATCACCGAGCAAAAGTCGGCCGAAGCGAGGCTCGATCGGCTCGCGTACTACGACACGCTGACCGGCCTGCCGAACCGCGCGCTGGTCCACGATCGCATGCGCCACGCGATGGCGCGCGCCGACCGCCGGGAGGCGCTGCTCGCCGTGATGTCCCTCAATCTGGATCGGTTCAAGGAAATCAACGACAGCCTCGGCCACGCGGCCGGCGACGAGGTGCTGAAGGAAGCTGCGCGCCGGTTGCAGTCTTGCCTGCGTTCGACCGATACCGTGGGGCGGCTGGGTGGCGACGAGTTCACGGTGCTGCTCGAGGACGTCCACCATGTCGACGAGGTCTCCGATGTGGCGCGCAATATTCTCGACGCGTTCGTCGAGCCTGCGAAGGTGGCGGGCCAAGCACTGCATCTTTCCATGAGCATCGGCGTCGCGGTCTATCCGCTCGACGATCAGGACGCCGATACCCTGTTCAAGAACGCCGATATCGCGATGTATCACGCAAAGCAGGAGGGCCGCAACAACTTCCAGTTTTTCGCGGCGGAAATGGGCGCGCGCACGGAACGCCGAGCCGATCTGCGGCTGCGTTTGCACGGCGCGCTGGAGCGCGGCGATTTCGCGCTGCATTACCAGCCGCAGATCGCGCTGGCGGGCGGCGGCATCTTCGGCGTCGAGGCCTTGTTGCGGTGGAACGACGCGGAGCTGGGCCCGGTGCCACCAGGCCAATTCATTTCGGTCGCCGAGGAGATGGGCCTCATCCTGCCGATCGGCGACTGGGTGCTTCGCGAAGCCTGCCGGCAGTGCAAGTCATGGCTGGACGCCGGCCTCGGACCGCTGCGCATGGCGGTCAATCTGTCGCCGCGGCAGTTCCGCCAGAGGAAACTGGCGGGACGGATCGGCGAGATCCTGCACGACACCGGCCTGCCCGCCGCGTGCCTCGAGATAGAGATCACCGAGGGCATCGTGATGAAGCACGCCGAGAGAGCGATCACCACCCTGACGGGGCTGAACCGGCTCGGCGTGCAGATCGCGATAGATGATTTCGGAACTGGTTATTCGTCCCTCGCTTACCTGCAGCGCTTCCCGGTGCACGTGCTCAAGATCGACCAATCCTTCGTGCAGGCCATTCGCGCTCGCACGGACGAAGCCGCGATCGTCGACACCGTGATCCATCTCGCCAAGCTGCTGGGCCTGAACGCAGTGGCCGAGGGCGTCGAAACCGTCGAGCAGCTGGAGTGTCTGCGCGCGCACGGCTGCGACGCGTTCCAGGGCTACCTGTTCTGCAAGCCGCAACCGGCCAAGCAGATCGGCGAACTACTCGCCGCGCATCGCCGCGAGAAGCCCGCGGCGTGACGGGCAGCGGCTGTGGGCCGGAAAGAACCTTGACGGACTTCTTAAGCGCCGAGACGCGGAGGCCGACCTTGTGGAATCTGCGTTGGCGTAGCGGAATTTCCGGCATGACGATAACTTCCAACCAAGGAAGGTAGGTAAGACATGGGACGCAATATCATCCTTTGTTTCGACGGTACCAATAACGAGTACGCCGCGACGAATAACAAATCGCGCGGTGTGGATGCCAACTGGCCAATTAGGTCGACGCCAGGGCAAGACTGATTGATCCTGAGGGTACGTGGTGCCGCTTGCAACTCAGGGCGAACGGCCGGTCTCGGCCGAGGATCGCGGTAGGGATAACCGCTCAAGCGGTCCCGGTTGAAGTCGAACATGTTGAGACACACGGGGTGCTCGACGTCGTTCGGATCGACCAGCACGAACCGGTCCGCCAGGCTGTCCGCGGCGAGGGGGTTGAAATAGGCGAGCCGAGAAATGGCACGGATGAGATCGCCCTGGCTGTCGATCACCACGAAAGAGCGCCGGTCGTCTATCGACCGGACCAAATCGTGGTTGTTGAAGAACTGCATGAGTTGCGCCTTACCATGCCCCGTGCTGCCCACGATGTGGGTGTGCTCGAACCGGGCAGGGAAAGGAATTGCGAATGGTAGTGGACTGTGGAAGAAGGACAAAAACGGCGTCCTTCTTAAGTTTTCGTCGACGAGCGACCTCAAGCTAGCCGTGCGGCAACTTCTAGAACGCCGCGTCAAGCCTGCGGTACTGAATCGCCTCTGCCAGATGCTCCGTGGCGATTCGCGCCGATCCCGCCAAGTCGGCAATGGTACGCGCGACGCGCAAAATGCGGTGAAAAGCCCGGGCTGACAGGTATAGCCGCGCGATTGCCTGCCGCACCAGCGCTTCGCCTGCCGCATCGAGCGCCGCGTGGCGCTCCAGTTCCTGCGTGGACAGCGCAGCGTTGATGCCATCCTGGCGCCGCAGTTGAGTCGCGCGGGCCCGCTCCACGCGCGCGCGCACCGCAGAACTCGGCTCACCCGCGGCCGGCGCGAGGAGTTCGGACTCGCTTGGCGCCGGAATCTCGAGCTTGAGATCGATGCGATCGAGCAATGGCCCGGACAAACGTCCGCGGTAGCGCCCGATCTGGTCGGGTGAGCAATGACAGCGACCGTTCACGTGGCCGAGGAATCCGCAGGGGCATGGGTTCATCGCCGCCACGAGCTGGAAGCGCGCCGGAAACGTGGTGCTGCGCGCCGCGCGCGAAATTGTGACCTCCCCGGATTCGAGCGGCTCGCGCAGCGCTTCCAGCACGTTGCGATTGAATTCCGGCAGTTCGTCGAGAAACAGTACTCCGCGATGCGCGAGCGTTATTTCCCCCGGACGCGGCGAGCTGCCGCCGCCCACCAGGGCCGGCACGGAGGCCGAATGATGCGGCGCGCGGTACGGCCGTTCGCCCCAATGCTCCGGCAGGAAGCCGCGCGCCGCGGAGTGGATCGCCGCGACTTCGAGCGCATCTTCTTCGGCAAGCGCGGGCAGCAGGG
>JBGOTT010000066.1:0-15368 GCA_041476585.1 Gammaproteobacteria bacterium | reverse complement strand
CACGTAGAACGTGCCGTGGAACACGATGTTGGCGATCGCGTTGAAGCCGTTGGGCGTGAGATCTTTGGTCGGGCTGATGAAATTGCCCGCGGCGTTGTTCACCAGCCCGGTGAGCGGCCCGGATTCGGTCCAGATGCGCTCGATCATCGCGTCCACGGCCTGCGCGTCGCGGATGTCCACCGCGTGCGTCTTAACCGTGCCGCCGTGCTTCGCCATCAGCTCCTTGGCGGTTGCGTCGAGCGTGCCGCCGCGCCGGCCGCCGATCCACACTTCCGCGCCGAGCTGGAGATACCTGGTAGCGATTTCCTTGCCCAGGCCGGTGCCGCCGCCGGTGATCAGGATGCGTTTGCCTTTGAGCAGGCCGTCCCTGAACATGCGCGCTTCCTTGGAGGGAAACGCACATTTTAGTCGCTGCGGCCGGTGCGAGGCGCTATTTGCGTCCGTTCAGGCGGCGACCGGCTGTTCCGGCGCGTAGGACGCGACGCCATTGCCGAACGACCAGTTTTCCTTCGGCACTTCCATCAGGTTTATCCAGACGTCCTCGGGCCGCAAGCCCACCTCGTCGGCGAGCCCCTCGGCGATGCGCCGATACAGGGCGCGCTTCAGTTCGACCGAGCGCCCGGTGCTCAGCGTGATCTGGATGATCACGATGTTGCCGCTGCGCTGCATGCCGAGATAATCCGTGTCGTAGATGAAATCCTCGGGGTCGTGCCGGGTGATGAGCTGGAAGCGGTCTTTTGCCGGAACGCTGATGGTCTCCACCAGTGCCTGGTGCACCGCGTCGCGGACCTTGCGGCGGTATTCCGCGGATTTGCCTCTGAGCAGCGAGATGCGAACGAGCGGCATGGTTTCCTCCTTTACAATGAATTGTGGTTTGCGCAAGCCCTCGCGAAACGCGCAAGTACAACGCGCTTTCCGGGTCGCGGCGGACTTCGAACCCCATGCTGCGCATCAGGCGCAGCATGGGCTGGTTCTCGACCAGCACTGAACCTTCGATCCGCTCGATCCCGGCTTCGCGCGCGACACGCACCAGTTCATGGATCAGGCGGGTACCGATTCCGAGGCCCTGCCAGGCATCGTCGACAACGACCGCGAACTCGCCGCGACGGGGGTAGGGGTCGGCGGCGTATTGCGCCATGCCGACGGGAATCAGTCTGCCGCGATCCGGCATCAGCGCGAGCAGCGTGTATTCGCTCCGCGGCGCCGCGCGGGTGAAGTGCTCCAGCCAAACGGGCGAAAGCTCGCGGATGCCGTTAAAGAAGCGCAGATACCGGCTTCTGGGCGACAGCCGGCGCACCAGTGCCTGGATGTCCTGCTCGTCCTGCGGACCGGCCGCGCGTACGACAAGCGCGTCGTGCGGACGGCGGGCCTCAATCGACTGCGCGAGACCGGCGGTCACGGCTCACCCGCAGGCCACGCACAATTGTTCGAGGGGTTTGGTGCGGCGCTGTCCAAGCAGCGCGTCAGCCGACTGCGCGAGGAAGCGCTTCAGGATCGTCGCCCGCTCCCGCCTTGCGGCGGCATCCAGCTCGTGGTGCAGTCTTGCATCGCTCAAATCCCGTTCATATGTCAGATCGTTCATGGCCGTTCCTTTCAACTCAGCGCGACCGAGGCGCTCCCACCCAGCGCATGCACGATGGCAGTTCCATGCTGGTGCAGGCGATAGCTGCCGCCGGACTCGAGGACCACGTCGCGCAGCTGGTTTTCCTCGGTGATCCAGATCGAGCATTCGAGCGCGCGTACCGTGCTTCCCGCGCCGTCCAGCACTTTCAGCAGTTGGCCGGGGTCGAGCCTCAGGCCGCCGGATTGAAGTTCGAGTTTCATGGCCGTCTCCTTGCGTTTTCGTATGCAAATAATGCATCCGACCGCCGGCGACTTAAAGCGATAAAAATTCAGGACAAGGATGAATAAAATGAATGCGAAGTGCTGGCCGCCTTCGCGCGCTCCCGCGTGCGCGGCAGCGACGAAGGGTCAAATCGTCAGGACGATCTTGCCGACGTGCTCGCCCGCTTCGAGCAGCCGGTGCGCGTCGGCAGCCTGGGCGAGCGGGAAGGTCCGGAAGATCACCGGCTTGATCTTTCCCGATTCCACCAGCGGCCAGACGCGCTCGCGCAGCGACCGGGCCACTGCGCCCTTGAACTCGACCGGGCGCGGGCGCAGCGTCGAGCCGGTGATGCTCAGGCGCCTGCGCATCAGCTCGTTGAGGTCCAGTTCCGTCTTCGAGCCGCGCAGGAAGGCGATCATCACCAGGCGGCCTTCTTCGGCCATGCACTTGAGTTCGCGCGGCACGTAATCGCCGCCCACCATGTCGAGGATCACGTCCACCCCGTTGCCGCCGGTAGCTTTCCTGACGACTTCGACAAAATCCTGTGTCTTGTAGTTGATCGCAATTTCAGCGCCGAGCTTGACGCAGGCAGCGCATTTTTCGTCGCTGCCCGCCGTAGCAAAAACGCGATTGCCCATCGCCGCGACCATCTGGACCGCGGTGACGCCGATGCCGGACGCACCGCCCTGCACGAGGAAGGTTTCGCCGGGCCTGAGTGCGCCGCGGTCGAATACGTTGGAATACACCGTAAAGAAGGTCTCGGGCAGCGAGGCCGCCTCGAGCATCGACAATCCCTTCGGCGCCGGCAGTGCCTGCACTTCCGGCACGGCGCAGTACTCCGCATAGCCGCCGCCATGCGTCAGCGCGCACACCTTGTCGCCGGTGTTCCACTTCTTCGCCTCGCTGCCGAGCGTGACCACCGTGCCGGCGACTTCGAGCCCGGGCAGGTCGGAAGCGCCGGGAGGGACCGGATAGAGGCCCATGCGCTGCAGCAGGTCGGGGCGGTTGACACCCGCGGCCTCGACCTTCACCAGGATTTCGCGGGCCTTGGGTTGCGGCAGCGGACGCTCGCACGGCTTGAGGACTTCGGGGCCGCCGGGCTGCGTGATCTCGACCGCGCGCATTTTCGCGGGAATTGGGTTAAACATTGTGATTCGCCATGGAAAAGGGCATCCAGCATAGCGCAGTGCAGTACCTGCGCAAAGCTGACGCGGTACTATTCGTGACCGTCTCGCTGTTGAGGGAACAACGACGTGATCGAGCGCGAACATGAGCGCGAGGTGGAGCGGCGCATCGCCGTGCGCACCGCCGAACTCATCAGCACCAACGAAAAGCTGCGCCAGGAGGCCGCCGAGCGCGAGGCGCTGGTGGCGCAGCTGCGCCTGCAGGAGGAGCGCATGCGCTTCATGGCGCAGCACGACGCGCTCACCGGCCTGCCAAACCGCTACAGCATGCAGGAACGCCTCGCGCTCGCGCTCGAAATGTCCAAACGCAACCGCAAGAAGGTGGCGGTGATGCTGGTGGACCTGGACGATTTCAAGAACGTGAACGACACGCGCGGGCACGCCGCGGGCGATCAGGTGCTGATTGCGATCGCCAGCCGGTTGCGCTCCAGCGTGCGCGGTTCGGACACGGTGGCGCGCATCGGCGGCGACGAGTTCGTGGTCGTCGCCGGCGAGCTCGACCGCGGCGACGGCTCTGCGATGATCGCCGAGAAGATCGCCGATATGGTGCAACTGCCGATCCCCGTCGGGGGCGGCGGGCCGTGGAAGATCACCTGCTCGATCGGAATCAGCGTGTTTCCGGACGACGCGCACAGCTCCGTGGATCTGCTCGCGCAGGCCGATCGTGCAATGTACCTGGCGAAAACCGTGAAAGAGAAGCGCTTCGCGTATTACGCCGAGATCTGATCGATCTGGCGCCCAAGCACCGCAGGTCTTATAACCACCGCAGGTCTCACAACAATTGCTGCGCGGCCCAGCGCAGGTCCACGTTGCCGCCCGACAGGATCACGCCGACGCGCGCGCCTTTCGCGTCGAGCTTTTCCTCCAGCAACGCTGCGGCGCCGAGTGCGCCTGTGGGCTCGACCACGATCTTGATTCGCTCCCACAGGAAGAACATCGACTTGAGCAGTTCCGCGTCGCTCGCGGTGAGCATGTCGGAGACATAGTGCATCACCAGCGGGAGAGTGACCTTGCCGAGCGAGGGCGTGCGCGCGCCGTCTGCGATGGTGTCGGGGTTGCGCACCGTATGCAGCGTCCCGCTGCGGAACGTGCGCGTCGCGTCGTCGCCCGCTTCGGGCTCGACCCCGATCACGCGGCATTCAGGCGCCAGGCCGCTCGCGGCCACCGCGCAGCCAGAGAGCAGCCCGCCGCCCCCGCACGGCACCAGCAGGATGTCGAGCGGTCCGGTTTCCTCGAACAACTCCTTCGCGCAGGTGCCCTGGCCGGCGGCGATGTGCGGATGGTCGTAGGGCGGGATCAGGGCGAGGCCGCGCTCACGCGCGAGCCTGGCCGCGAAGGCCTCGCGATCCGCCGTCTTCGGGTCGTAGCTGATGACCTGCGCGCCGTAGCCGCGCGTGGCCTCGAGCTTCACGCGCGGCGCGTCCTGCGGCATCACGATGGTCGCCGGCACGCCGAGCAGTCTGCCTGCGAGCGCCACTGCCTGCGCGTGGTTGCCGGAGGAATAGGCAAGCACGCCTCGCGCGCGTGACTCGGGCGGAAGCTGCGCAAGCGCGTTGTAGGCGCCGCGGAACTTGAACGCGCCCATCCTTTGCAGGTTCTCGCACTTGAAGAACACGCTTGCGCCGGTGCGAGCGTCCACGGTGCGCGACGTGAGCACCGGCGTACGGTGTGCGTGGCCCTTCAGGCGCCCCGCCGCGCGCGCGACATCGTCGTAGGCGACCAGCAACGGCCCGAAATCGGCGGCGCTCATCGAAAATGCGCGAGCGCGGCGCGCGCCACCTCGTCGCCCCACTCCGGCAGGAAGTGGCCTCCCTCGGCGTGCAGGTAGGGCTCGGGGCAGTTGCGGATGCGCTTGCGCAACGCGTTCATCACCGGGGGCCCCAGCACCGGGTCCTTCGCGCCGACCGCCATGAAAGATTCGCCCTGCCAGGACGAAGACAGCCAGTCGCGCGCGCGCCGGGATATGGCCGCGCCCGGCGCATCGGGCGAATCGGGCACCAGTTGCGGAAATCGCCGCACGCCCGCCTTGTAGCGCGCGTCCGGGAACGGTGCTTCGTAGGCCGCGGCTTCGGCGGGCGCGAGATGCCTGCACGAGCGGCCGAGCAGCTTGCCGCAGTCGATGTTCGGGGTATTGGCGACGTACGCGCGCCATTCGATGAAGCCCTGCGTGAGCGACGCATCGCCGGTGCCGATCGCGGTATTCATCACCAGCAGCCTCGCGAAACGCTCGGGCATTTCCATCGGCAGCGTGAGCCCCAGCAGCCCGCCCCAGTCCTGCACCACCAGCGTGATGCCGCGCAGGTCGAGGCGTTCGATGAAGGCGAGCAGCATGCCGCGGTGGAAATCGAACGTGTACGCGGCGTCCTCGACGAGCTTGTCGGAGCGGCCGAAGCCGATGAAGTCCGGCGCCACCACCCGGTGGCCGGCCGCAGCGAACACCGGCAGCATCTTCCGGTAAAGGTAGGCCCAGGTCGGCTCGCCATGCAGGCAGAGGAACACGTGCCTGGCGTCGGCCGGGCCTTCGTCCAGGTAATGGACGCGCAATCCGGTCCAGCCGAGGTAGCGGGGCGCCCACGGAAAGCCGGGCAGATACGCAAAAAGTTCGTCTGGCGTGCGCAGGATCTCGGACATGCCGCGATTGTTTCGAATCGCGGGCGGCGCGGCAAGTAGAATCCGGCGCGTATGCCCTGCTTACTGCAGCACCGCGGCCAGCAATGGATGCTGCGGAGTCTGGAACGGATTGAGCACGGTAACGCCTCTCCAGATAAATCCGTGCTGGAAATCCTCGCTAAGGAGCAGGCGGCACTTCTGATCGGCGGCCACGGAAAGGATCAGCGCATCCCAGATCGGCATCCGGTGATCCGCGGCCAGATCGAGCGCCGCGCGCATTGCTTCGAACGTGGAGTCGGCGACATCGAACGCATCCGCCCAACTCAGGATGGCGGCTCGCGCCTCTGCCAGCGCGCGGCCCGTCTTGCCGACGAGTACCCGGTGCAGTTCCCCGAGTGCCTGGGCGGGAACAACGACCAGGTGTCCCGGCAAGCGCGCGACAAGATCGCGCGCGGCCTTGCAACGTCGCGCATCCCCCACCCCTTCGGCGTACGCCATGACATTGGTGTCAAGCGCAATGCGCACCGTGTTACTTATTCATAAAGCTCGTCACGGAACCAGCTTCGCGCCCCTGTCGTGGGAGTAGCGCGCAGCCGCGACAGCAGGATGCGCTTGGCCGCCACACGCTCACGACGCTCAACCTGGTCGGCCGCAGAGATCGTCGCGACGGGCTTGCCGCGCGACGTGACGATGATTCGTGCGCCGCGAGACACTTCGCGCAACAGCGCTGAGAAATGCCGGTTCGCTTCGGCGGCGCTGATCGATTTCATGGCTTATCCCAAAGGTAGTTATCTACACTACTTTAGCACAGTTCACCTCGGCATGGATCGGCGCCAGACCAGGCTTTGGCGCGCGTCGGTGTGCGCCTTGCGCCGGGCGCGGCAAGTAGAATCCCGAAACACTTCCGGAGGCTCCATGGACTACTCGAAATACCAGGACCTGAAAATCCGCCGGCTCGAGCCCGGCATCCTCGAAATCGTGATGGGCGAGGAGGGCGCAAAGCTCTCGACCGCGACGGCGCGCCTGCACCGCGAGCTTGCCGACGTCTGGCTCGACGTCGACCGCGATCCGGAAACGCGCGTCGCGATCCTGCGCGGCGCGGGCAGGGGTTTTTCCGCAGGCGGCGACCTGAACATGGTCGAAGAGGTCACCCGTGACTTCAATGCGCGCGCGCGCGTCTGGCGCGAGGCGCGGGATCTCGTCTACAACGTCATCAACTGCTCGAAAATGGTGGTCTCGGCGATGCACGGTCCGGCCGTCGGGGCGGGGCTGGTGGCGGGACTGCTCTCTGATGTTTCGATCGCGGCCAAGAACGCGCGCATCATCGACGGGCACACACGCTTGGGCGTTGCCGCGGGTGACCATGCGGCGATCGTCTGGCCGCTGCTGTGCGGCATGGCGAAGGCAAAGTACTACCTGCTGCTGTGCGAGCAGATCTCGGGCGAGGAGGCCGAGAGGATCGGGCTGGTGTCGATGTGCTGCGAGGAAGCCGAGCTGCAGGCGAAGGCGCTGGAGGTGGCGAGGAAGCTCGCTGCCGGCGCCCAGACCGCGCTGCGCTGGACCAAATACAGCCTCAATAACTGGCTGCGCATGGCGGGCCCGTCGTTCGATGCATCGCTCGCGCTCGAGTTCATGGGCTTCACCGGACCCGAAGTGCTCGAAGGGATCGCTTCACATCGCGAGAAGCGCAAACCGAACTTTCCGCCCGAACCGCCGAATTTCTGAGCGCTACGTCGCGACCGTCGGCGGTACGCTGAAGTCCAGCGTACCCGCCGATTCGGCCACGGGCTCGGACTTGCTGAACAGGCGTTCGAGGTCGCCTTGCAGCACCGGCATGTCCGGGGTGACGCGCCCCATGTAGGAGAGCACCACGCGCACCGGCAGATCGGTGAGCGTCGGATTCGGGTGATCGTGAATGTGCGCGACGTTCTGCAGCGCGGGGATGATGTGGCTGCTGCGCGTGCCGGGATTGGCGCTTTCGATGCCATTGATGATGGCCGCCTGCGCGCGGGCGATGCCCGAGAGCAGTTCGGCGAGTTGTTGCGCGGAAATGGTCAGCATGGCGGGCCTCTCCTGGGGCTGAAACCGTCTGGTCCGCACGATGGTAACATCGCCGCGCAGAGCGCGAAAGAAACCCCGATGCTCAAACGCACGCTGATCGTGGCGGTGCTGGTGGTTGCCGGCCTCGTCGCCGGCATCGCGCTGCATACCGCCGTTACGAAAGGAGACAGCGTGTTTGCCGGCAAACGACCTTCGAACCTCGGCGTGCACGACGGCAAACTCGCGCCGCCAAAATCCTCG
This sequence comes from Gammaproteobacteria bacterium, assembly GCA_041476585.1. Lineage (GTDB taxonomy): Bacteria > Pseudomonadota > Gammaproteobacteria > Burkholderiales > SG8-39 > JADGRQ01. Next base: position 7,448 of record JBGOTT010000066.1, on the reverse strand, counting down.
CCCAACAACGTATCGAGCCGGGCGCCGACGGACGACGCCGAACACGCCATCGCGCCGATCAAATTCCGCGGCAACGGCGCCGAGGCCCTTAGCGTCCTGCGCAAGATTATCGATGCGATGGATCGAACGCACGTGGCGCGACACGACGGCGGGTATCTCTATGCTGAGTTCCGTAGCAAGCGGATGGGCTTCGTCGATGACGTCGAGTTCCTGGTGTCGGAGCCGGAAGGCGTGATCCACGTGCGCTCGGCCTCGCGCCTCGGGCGGCGCGACTTCGGCGTCAACCGCGCGCGTGTCGAGGCGATCCGGCGGCGGTTCGAAGCGGCGCAGGGGCCGTCGGTCAAGGCCTAGGAAAGCCGCGATGCATTCTTCATAGCATCGCGCTGATTACCACCTTCGTCAGCGCATTTGCGGCGGCGCGGCGGGGACCGATCGCCAGCCTTCCCTGCACTCCGAAACATACGGATAGTAGGCCTTCGCGGATTCGCAGTAATACCACGCTGACGCGGACGGACCCGACATGCTTGGCGCCGCGGCCGACGGCGGCGCGGGCGCTGGAGGCGGCAGCGTTTGAGTGGGCGCCACGGCAGCCTGAAGGGGCGGCTCGGCGACGGCATAGCCGCCGGGTTGCGAAACGTAATAGACATCGTTGGCGTAGTAATAGGGCACGCCGGCAACCCAGACGATCGTGCGGTCCGGCGGCAAAACAGGCACGACGATCCCGATCGGAGGCCTCACGACGGCATAGCCCGGCCCCGCCAGGCGGAACCAGACGCCGGAATGGAAGAAGTATCGGCCGCCGCGGAACGTGATCGCGACATTCCCCGCCGGAAGAACCGACACCGAGTAGCCGATCGACGGGTAGTAGTGATTGTGGTGATAGCGTTCGTCGAGCACCCAGTGCGGGCTGTGAAACCGCTCATACTCCCGCGCTTCATGGCGAGGCTGGGCGAACGCGGACGACCCTGGCAGCGGAGCCACGGCGAACAACGCAGCGGCAATGCCGGCCCCAAGGATTCGTGCAATGCATGAGGACGTTTTGTTCACGTAAATTCCCGAATTCATGGATGAGTGAATTTTAATCCGTGTGGCTGCGAGGATCCGCGGGAATTTGTATCAATTGGTAACCCGCAAATCGGCGGGACGATGACCCTTGCACGATGCTCAGGCCGGCGTTGCCTTTGACGGCCTGGTTTCCCATTGGCGAGGTTCTACGCAAGAGTGACGATCACCGGCTGATGGTCCGACGCCTGCGTATCGACGTCGATCGCAATGCTCCTCAGCCGCGGCGCGAGGTCCTCGCTGACGAACACGAAATCACAGCAGTAGGGCGCGCCGCCATGCGCGTGTTCGTGCACGCAGAATGTCGGCGGATGCGGTATGTTTGGATTCAGGTGCTTCCAGCTGTCTACATAAGGCGGTACATCGGGTGCGATCGGCGCCTGCAGGCGCTCGTACATCGGATCGTCCGGCCCTTTGGGCAAATTGAAGTCGCCGGTAAGGATCGAGGCAACAGGCCGCGCAAGCGGCTGGAACGGGCCATCCTTGTATTCCGCCGAAGGCTTGGCGCGCGCATGGCCGCAGGCTTCCGCGTGCAGGCCCCGCAACCGCCCGACCTGTGCGTCGCGCTGCGCCGCCGAGTAGTACTCGAGGTGGATCGTAGTCACGCGCACCAACCCGAGCGGAGTATCGAGCACCGCTTCGAGCGCGACGCGCGGCATGCTCGGGGTATCGTCCTCGGCAGGCCAGGGCAGGCTGTGGCGGAAAATCTGTCGTACGGGAAAGCGCGAGAAGATCATGTTGCCGAAGCGCCGGCGCACGCCGTGCTCGCCAGGTACGTCGACGGCGATCGCAAACACGGGTGCGTACTCCGGAAGAAAGCTCGACAGGGCGGCGACCTGGTCTTCACCCGCGCTTCCCGCCAGCGCCGGATAGTTGATCGCCACCTCCTGCAGGCACAGCACGTCGAAGTCGGCGAACGAACGCGCGGATTCGACGATGCGCCGCGGATCGACCTTGCCATCGAGGCCGCAGCACCACTGGATGTTCCACTGGATCAGTTTCATCGCTGCCTCAAGCTGGAGCGGCAACGTTACGGCAAAAGCGAAATGGGTGTCAAAGTCGGACGGACTGGAAAAGCGTCCAGGCCGGGTGCACACTGTCCGCGTAACAGACTTGATCCGGAGGCATTTATGCGTTTCGCCGCGATCGGCCGCTCCCAGATCCTGCTGTTTGCGCTGCTCGGGCTCGCGTGGGCGCCTGCTTCACCGGCGCAGGACGCGAACAAGGAAGCCGAGGACGTGCTCTCGGCCGTGGTGCGGGTGAAAGCGAAAATCCTGCCCAACGCGCGCAGCCTCCAGACGCTCGGGCCGGCGCGCGAAGGCAGCGGCGTGCTGATCCGCGAAGACCTGGTGTTGACGATCGGTTACCTCGTAATCGAGGCCGAATCGGTCGAGGTGACCAATGGGGACGGCAAAACGGTTCCCGCAACGCTCGCGGGCTACGACCACGCGAGCGGCTTCGGCCTGCTCAAGCTCGTGCTGCCGCTCGGCGGCACGCCGCTGGCGCTCGGCGACTCGAACGCGCTCGGGGAGCGCGACCAGGTGATGATCGCCTCGTTCGGTGGGCGCGAGGGTGCGAGCCTTGCCTACGTGGTTTCCCGGCGCCAGTTCTCTGGTGGATGGGAATACCTGCTCGACTCGGCGATCTTCACCTACCCACCGGTGATGAACTGGTCGGGAGCGGCGCTGATCGATGCGAAGGGCGAGCTGCTCGGCGTGGGTTCGCTGATCGTTCCCGACGCAGCGCAGCCGGGCACGCAATCGCCGGGCAACGTGTTCGTGCCGATCGACCTGCTCAAGCCGATCCTTGCCGACCTCGTCGCGCACGGCCGCGCGTCCGGGCCGGTGCGGCCGTGGCTGGGAATGATCACCGAGGAACTGCGCGGGCGGCTGTTCGTCACGCGCGTCTCGCCCGAAGGCCCCGCCGACCGCGCGGGGGTGCGCGATGGCGACATCGTAATGAGCGTCGGCGGCGATGACGTCGCGTCGCTTGCGGAGTTCTACGCCAAGGTCTGGTCGCGCGGTGCGGCCGGCACCGAGATTCCGTTGCGAATACTGCAAGGGACCCAGGTGAGGGAACTCAAACTGCGCTCGATCGACCGGCTGGAATACTTCAGGGCAAGGCCAAGTTACTGAACGGCCGGCCGCCCCGCGGACCGCTCAAACGATGACCAGATCCTCCGGGTACGCGATCACGCTCGGCCGCAGCGTGCGCGGCGGATTGCGGCGCAGCAGCGCGCGCGCAGAGGCGTTCGCCGTCACCTCCACGTGCCTCACGTTCTTCGCCATCTCTTCGAGGTACGCGTTCTGGCCGCCGAAGTGCCTTTCGGCATACTTGTAGGCATCATGCAGTTGCTGCTCGAGCCGTTTCATGGCGTTGAAATAGAAACCCGGGGTCTTGCGCACCAGGTCGCCGGCAGACTCGAACACGGTGACGATCCGCCCGCTCGGTCCCCTGCGGCGGGTGAGTCCGCCCAGCACGAACTCGGGGTACAGGCGGTCGCGGCACTTCTCCAGATAGCAGCGATCGGCCATCTGCGCGACGACGTCGGCGGTGCCGAGAATCTCGCCCACCCGGCGCAGCAGCGGGTCGTCGAGGCGGATGGTGTCGGCCTTGCGCTCGTAGCCGGTGAAGTGCACCAGCCGGGAGGCGGCGGTCGCGTACCGCCCCAATCCGATTTTCGGCAGGTACCCGCGCAGGAAATGCGATCCGCGCGTGACGTGCGTCAACGTGTATTCCGCGCCGAAGCGGTGGAGGTGATCATTGCGACGCCGCAGGTAGCCGAAGTCGTGGAACAAGGCCGTGACCACGCCGACATCGAAGTAGGCCGGCGGCAGCGCGGGACCGTTGCGGCCGCGCTCGTAGCCGTCGAGCAGGCGCGCCGTCGCCAGGGTCACGTCGAGCACGTGCTGGATGTCGTGGTATTCGGTATCGCAGGGGTGGTAGTCCGGGTGCTTGCCGTGATACAGCAACGAAACGTCCTTGAAGGCGCGCTTGATCGGGCTGGAATCGTTGCCTGCGTACAGGTCGCAGTACAGGCGCATGACCTCGTCTCCGACCGCAATCGGGTCGGTGGTGCGGATCCTGTCGGTGACGTCGAAATCGCTACGTCGCATGCTTGGCGGTCCGGGCGGCGCTGCAATGCCGCTGATTCTGCGCGAATTCTGCGCGGAGTAATTGCGGGGATCAAGCCCTTGAATTTGCCACGGGCGCCGTGCTGCTCGCCCCCTTTCGCGGGTTCGGCAGTAGGCATAGGATGCACGAAAAGCTGCATTGTTGTGACGACATAATTCACACTCGACCGTAAAAATGCGTAGTCAGACAGTCCTCAGACGCCGCCGCATCGTGCTGGCGGGCGGTGGATTGCTGAGCGCGGTGCTTCTGCCGGCGGGTGCGCTGGCGGCGGGGGGGCCGCGCATTCCGACCCCTGCGCAGACGCCGGGGCCGTATTACCGTCAGTCGCTGCTCGCAGAGCGTGACAACGACCTGGTGCAGGTGGCCGGCAAACCTCCGGCGCTCGGCACGGTGGCGCAGTTGAGCGGCGCGGTGCTCGATACGCAAGGCCGGCCGCTCTCCGCAGTGCTGGTGGAAATCTGGCAGTGCGACGCGAACGGCCGTTACCATCACCCCGCCGACACCGGCCAGCAAGCGCCCGACCCTGGTTTCCAGGGTTATGGGCAGTTCACTACCGGCGTCGACGGCGTGTACCGGTTTCGCACCATCCGGCCGGTGGCCTATCCGGGCCGCACGCCGCATATCCACTTCCGGCTGAGCCGCGGCGGGACAGAGCGGCTGGTGACGCAACTCTACGTCGCGGGCGACCCGGGCAATGCACGCGACTCGTTGTTCAATGCCAACGCCGCGCAATCGCGCGAGCTGCTGACGACGTCATTCGCGCCGCACGCCGGTTCGAGCGAGCTCGAAGCGCGCTTCGACATCGTGCTGGCGTAACCCGCGTGCGCGCGAACAAGGGCTAACACGGCTAACACACGGGTTAACGCAATTGGCTACCTCCGATCTGACCCAGGAAGAGCGCGCTGCGATCGAGCAGCGCATCTTCGAACTCGAGCTCGAGCACCGCGACCTGGACGGCGTGATCGGACGGCTGGTCAAGGATCCGACGCTCGACGAGCTGCAGTTGCGCCGCCTGAAAAAGCGCAAGCTGCTTCTGAAGGACCTGGTGATCCGCCTGCGCACCCGCCTGATCCCCGACATCCTCGCGTGATCGCGCTGATCCAGCGCGTGACCGAGGCGCGGGTCGTGGTGGACGGTAGCGTGATCGGCGAGATCGGCGCGGGGATCGTCGCGCTGGTGGGTGTCGAACGCGGCGACCGCGAGGCGCAGGCCGAACGGCTGGCCGACAAGGTGTGCGCCTACCGCATCTTCGCCGATCGGGCCGGCAAGATGAATCTCAGCCTCGCCGACACCGGCGGCGGGCTGCTCGCCGTGCCCCAGTTCACGTTGGCCGCGGAGACGAAGAACGGCCTGCGGCCGAGCTTTTCGCCGGCGGCTGCGCCCGTCGAGGGCGAGCGGCTGTTCGACAGCTTCGTGGAATGCGCGAAACGTCGCGTGCAGCATGTGCCGACCGGACGCTTCGGCGCGGACATGAAGGTGCAGTTGGTGAACGACGGGCCGGTGACCTTCTGGTTGACGACCTAGTTTTGCGGGTTGTTTCAGGATTGCGCATTGCCGCTGCGGTGCAAAACACTTAAGCTTGCCGCTCCATGTCAGACCAGTTCACGGGCACCAAGCCCGTCGAGGAACGCCACCGCTTCGACCTTGCCCGCCTCGAATCCTGGCTGCGCAGCAACGTCGAGGGGTATTCCGGCCGGCTCGAGGTCGAGCAGTTCAAGGGCGGGCAGTCCAACCCGACCTACCGTCTCTCGGCGGGCGGCAGGCGGTACGCGTTGCGCAGGAAGCCGCCGGGCAAGCTGCTGCCTTCGGCACACGCGGTGGACCGCGAGTACCGGGTCATCAAGGCACTGCACGGCGCGGGCTTCCCGGTGGCGCGGCCTTATGGCCTGTGCGTGGACGATTCGGTCGTCGGTACCATGTTCTACGTCACCGACTGCGTCGCGGGGCGCGTGCTGTGGGACCAGTCGCTGCCAGGCGCATCGAAACCCGAGCGCACCGCGATCTGGGACGAGTTGAACCGCGTGATCGCGCAATTGCACGGCATTGATTACCGCGCGATCGGCCTGGCCGATTTCGGCAAGCCGGGCAACTACATCGCGCGCCAGGTCGACCGCTGGACCAAGCAGTACCGCGCCTCGGAGACCGAAAAGATCGAGGCGATGGACCATCTGATCGACTGGTTGCCGAAAAACATTCCCGCGGGCGACGAAACCGTGATCGTGCATGGCGATTACCGCCTCGACAACACGATCTTCCATTCGAGCCAGCCGAAGATCCTCGCGGTGCTCGACTGGGAACTCTCGACGCTCGGGCACCCGCTTGCCGATTTTGCCTATCACTGCATGAGCTGGCACATCCCGCCGGGGCAGTTCCGCGGCATCGCCGGGCTCGATTACGACGCGCTCGGCATTCCCACCGAGCAGCGCTACATCGAGGCCTATTGCAAGCGCACCGGCCGCGCAGGCGTGTCGGCATCGGACTGGGATTTCTACATGGCGTACAACCTGTTCCGCATCGCCGGCATCCTGCAGGGAATCATGAAACGCGTGGTCGACGGGACGGCCGCATCCAGCCACGCCGCCGAGGCGGGCAAACGTTCGAGGCTGATGGCCGAACTCGGCTGGCAGCAGGTCGAGAAAATTCTGAAAAGGAGCTGAACATGGATTTCGAATATTCCCCAAAGGTGCAGGCCCTGCGCAAGCGGCTGATGGCGTTCATGGACGAGCACATCTATCCGAACGAAAAGAATTACTACGAGCATTGCCACGGGCCGAAGCGCTGGACGCCGGTGCCTATCATCGAGGAGCTCAAGCCGAAGGCGAAGAAGGCGGGATTGTGGAACCTGTTCCTGCCGCACTCGAAGCGCGCACCCGAGGGCTTATCGAACCTGGAATACGCGCCGCTGTGCGAGATCATGGGCCGCGTGGGCTGGTCGGCGGAGGTGTTCAACTGCTCGGCGCCCGATACCGGCAACATGGAGACCATCGAGCGCTACGGCAGCGAGGCGCAGAAGAAGCAATGGCTCGATCTGCTGCTGCGGGGCGAGATCCGCTCGGCCTTCCTGATGACCGAGCCCGCGGTCGCGAGTTCGGATGCGACCAACATCCAGTGCCGCATCAAGCGCGAAGGCGACGACTACGTCATCAACGGCACCAAGTGGTGGTCCTCGGGCGCGGGCGACCCGCGCTGCAAGCTCTACATCCTGATGGGCAAGACCGATCCGGACAACCCCTCGCGCCACAACCAGCAGT
>JBGOTT010000065.1:0-15397 GCA_041476585.1 Gammaproteobacteria bacterium | reverse complement strand
CAGCACGCGCGGCGTGGTGCCCGCCTGCCGTTCGCTGGATTGCATCTCAATATTCGCGCTGACCGCACGTGATGCAGCGGCAGTGCTGCGCGCGGCGCGCGGCTTTGATCCCGCGGATCCGTTTTCGCGCCGCGAGCCGGCGATCGGGCGGCGGGTGACGCCAACCTCGTTCGCGGACCTGCGATTCGGCGTGCCGTTTGCGAGCCAGCTCGAATTCTTCGGCAATGCGGACGCTGCGCGCCTGTTCGACGACGCGGTCAAACGGCTGGAGAAACTCGGCGCGGAACGTGTGGACGTGGATTTCGCGCCGTTTTTCGCCACCGCGCGCCTGCTCTATGACGGCCCTTGGGTGGCGGAGCGCTATGTTGCAATCCGCGAGTTCATCGAACGGCGCCCGGAATCGCTGCATCCGGTGACCCGCACGATCATCGGCGGCGCGGCGAAATTCACGGCTGCCGATACGTTCAGCGCGTTTTACCGGCTGAAACAGCTGCAGCGGGAAACCGCTCCGGTGTGGGACCAGGTGGACATCCTCGTCTCGCCGACTGCGGGAACCATCTACACGATCGCCGAGGTCGGAGCCGATCCGATCGGCACCAACAGCAACCTCGGGCATTACACCAATTTCATGAACCTGCTCGACCTGTCGGCGATCGCGGTGCCCGCCGGGTTCCAGGCGAACGGGCTGCCGTTCGGCATTACGCTGATCGCGCCGGCGTTCGCCGACGATGCGCTGTGCGCGCTCGCAGACGCAGCGCAGCGCGCGGCGGTGAGCACCATGGGTGCGACGAAAAACCCGCTGCCCGCGGCCGGGCCCGCAGTTCGACCCGTGCTTGGCGATGACGCTGGGATGATCCGTGTCGCGGTGTGCGGCGCGCACATGTCCGGGCTGCCGCTCAACAAACAGCTCACGGAGCGCGGCGCGCGCCTTGCGCTCAGGTGCCGCACGGCGCCAGTCTATCGCTTCTACGCGCTCACCGAGTTCTCGCCGCCGCGTCCCGGATTGGTGCGTTCCGATGCGGGCGTTTCGATCGATGTCGAGGTCTGGGAGGTTCCGTCGGAGGCGTTCGGCGGCTTTGTCGACGGCATTCCGTCGCCGCTGGGCATCGGCACCGTGGCACTGGAGGACGGGACGCATGTGAAGGGTTTCTTGTGCGAGGCGCATGCGGTGCGCTCGGCGCGCGACATCTCGAGCCTCGGCAGCTGGCGACAATTCATTAGGGAGGAGTGACCATGAGCGCGCAAGCAGATGCTGCAGCAGCGCAGGAACATGCGGGCCACGGCAGCGACCGGGGATTCGTGAAACTCGATTTCGAGCTGAACGACTACCCCGGTCCGGTCAAAACCGCGCTGTTCGGCATCCAGCACGTGCTGGTGATGTTTACCGCGATGGTCGGCGGGCCGCTGATCGTCGGGCGGCTGCTGAATCTTCCCGAGGAGACGCGCATCCTGATGGTCTCGGGAACCATGATCGGCTGCGGCATCGCGACGATGATTTCGGCGCTGGGCCTTGGTTTCATCGGGCCGCGCCTGCCGATCGTGATGGGCGTGTTCTACATCTTCATCGGGCCGATCGTCGCGATCTCGAAGGAAGTGAGCCTCGCGGCGGCGATGACCGCGTTGATCATCGGCGGCGCGGTGCAGTTCGCCTGGAGTCCGCTGATCGGCAAGCTGCACCGGTTCTTCCCGCCCATCGTCACCGGCACCACGATCCTGCTGATCGGCACCGGGCTGATGAAGATCGGGATCAACGTCGCCTCGGGATTCGGCACGCCGGCGTTCGGCAAACCGCTCACGCTGGGTCTCGCAGCGCTGATGATCGTGCTGATCCTCGCGATCAGCCGCTACGCGAAGGGCTTCGTCAGGGCGCTGTCGCTGTTCGTGACCATGGTCATCGGCTACGTCATCGCGGCGGCGGTCGGGCTGATCGACATCTCGATGGTCGATAAGGCGGGCTGGGTCGCCGTGCCGACGCCGTTTCCGTACGGGGGGCTGGCCTGGCCCGGATTGATCGGCGTGATCACGGTGGTCATATGCTTCTTCGCCACCGCCGTGGAAACGACCGGGCATACCCTGGCGGTTTCGCGCATCTGCGGCGTGCCCGCGGAGGGCTGGCGCATCCGCGGCGCGGTCTCCAATGACGGCCTGGGATCGGCGCTCTCGGCGCTGTTTGGCGGCATGGCGCTCACTTCCTACTCGCAGAATATCGGCGTGATCTCGCTCACCGGCGTCGGCAGCCGCTTCGTGGTGTCCTTCGGCGGTTTCTTCCTGATCCTGATGGCGCTGGTGCCGAAGGTGGGGGCGATCATCGCGCTGATGCCGAACGCGGTGCTGGGCGGCGTGCTGCTGTTCATGTTCGGCATGGTCGCTTCGGTCGGCGTGGACATCATCGGCCGCAACATGACCTCGCGGCGCGATGCGCTGATCCTTGCCGCGTCGCTGGGGGTCGGGCTCGGGATTCAGGCCGCGCCGCCGGGCGCGTTCGACGCGATTCCGCAGGCGGTGCGCATCCTCGTCACCGACGGCATCGTGATGGGCATCCTGCTCGCGATGATTCTCAACCTGATATTCCCGAAGGAACAGTAATCAGCGTGCTTGCGCATCCCGGTGCGCGAGATGCAAGCGGTGCAGGCTGATGGTGCGCACCTCGGCCTTGCTCGATTCGACATGCGCGCGCAGTAGCGCCGACGCGCGCTGTTCGTTTCGCGCGAGTACCGCGCGCAGGATCGCCGCATGCTCCTGGTAGGTGTAGATGATCCGCTCGGGATGGGTGAAGTCGAGACGGCGCAGAATGCGGATTCGCTCGGTGATGCTCTGGTGAACGCGCGCGAGTTCCGGATTGCCCGTGGCGGCGACAAGCCTGGCGTGGAATTCCTCGTCCAGACGCGCCACTTTCGCGCCGTCGGTGAGACGCTTGCGCGGGCTCACCAGCCAGACGCTACGCAGGCCGCCGAGCGCGCCGCGGTTCTTGCCGGCGCAAAGCTTCTGCACCGCGGCCAGTTCGAGCACGATACGCAGGTCGTAGAGATGCTCGAACTGGTCGAAATCCAGCGGCCGCACGCTCCAGCCGGCCTTGGCATGCACCTGCAGGTAGCCCTCGCGCGCGAGCCGCATCAGCGCCTCGCGCACCGGCGTGCGTGACACGCGCGAGCGCGCGGCGACTTCGTTTTCCGAAAAGCGCGCACCCGGCAGCAACCGGAACTCGAAGATGTCCGCCTTGAGCTGTGTGTAGACGGCCTCGGCGAGGTTGTTGCGCCGGATCACGCCGCGTGGCTTCGAGATCCGCTTCATGAAATTGAGCTTAGCAGAGCCGGCGAAACGCCGGATCGGCGATAATGGCCGACCCAACCCACGCCACGGGAGGATCGCCATGAAACGCCTGCTCGCCGTATCGGTGATGTTGCTCTACGCTGCCGTCGCCGTCGCCCAGGCCCCGCCCACGCGCGTGCGGGGCAAGATCGAGAAGCTCGATGGCCAGGTGTTGATCGTCAAGTCGCGCGAAGGCCCGAGCCTCACGATCAAGCTGAACGACAACTTCACCGTTGCCGGCGTGATCGCCGCATCGATTGACGATGTCGTTGCCGGTAAGTTCGTCGGAATCGCATCGTTGCCGCAGGCCGACGGCTCGCAAAAAGCACTCGAAGTGCTGATCTTCCCCGAAGCCATGCGCGGCGCCGGCGAGGGGCACTATGCCTGGGACCTGATGCCCGACAGCATGATGACCAACGCCAACGTCGCCGATGTGGCGAGCGGGGCGCAAGGGCGCACGTTCTCGCTGCGCTACAAAGACGGCGAGAAAAACGTCGTCGTTCCCGAGGGCGTGCCGATCGTCACCTTCTTCCCGGCTGACCGCTCGGCGTTGACGGTCGGGGCGAGCGTATTCGTCGGTACCCAGCGGCAGCCGGACGGCAGCCTCACTGCCGGGCGCGTGAACGTCGGGCTGAAAGGGCTCGTCCCGCCGATGTGAGGCCATGAGCATCGCGCAAGCGATCGATTTCCGTCCGGACCCGCCGGAGTTCGTCGCCGATCCGTATCCGATTCTCCGCCGGATGCACGAGGAAGACCCGGTCCACTGGAGCCAGCGCCTGAAATCGTGGGTGCTCACGCGCTACGACGACGTTAAGGCGGTCTGCCTGGACCGCGAGATTTCCTCCGACCGCCTGCGGCCGTTCTTCGCCACGCTGCCGGGTCCCGAGGCGCAGCGCATCGGCGACATCATCCGGTACCTCTCGCTCTGGATGGTGTTTCGCGATCCGCCCGAGCACACGCGCCTGCGCAGACTGACAGCCAAGTCAACCTGCAATCCATGCATGCGATGCGGCCGGTGGTCGACGATCTCACTAGCGTTTGCGTACGCACTAGGAGAAACACCATGCAAATCATTCAAAGGATCACCCCATGTTTGTGGTTTGATGATCAAGCCGAAGAGGCAGTTGGGTTTTATTCCGCTATCTTCAGAAATTCAAAGATCGTAAAAATTGCGCGGTACGGAGAAGCTGGGCATGAGGTTCACGGAAAACCGGCGGGAACGGTAATGACCGTGGCATTTGAACTTGATGGGCAGGCGTTTATCGCACTCAACGGCGGCCCGGTGTTCAAATTCAACCAGGCCATCTCGTTCGTAGTCAATTGCGAGACGCAGGAAGAAGTGGACTATTACTGGGAGAAGTTATCTGAGGGCGGGGATGAAAAGGCACAGCAGTGCGGCTGGCTCAAGGACAAATACGGCGCTTCATGGCAAGTTGTTCCGAGAATTTTGATCGAGATGGTCACTGACCTCGATTCTGAAAAATCCCAAAGCGCCATGAAGGCGATGCTTCAAATGAAGAAGATCGACATTGCTGAACTAAAGCGGGCTTATGCCGGATAGAATTTGGCGTGCCGGAAAGCGGGCAGTGTTGTCGTGCGTCAGGACGACGATCGTCGGTTCGGCCTCGGGACGAATTTTCGAAGGCTGAGCCGCCGGCTGGCGGTACGTCCGCCGCAACCGATGAGCGATCCGCTCGACGCCGTTCGCAGCCGTTACGACCGCATCACGATTCCCACCATCTGGGTGGCGTTCGCGCTGTCGCTCATTCTGCACGCCGTGGCGCTGTGGGGCTGGCTGCCGAAAGTGCCGACGCTGCCGTTCGAGGATTCCAAGCAGGGCAAGCCGAGCGGCTCGCTCGCGGTGCGGCTGGCGCCGCCGCCGAGCCCGCCGCCGAATGTAGCGCCCGCGCCGCCTCCGGCGCCCGTGATCCAGGCGCAGCCGGCGCCCGCGCACAGGCCTGCCTCGCCCAAGGCGGCGCAGCAACCGCCGTCCGCACCGGGCGTCCTCGCGCTCGAGCGTCCGTCGCCTTCGATGGCAACGCCGCCGCCCGCCGAAGTTGCGCGTCCGCCCGTCATCGACGACCTCGCGTCTTACATCGAGGCACGCCGCCGTGCCCGCGAATCCGCACCCGCCTCGCCGCCATCGCAGGGGAGTCCACCGTCGCCGCCGACCGAGAGCGAACAGGAGCGGCACAACCGCGCCGTCGCCGCCAACCTCGGCCTGAACCGCACGCCGGGCTTCGGCGCCGACCGGAACCGCGGCGGCGGCATCTTCCAGATCGCGCGCATGGGTTACGACGACGCCGAGTTCTTCTTCTTCGGCTGGAACAAGGACATCAGGCGGAACTCGCAGCAGATGATCGAGGTCCGCCGCGGCGACAACGCCTCCATGGAGATTGCGGTGGTGCGAAGGATGATCGTGATCATCCGCGAGCACGAGAGTGCCGACTTCGTGTGGGAGTCGCAGCGTCTCGGCCGTAACGTCTCGCTTTCCGCCCGCATGGCCGACAACGCCGGGCTTGAGGACTTCTTGATGCGGGATTTTTTTCCGGATTTCCGGCCGCGCTGATTTATGGCCGCTTATGATTGCGATATGGCCATTTCGGTTACCGAGTTCAAACGACACTGCTTGGAGATCATCCGCAGAGTCGAGCGTACCGGGGAGTCGGTTGCCATCACGCGGCGCGGTCGCGTGGTGGCGCAACTGTGCCGGCCGGGCGCGCAGCACGCGGATGCTGCGGCCAAGCCTTGGGAGCGGCTTCGCGCCGCGGGCGGCCGGCTGCTCGCGGCTCCGGGCGTGCGCCGTGCAAAGGCGGCGCTTTCCAGTGGGTGCAAGGCCCACCCGGCAACGGCTCCAGCCGGAAGCAACCGGAGCAGTCATGGAGGTAACGAAATGGCTGAAGCCTTCGGATAGCGTGTCACGAAATACGGTGACAGCGCGAGTGTGCAGGCCGTAACGTGAGTGAACGCCGAGCAAACCTCGAAAAGGACGATGCGCAGGCCGACCCGACAGCCATATCGGGGAAGGCTGATACGACTGGGTGGATGACCGCGTTGAAACGCTTTACTTCGACGCGAGCGGAGGTGATTGTTCAAGAATAGGTCTGCTGCGTGACAGCAACCAAACGGGGGACGGCCCGATATCAATGCGCCGATCAAAAAAGGTCCAACGGAACCCGTTCCTGATCCGCCGGTGAGGGCTGCGTCGGCTGCCAACCGTGATTCGCGGCATCAGTTGAACCCGCATCTCGCGGTGCAGGCCAGATCGGTGTTGGGCGGGCTGCATCACGAGTACTCGCTCGTGGCTGCGGCCGGCTGATCCAGTATTTGCGGGGCACATCCATTCATGAACATCTCACTGAGGGTTGCGCCGCTGGTATCCCTGCGGTATCAGTTCTGGAATAAAAAGTGTTCAACTAACGCTGATACTTGCCCCGTGAAGCGTGGGAATTTGAGGATGTTTTGTGTTAAAGTTTTTTTGGGAGCAGGAAAAACGAATTCATGCAGCTTGCGCACCCAAACGGAGGAATCATGAGCACTATTTCTGCGCCTTGTATTCGCAAGTCGACGGTCGGCATACTGTCGGCGTCGGTGTTCCTGATTTTCGCCGGCCAAGCCTCGGCCGTCGACAGGACGATCGTCGCCAAGAACGGAATGGTTGTGGCCGGCCACCCTCTGGCGGTCGAATCCGGCATACGCGCATTGCGCGCAGGCGGGACCGCGTGCGACGCGGCGATCGCCACTGCGGCGACCTTGAGCGTGATGATGCCCGACATGATGGGGCCGGCAGGTTCGGGCTTCGCACTGCTGTGGGACGCCAAGAAAAAGGACCTTTCTGCTATCGACTACGACGGCGTCGCGCCCAAGGCGACCAATGCCGCGCAGTACACGCTGGAGAAAAAACTCCGGGGCTTCTGGGCACCGACGGTACCGGCGAACCTCAAGGGCTGGGAAGCCGTGCACAGGAAATGCGGCAAGCTCAAGTGGGCCTCGCTCTGGGAGGATGCGATCGGATATGCGGAAACCGGTAGGCCGCTTGATTTCGACGGCGCGTTCCATATCCGGCGGCACGTCACCGAATTGGGTATCTATGACGGTTGGAACAAGGAGTTCCTGGTCAATGGCAACGCGCCGGCCGTGGGGGCCCTGCAGATTCGCAAGGATCTGGCGGCCACGTATCGCCTGTTTGCCAAGATGGGTTCGAAAGCCCTGTACGGCGGGTCGGTAGGCGACAAGCTGGTCGCCTACATGCAGAAAAACGGCGGACTGATCAGCAAGGAGGACCTGCTGGCCTACAAGGTCATCTGGAGAAAGCCGATCGAAACCAACTATCGGGGCCATAAGGTCTATGGCACTCCGCCGCCTTCGGCGGCCGTCACTTGGATGCAGATGCTCAATGTGCTCGAAGGCTATGACCTGAAGGCGCTCAAGCACAACTCGTTCGAATACCTCAACACCATGGTTGAGGTGTCCAAGCACGCTTACATGGACAGCTACAAGTATGTGGCCGATCCGGCATTCGTCAACATCCCGATCGAGAAGATGCTGTCGAAGGACTACGCCGTGGAGATCAGGCAACGCATCGCCGCGGGCCGCTTCGACATGAAGACCGTCAAGCAGGCGAGCCTCGATCTGCCCTCCAAGACGGCGACCTCCCACATGTCCGTGATTGACCGCTGGGGCAATGCGGTGTCGATGACCAATACGCTGGGTAATTTCTGGGGATCGGGCATCGTCGTCGAGGGAACCGGGCTGCTGCTGTCCAACGGCATGGACTGGTTCGACATCGACGAAAATGTCTGGACGGGCGAAAAACCGGGCAACCTGGTCATGGCGCCCGGCAAGCGCAATCGCTGGACACTGGCGCCCGGCATGCTGTTCAAGAACGACAAACTGTACATGGTGGTGGGCGGAGCCGGTGCCGAATCCACGATGTACGGAATCGCCCAGCCGATCGTCAACATGATCGATTTCGACATGGACGCATTCGCCGCCGTCAGCGCGCCGCGCGTGATCTGGGGCGACACCTACCACTACACCGGCGGCACCGAGGTTCACCTTCAGCCGGGGATTCCCGAGGACATCCGGGCCAGGATGAAAGCCGCGGGCCACAATGTTCCCGATATCGGCAAGAACCGCAATGTCGCGGCGGGAACGACCAACGTGATCGTGATCGATCCGGCGAGTGGCACGTACTCCGGCGCCGCGGCGCGGCAGGGACGAGACTTCGTGTCGGGCTACTGAGAAAGCGTCGAACCAATGCGCAACTGTGTTTCAGCGTTACTTGCGGCAGCCTGCCTCGCGTGCGCGTCGTTCGCCGCATCGGGGCAGGGCACGCCGCTCAAGGCGCAGCTCCCGGTTCTGGTGACATCCTCGGGCCAGTCACTCGACGGCTTTACCGCCAAGACACTGCTCACGCGCGCCGGCGTGGCCAACGAGTACAAGGCGCTCGCCAAGGTTGCAGATCTGGACAAGGTAAAGACCCTGGTGATTGCCTTCGGTGCGAGCGTGAAGGGATTCGGCGCCGCCGGCGTAACCGCGGACACCGAGCTGGCGCGCACCAGAGATCTGCTCGCCGCCGCACGCGAAAAGAAGATCCGGGTTATCGGCATGCATATCGGCGGCGCCGAGCGGCGCACCGGCCTGTCCAAGGAGATCGTGGAGCTGGTGGCGCCCGCCTCCGAATGGCTGATCGTCTGGGACGACGGGAATGCCGACGGTTATTTCACCAAACTCGCCGCCGAGAAAAAGATCCCACTCACTTTGATCAAGCAACCGCTGGAGTCGGGCAAGATCCTCGCGGCCGCCTTCAAGTAGAGCGCTGTCCGGACCGCGGCCCAGAGGCGAAATCGCCCGGCCTTCCTCCCCCATGATTACCGGCCAGTCGGGCCACTGAATGTCCCCACCGCTGCAGCTGCTTCTTTGCGCCGCCGCGTTCTTTTTTTTCCTGCGGGTGCTGCGCTGGTCCTTCCCGCTCGCGCTTGCAGCGGCGGCCATCGTGTCCGGCGTCGCCGGCACGCTCGAGTTTCCATTCCGACACTTCATCGAAGGCAGCTTCGGCTACCTCAATCTGATGCTTGCTCTGTTCGCGGGCGCTTGGTTCGGCCAGGCGGCGCGGCAGGCGGGTCTCGCGGAGGGTTTCTCGCAGGGGCTGCTGCGCCTGACGCGCTTCCACGCGGTGCTCAATCTCGCTGCCGTCGCGGCGCTGCTTTTCGCCGCCGGCATGTTCACCGGCCTGGCCGGGGTCGCGGTGCTGACCGTAGGCGCGTTCGCCGCACCAGTCCTGCGGCGTATCGGCCTCTCGCCCCACGACGCGGCGGCCTTCATCGCGCTGGAGGCTACCTGCGGAATGATTGCGCCTCCGGTCAATCTCCCGGCGATGATGATCGCCGACGGCGTCAACATGCCGTTCCTCAACTTCGACCGCACGCTGCTGCTGATCTCGGTGCCTGTCGCTCTGTTTTCCGTGTGGCTGTTCGCGCGCCGGAGCGGCGCACTGGAGGAAATCGACCGGCGCGAGAACGACGCCGGAGTGCCCGTCCGGCACGCCCTGCTCGGCGCGACACCGCTTGCCCTGGTGCTCGGCTTCTGGCTGCTGCTCAGACTGTTTCCCGCGCAGATTTATGACCCCGGCGTTCCGGCGGTACTCGTCGTCACCGGACTGCTGATGCTCCCGTTCCTCGGCCAGCGCGCGGCCCGGGCCTCGGTGCAGACCGCGTTCTCGGGCACGCCTTTGTACCTGGCTGCGGCACTGGTGGCAGTAGGCATGCTGGTCCAGATCATGACCCTCACCGGGATGCGGGGCTGGCTGGTGATCCAGCCCATGGCCTCCGGCGCGCCTTGGCTGCAAATGCTGCTCGTCACTCTGCCGATGCTGGGCGGCGTGCTCACCTCGGCCGGCACAGCGAACATACTCGGCGTGCCCTTCGCCTTCGCCTTCATCGACCAGGACATGATCATCAACGTGAGCGCGCTGTCGTCGATCGCGGCGATCTCGGAATTCATGCCGCCGACTGCCGTCGGTGCCGCTCTGGCCGGTTACGTGGTCGGCGAGGGCCGGCTGCTGCGCATCGTGCGCGCCGCGCTGCCGTCGCTCGCGCTGCTTTTTGCGATCAGCATGGCGCTCATCGTCTACGCCAAGTCGCTGGCGCGATTTCTCACCGGCGCATGAGCTGATACTGCGGGAGCATACATGTACATCGACGAACTGATGCAGTTCGGATACCGCGGCATCGCCGGCATCGTGGCGTTGGTCTTGGCGGCACTGGTGCTGCGCTCGAGCGACTGGCGCGAACAACTGTATGCGGGGCTGGTGTTCGTCCCCTTCGTGCTTCGCGCGCTCGGAATGAAATAGGCCATGACAGCCGTGATCCGCGGGTGGCTGATCCTGGCGTCAGCGGTGGCAATCGCATGGGCCTCCGGCACCCTCTTCCACGCGATGCAAGAGCGCGAGCCGATCTACCCGGGCGCCGGCGTGACGCGCATTGCCGCGCTGAGGGACTACGTGCCCTCATTGCGGGGAACCGCCGCGGACACGCCGGTCTACATGCTCGAGGGCAGGCAGCCGGGTCCGACGCTGCTGCTGTTGGGCGGCACGCACCCCCAGGAAGTCTCGGGCGTGCTCGCCGCGGTCATCGTTGTGGAAAACGTGCAGGTCGAGCGCGGCCGGCTGATCGTGATTCCCCATTCCAACCAGAGCGGCTTCACCTACACCGAACCGCTGGAAGCCTTTCCTCACGATTTCGAGATCCCCGGCGCCTCGGGCGCACGGCGTTTTCGCCTCGGTATGCGGCTCACCAATCCCCTGGACCAATGGCCCGATCCCGACCTCTACGCCCATTATCCGAGCAAGGAACCGCTGATCGGGTCGGAGGCGCGCAACCTGAACCGCGCCTATCCCGGGCGACCCGACGGGCGCTACACCGAGCGCCTCGCGCATGCGGTGCTGACACTCGCTCGGCAGGAAAAGGTGAACGTCGTGCTGGACATGCACGAAGCCTATCCGGAGTACCCGATTATCAACATGATCGTCGCGCACGAGCGCGCCTTCGAGATTGGTACGATGACCGCGGTCGCGCTCCAGGCGCGCGGCATCGCGATGAACATCATGGCCTCGCCGAAGAATCTCCACGGCCTGAGCCACCGCGAGTTCGGTGACCACACGCAGGCGCAGGCCCTGCTCTCGGAGACGGCCAATCCGGGGATGGGTCGCTTTCGGGGACGCACCGACGCCACGCTGATTGTCGAGGGCAAGGACGACAACTATGTCGCCGCCGCGAAACTCAAGCGCCTGTTCGTGCCTTTCGACGCCTCCGGCCACCCGCTCTCATCCAGAGTGGCTCGGCAGATCGCGACCATCGAGGAATTGCTGAATGCCTATAACGATGCCAACGCGGAGGCTGGCTTCAAATTGAGCGGCTTGCCGGAATACGAAGCTGTCCGAACCAAAGGGCTGGGCGCTTTCCTCGCGTCCGCGAGGTAAGCGGCACGCTTTTTTGCGAACAATACCACGCGTCAGCGCGCGTAAATGAAGGGATTCCTGCCGGGAGCAGGAAGTGGAACCGGGTCCAGCGGAAGCCCGTAATGCTGCGCGAGTTCCTTTACCTTGAATATGTTGAGCACCGGGATTCCATGATCGAGTGCGATCTGGACCAGGCCGGGGGTGCCCTGGCTGCATGACACTGGCCGGGTGATGAGTCCGGGCGGAATGTCTGCCGCCTCGGGACACTCGCCCAAGGCAAGCTGCGCGCCGCCGACATTGATTAGCAGCCCGGGCTTCGCTGCAGCCTTCGTATTTGCATTCGATGCCAACCCGAGGACCGCCGCGCTTTCCCGCACCGCGTCCCCAAACGTTCTGCCTTCGATTAACGGCACGCCCGATCGCCGAACCGCAGCATCCAGGGCCCTGTGCGCCTCCTCGCCCAGATCTTTGGCCATTCCGGCTTCGCCGCCGAGCGAGGCCCACGTCGATTGAATGCGCCAGACGCCTTTTGCGCGCACTGCTGCTTCCATGTCCAGCCAAGTGAAGGTCGGATCGGCCGCCCCGTACATCGATGCCCCCAGCGAAGAAATTACGCTCGGGCGCAGTCCGTAACTCTCGAGGGCGCTCAATACCGCCACATTGCCACCGACGAAAGATCCGGACAGGATCACTCCCACTGGATCGCCGGCGTGGAGGTTCGCCTTGCGAAACAGGCGCGCGAGCAGCGCCGCGGCGTCCGGGTTGGTCAGCGTGCGCTTGGCCTGCAGACTGCCCACAGTGGTCATGGTTTCCGACCATTCCGGACCGATGAGGCCGGTCTGGTTCGGATCCAGATTTCTGCCCTGAAGCAGACCCCTCGAAAGCTTCTCATTGCGTATGACTTCGGAGGCGCGAATCATCACCGTTGCCGCCTGCAGCATCAGCTCGGAGTCCGGGCCAAGCCGCAGTGAAATGTTCTCCGAGATCCGCCACAACGCTATAGAGGCCACGGCGAGCAGCAGCAGCCACGCCGTCCCTATCCGGTGCTTTGCGTCTGACGGTGCCTGCAGGATATCGAACGGAGCCATCCGATCTGGCTCAAAAGCTCAGCAGCAGCACGAGGGCGCGCACCAGCGGCGCCGCGATCGCAATCATCAGCACCGTGCGCACGACCCCCTGCCGGTCGAAATGGTATGCAATCAGCCCGGGGACCAGATAGCCGAAGGCCGACCATTCGATCGGCAGCGCGGCGGGTGCGAGCAGGTTCTGCGCGAAGGCGTTGAGCACGCCTCCGAGCAACACGCTGATGCCGTAGCGACGCGCGCCATACAGCGCAATGACCTGGCCCAGCAAGCGAAGCGCGAGCAGAATCGCGAGCGCCATGCCCAGCAACATTCCGAGCGAGGCGGGGCTGAAAAGAATCAAGGATACGTAGGCCGGCACGATGATGCCGCCGGCGATTAGCCCGGTCAGCTCGAGCAGGATGACGGCGACCGCGATGCCCACCGTCATGGTCAGCGCGAACATCCGTACCCTCCGTCGGCCAGCGCCCGTGCGATCGACGCGCCCCGGCCGTGGTAATTGCCGACGCCCCAGACCAGCGACCCGCTCGGCACTCGCGCGGCGATCCGCTCCAGCATCCTGCTCCCGGAAACCCACGGCATACCCGGCACCGTCCCGAAATCCAGGCCGCGATGCCGCGCCGCCCGCCGCAACCACGGCGTGCTCCCTAGCAGCAGGATCTTCGGCCGGCGCCGCAGCGCGACGAAGTAGTCGAGAAACTGGAGCGAACGCAGGGGCCTGTCATTGCGATGATTCAGCAGCGCGACGACCGGAGCAGGTTTGTCTGCGTTATCCGCATGCTCCTTCCACAAGATATCCAGAGATACGACGTCGTTGCACGCGAAGGCGTTGGCAAATCGAAAACGCTTCCCGTGCAGATCGAGATCCGCAAGCGCAAAGGCGCCCGGATCGGTCGCGACGGAATGCGGTTCCGGCGCCGCGGCGCCGGCTCCTGCCGTTACGCAAACTGCACGGGCAATCGCCAAGTTGGTCGCATCGGCGGAAAGACCGGAGGTCCTCACGGCAACGACTGCCGTTCCGCGCTCCTGCGCCTCCTGACGCAGCGCTGGTGACAGCGCGTCTTCGCTGACGACGATTACGCCATTTTCCGGCACGAGGCCGAGAAAGCCCTCGGTGATCGCGTCCATCGAAGGCGTGTCCTCCAGATGGTCGGGGCGGATGTTGGTGATCACGGCGATCGTGGCGCGGACCAGGTCGCGTTCGCTCGCCCGAACGAACTCGGGCCGGATCGCCATGCACTCGAGCACCATGGCCCGCGCCTCGAGGCGCCTCGCGAGCAGCGCGAAGCGCCGCTGCTCGCCAATGGACGGCGGCCCCGTACGCCGCCACGGCCTGACGCCGCCGTCAGGAAGTATAAGCATTGGGTCGGTGCCGGTGGTCTTTGCGACGGTGCGGATCGAGCCGGCCTTCAGTTCAGCCGCGATCAGGCGGCAGACGGTCGACTTGCCTCGGGTCCCGCCCACGTGTATCCGGATCGGCACGCTTTTCAGGGCAGCCCGCAGCCGGATCCCGCGAATGATCAGAAAAAGAAGCGTGACCGCCGGCGGCAGAAGAAGCGCGAGCATGGGCAGATCAGCCTTGAACACGATAACCCTCCACTGGCAGAGACTCCACTTACAAACCCCGCAAATCTGTCCAAATGCTTGGGACCACATCTAGATGAAGGTAGCTGAAGCACCGCGAGCGCTCGATCGAGCAGATCCGCGCCGACGAGGCTGCGGCACGACAGAGCTGAAAGCGGGGCAAGGAGACAGATATACTCCGGCGATGCGATTCCGTTGCATTGTTTCCTACCGCACGTCGCGCAGCAAGAGTATCTCGACCTGGCGTACCAGCATTCAGGGCAAGGATCTCGTTTCGGTGACAGGCGATATCGTCTCGGAGCTAAAGCGTCGTCAACGCCGTCGCGTCACTGTGGTTGGAATTTACCTACAGGTTCAAGAAGCACAGGCAGCGACCTAATTTATCGGCGCTGTGCTCCGCAAAAACTCGATCTGGGCGGGCTTGACCTTGCTGCGCGAGGGCGAAACAGGCATTGTCAATGGGGAGATGTGCCGCGCAGACTCCGTGCTTGGAGGCAATCTCGCCCGGCGGTCCGCGGGGCACCCGACGGAGGAGACGCGCGTGAACGACATGGCGACACAAGTTATGACGGAGCCCCGGGGCTGGTACGACGCTGCGCAGGCAATACAGGCTGACACGGTGGCGCTGCGGCGCGCGATCCATGCCGAGCCCGAACTCGGGCTGCAGACCCCGAAAACGCTTGCCAAGGTACGCGCCGCGCTCGCCGACCTGCCACTTGAGTGGAAGACCGGGTCCTCGACCACCGGCGCGGTCGCGGAGCTGCGCGGTGCCCTGCCCGGGCGCACGGTGCTGCTGCGCGGCGACATGGACGCGCTGCCAATGCCGGAGGACACGGGCCTGCAATTCAGGTCCACGGTCGAAGGCGCAATGCACGCCTGCGGTCACGATACGCACACCGCGATGTTGGCTTCGGCAGCACGCATTCTGTGCGCCCGCCGCGAGTCGCTCGCCGGCACGGTG